>JBOEGT010000022.1:0-118794 GCA_050633585.1 Arenicella sp.
AGCCGACTATTTTATACTTTTCTAGCAATGATTTCATTTGGGTAGCCTTATCTATTGCATTAATCATTGGAAAAGTTTGGGTCACCACCCCCGAAGGAATTGCCACCACACTGGCAATTGCAATGATGGTTGGCGGGTTTGGAATACTTCAACTTTTTCAGATACGAGAAAAAACCTGTATAAAAGAATAAAACTTATCCATAACAGGCTTTCTATTTATATCGGAGTTTCCAGTACCCACGACAGTACTGGAATAATCGCTCCTAACTATCTTGGACTCAACGTTAAACGCTATTGAATATCCACGTTTAATGTCTTAAAAAACTGATTAATCATCGCCTCATCCTCTTTAGCAAGTTCATAGTCAATTTGCGTCATCACCAATATTCCAGCATCTTTCTTTCCATAGGTATACAAATATCGTTTGATATCCGACCCTTTATATTTTGAAAAGACCACTTTACCCTTCAGCACTGTCCCATCGGCAAGCGTTCGCTCACTTGCTTCCTCTGTTATTTCATAACCATATTGCTTCTCTTCTTTTGTCACTTCATTAATCATTAGCCCTACCAACGATGATGGATTCAACGTGGAATATTCCTGAACCAAAACCAATGCACCTAAAGGTGTAATCATTGCTGTTTGGAAAAGGCCAGCATCTAGTGTGCTCTTCGATGGCGCATGTTTATTAGAATGATCGAAGCTAAAAAAGTCGGATTGATACGTTAGCGTCTCTTTTTGCTCTATCTTAACGATAAGCTCTTTGTCACCAATTTTTATTGTCTCGTCTTTCCCTAACGACACATCATAATTTTCTCCATCGATGCTTAAAATAAAATTACCTGCCAACCCGACAGATGACACGACGCAAGATAAAACAATCAATAATACCAATCTCATTACAATCTCCGCTTTATTCAATTACAAGCCATTAAAATATTTCGCCGTCGATACTACCTTAATATTCATGAAAAGCACTGAGTTACTTACGAATTAATCACACTCACTTTTATACACCTCCAACACAGCTATAGCGATAAGAATATTCCTTGCTATATAAAACTACCTATCAATAGATAGACAAAATATTTTATTTGTGTTTCAATAATTATCCAAGCACGCTAAAAAACTAGAATGATGAAACCCAACACAATAATTACACAATTAAACTTTGTCACACCCGACAATAGCATCAAGCCTCGCGTCACCTATTCCGGCACGAGCGAAGGCCAATCCTATAACGATGCCTATCAAATGAAGGAGGTCGAAATTACTAATGCAAGATCGTTCCCAGCAACATTTACACTCCATGAAAATGGCTTTGAGAAAACTAATCATGTATTAAAAAAACCAAATTTCGACGATGAGGCATGGATAAAAAACGTCTTATACAAAGAGATACAAGCCGTGATCAAGAAAGTCAGCGGCGCTTCCGATATATTCATATTCGACCACACTATCCGGCGAGGCATCAAAAATAGCTTACGAAAACCGGCTCAACATGTACACGTAGATTACACACATAACACCGGGCCAGATCGAGCCAAACAAATGATCGAGACTGCTGATTTTAAACGCCTTCTCGGCAAACGATTCATTCAGGTCAATTTCTGGCGCTCTATCAACGGCCCTGTAGAAGAAATGCCTTTAGCTTTTTTAGATTCAAAAACGTTAGATGAACAGGATTTAGTCACGGCAGAAATTGAGTTTCCTGACACTGACCATTTAGGTGAAATCTATGCTGTTAGGAAAAACAAATCACAACGCTGGTATTATTATCCTGACATGCAAGAAGATGAAGCCTTACTGATCAAAGGCTATGATACACAAAGTGATACCGCATCACGTTTTACACCTCACTCTGCTTTTATCGACCCAACATCGAATACCCATGCAACACCAAGGCAAAGTATTGAAGTCCGCACGTTTGCTTTTTTTGATGAACCATAAAGCAGTGTCACTTATTGAATATCATGCAATTGAGATAAGGCAAAATAACTAGCAGAAATAGCGCCTTCAATATATCCGTTATAGCGCCCATCAGCGCTTTCACTACCAGACCATATTAAGTGATTATTAAACGTTTCTTCCATCTTAGAATCCCATAAATTAGAAGCATGATGGTTCGGAATCAACTGGTCCATATCAGTAGCCGTCAACACATCTCTAGCCCAGTCCTTATAAACGATCTCCATTGGGGACGCCGCCTTTTCGCCAAATAAACGTGTCAGTTGATCAATAATTTTGGCATCCATGATGGACTTATTGCGATGGCGTTGTTGCGGCGGCGTTGCAAAAAAACCAAATAAAGAAAATACCTCGCCATCAACAGGCGATGCATCATGGATTTCAGACAACGGCCCAACCTGACTAATCACATCCCCAGAAAGACCCTCTTCTCGCCAAAATGGACTTTCATAGATTGCGACCATTTTTGCATGACCAGCCATCCATGTCGCCACTTGTTTCAATGCGTTCACCCTTTTTTCAGACAGACTAGGCAAAAAATCAATGCCTTGCAAGGCAACTCGCGGCGGCATTGCCACTACAACTTTCGTTGCTTCAACGTCATCACCCCCCTCCACTATAATCTTAATAGTACGGTGGTCTCGCAACTCAATACGACGGACTCTTGTGCCCACCGACACGCTATCTAATGGTGAATTGTTTTGAATCTTTACTTTTAATGCATCAATTATCATACCCAGACCGCCTTGAATACGATAAGAACCTTGCATGCTAATTCCACTCACTCCTCTCATCAGCGCTGAATTCATTGGTTCATAAAGTGAATCACCTTGAGAAAATTGTTCGAATATTTGATGTCGAAAACCCAGTTCAATGACCAGTTTTTCAATAGCCGTTTGTCCAGGCCAAAACCATGAAGGACCAAGATCACATGCAATATCGGTAACCTTAGAAGCGGGAGAATAAATACGGCCTCCTAAACGAGGACGTGCTTCAAACAACTTAAAAGATACCCCTTTTTTAGATAACTCATAAGCGGTGTGTAAGCCGCTGATACCGCCGCCAATAACGACCACATCTACCTGTTTCATTAGAATCTCTCACCACTAGGCCTTAAATCTAATTCATGCGTCCAAGTACTCGAAGGTTGGCGAATTAAATTCAAATACTGTGAAGCGATATCATCGGATAACATCATTTGCGAAGCATCCAATGAATGCAACTCTCTGCTTCGAACCGTATCTATTATTCCATCCAACAAGACATGTGCTATATGAATGCCTTGAGGTTGAAATTCACGCGCCAGTGATTGAGTGAGACCTCGTAGCGCAAACTTTGCCGAGGCAAACGCTGAAAAATCACTGCCTCCACGGAGACTGGCAGTCGCACCTGAAACGATAACGGTTCCCTGCCCAGCGCGAACCATTGCTGGCAGCAACACCTGCATTGCAGAAAACAGAGACTGACTAGTCGATTGCCATACTTGAAAATAATCTTGCTCTGAAGTCTCTAAGAACGGCTTTATCAACAATTGTGCCGTATTATGAATCACTACTTGCGGCGTTCCAAATTCAGTGAGCATTTTTTGCAGCAACGCTTTCGTATGTTCAGAATCGCTTAAATCAGCTTGGAACCTGTGACCTATTCCCTCATCGTTACCAAGGCTTCGATTAATACCGATAACCTCATAACCTTCTTCCGAAAGTTTTTTACACAATGCTGACCCTAATCCCTGGCCTGCACCTAATACTATTGCTTTATCTTTCATAACCATTTACTCCTACGTGTGGAAACATCATTTCCACTATCGATAAAATTAAATTTTTAAAAAAAGATCAATTTCGAATAACAGATAAAAACGCTACCTATACGAATTATGAATTTAATAGATGCTCAGTAGACAGGTCAAAAATGGACATGTCGTCGCTCGCATTACAAATCAACATCGCACCCTCAAGGCATGAAATGGTTTGTAATGCTTTTCTATATGTCATATTTTTGTCCACACCTTTTAAAGCATAAGCTTTTTCTAGCCACTCAACATTACGCTTAAAAAACGCTCTCGTTTCATTCACAATCAGTTCAGACAAATCGCTAGCTTCTGCGCCCAACACACCACATAAACACATTCCTTGATCTTCAACCAACTCATGCCTAAATGCCGCAACATAACGTGCAATAGGGTCAACTCCATTATTCATTGACATATCTGGGCTTCCTAAAGCGCCAAGAAATTTTTCAGTGTAGTGCTTTGTCACAGCAACAATCAAATCATCTTTTGTAGGAAAATGATAATGTACTGAGGAGCTCTTAATTCCAACCGCAGTAGCAATATTACGAAAACTAAAGCAGTTATATCCGCCTTGACGAATCATATCTATAGCCGTTTCTAAAATGGCGAGCTCTTTATCTTGTTTCATTTTATTTGATCTTGAAATGCTGAAAAAACGTGTCTCTAATACTATTTAATAGTGTGTTTTGCATCTTGAAGCATAGGGGATGCTGAGACAAGTATCAATCAACTTACTCAGCAGGCAACATGTCAATTTGCTCATCAACATATACCAAGTGATACCGCTTCATCCAAACTTTCGCGCCATTCTCTCCAGCAGTAGCCATGAACGTTGAATTAACCGGCATTCTTAGCCAGCTCCCTGAAACCAAGGTGTCACTCTCCTGAGCGATACTCCCATCTAATACCAACATCTCAACACCATCAGGCACCTCTATTTCAACCTGAATGTTCGCATCCCAGTGTTGAATTTCAACTTCTTCGTAGTCATCTTTATACAACGGAATAACCGACACCCCTTTCCTATCTCGGTGAGGGACCGCCTGCATCAAATGTGAGTTTAAACGCACATGCGTCCTATCTTCAGGCCTAAATTGCCAGAGCTTTACAAAAATCACACACCCCGCTTCAGAACTTGGCGTATGACTTGATTGTGGGGGGTTACGAATATATGAGCCTTCTGGAAAATCACCGTGTTCATCCTGAAATATGCCTTCAAGCACAATAAATTCTTCACCACCCGTGTGCACATGGGGAGAAAATTGGCTACCTGGATCATAGCGAACAATAGATGTCGCCCTCGCAACTTCATCACCAACACGATCTAACGGTCGACGTGACACTCCGGCCATTGGGGATGCCACCCAATCCATTGACGCACTATGCACAACAACTCTTTTATTAAATTCGGCATTAATCTTCATTTTAATATCCTAGGTACTCACCTTCAACCAGTTCATCAATTCTATAAAGATAGAGTTTTATGCGCCAAAACATAAATACATAAAACTCTACACATTGAATAGAGGTTAATTTGCAATACTTGGCCGAGCCGCTACTTTAGCACGCCACTCTTGTAAATGAGCGTAGTCAGATGGAATCTCTATCTTGGCAAAGTCAGCAAATGCCAAACCCGCAAAAAGAGTGATATCTGCCGCTGTAAAATTCTCTCCCGTGACAAATGCATTGCTGGCAAGCAAACCATCGAAATATTTCATTCCCGCTGTCGCTTTTTCCTTTTGCTTTTGCCCCCAATCAGCATTTTGGTAGGTTTCCAATTCTGGGCCTAAACCATCAGTTGCATGATGAAAATAAGCACCAACAGCATCTAACACCATCGATTCGGCACGCCGGTTCATCATGTTCACTACTGCTCGCTCTTTGGCATTTGAACCAGTCAAGGCAATACCTTCAAATGTATGGTCGATATATTCAGTAATCGCAGAACATTCCGAAATACAAGAACCATCATCTAGTTCAAGAATTGGCACGGCACCCGCCGGATTTTTCTCGAGATAAGTCGCATTTCGGTGCTCACCCGCCATCACATCAATTTCTTCAAATGTCACTTTATCCGTCGCATTTTTTTCTGCTAGCGCGATGCGCACTCTTGCGGGGTTTGGGAAAGCTGGGACGTCATAAATTTTCATAGTTTTATCCTATTCAGTTGTTATTTAATATCTACCTATCGATAGGTAGATATTAGATCGAATAAAAACATAAATGTCAAACACGAATTCCAAAAAAACACCCTTACCTCCTAATACCTAATGAAAATCATATACATAACAAGATTTTCTACAAACGTCACAGGCCGCTCATTACCGCTCCTCTTAAATCCATGCTAAATTACTCTCCATTATTTCAACTTTATCAATTTCAAAAGGGGCACAATGGATACAAAAGCAGCAGTTGTTTACCAAGCAGGCGAACCATTACAAATAGAAACAGTGCAGCTTGATGGGCCTAAAGAAGGCGAAGTTCTTATTGAAATAAAAGCAACCGGCATCTGTCATACGGATGAATTTACCCGTTCAGGTGCCGACCCTGAAGGCATCTTCCCTGCCATTCTAGGCCACGAAGGCGCTGGCATTGTTGTTGAGACTGGACCTGGGGTAAAGAGCCTAAAAAAAGGCGATCATGTCATCCCACTATACACCCCTGAGTGCAGGGAATGCTCCTATTGCACCAGCGGAAAAACTAATCTGTGCCAAGCCATCCGTACCACACAAGGGCAAGGCTTAATGCCTGATGGCACTAGTCGATTTTCAATCAATGGCAAGAAAATTCATCACTACATGGGAACATCAACATTCTCCAACTATACGGTTTTACCCGAAATTGCAGTTGCAAAAATCAGAGAAGACGCCCCTTTTGATAAAGTGTGCTACATCGGGTGTGGCGTGACTACTGGTTTAGGTGCTGTGATCAATACTGCCAATGTAAGACCCGGAGATAATGTGGTGGTTTTTGGACTAGGCGGCATTGGGTTAAATGTCCTTCAAGGGGCACGCATGGTAGGCGCTAACAAAATCGTCGGTGTCGACATTAACCCAGACAGAAAACCATTAGCAGAAAAATTTGGCATGACACACTTTGTCAACCCAACAGAAGTGGAAGGCAACCTTGTTGAATACTTAGTAGACTTAACCGACGGCGGCGCGGATTACAGTTTCGAATGCGTTGGAAACCCTGAATTAATGCGTCAAGCACTCGAATGCTGCCATAAAGGGTGGGGAGAAAGCATTATTATTGGCGTTGCCGGAGCGGGTCAAGAGATTAGCACTCGTCCTTTTCAATTAGTCACGGGCAGGGTCTGGCGAGGCACCGCCTTTGGCGGCGCTAAAGGTCGCACCGATGTTCCCCAAATTGTTGATTGGTACATGGATGGGAAAATCAACATCGATGACTTAATCACCCATACAATGCCTCTAGAAGACATCAACAAAGGCTTTGACCTGATGCATTCTGGGGAATCTATTCGTAGTGTCGTTTTATTTGATTAATTGATGGTGAATTTCATGACATTAGAACTTATTAGCAATAATCGCAGCTTTCGAGGCACTCAGTCCACATATCAACATGACTCTATTAGCTGCCGCACAAAAATGCGATTCGCTATTTATTTACCTCCTCAAGCAAACACTCACAAAGTCCCCGTGCTCTGGTTTCTATCGGGCTTAACCTGCACTGAAGAAAATGCAACCGTTAAAGCAGGCGCACAACGCTATGCCTCAGAGCATGGGCTAGCCTTAGTCATGCCCGACACTAGCCCCCGAGGAACCAACATTAAAGACGAAGATCAGGACTATGACTTCGGCAGTGGTGCAGGCTTTTATGTCGATGCCACGATAGATCCTTGGTCAAAACACTATCAAATGTATTCATATATCGTTGATGAACTTCAACAAATTCTCATCAAACATTTTCCCATTGATGTGAATAAACAAGCAATAAGCGGCCATTCAATGGGAGGCCATGGCGCACTGACTATCGGCTTAAAACATCCTGACATCTATCACTCTATTTCTGCTTTTTCCCCTATTTGCGCACCCACACAATGTGATTGGGGTAAAAAAGCCTTCGCTGGCTATCTAGGCCCTGATGAAAGCGCTTGGCAAGAATACGATGCAACCTCATTAATACTCAGCGGTAAGAAAAGTCGTGAAATCCTAATTGACCAAGGCGATGCTGATGATTTCCTTGAAGAACAATTAAAACCAGAACTGCTTGCTGTCGCCTGCGAATCTCAACACCAGCCACTCAACTTTAGACTGCAACAAGGTTATGATCATAGTTACTTTTTTATTGCAACATTCATGGAAGATCATATCCAATTCCATGCTGAAAATTTGTCTTCTATCTAGGAATCGTAAAAACAGTATTTTTTCCTGAATATTGACCTGATTCTATGATCTCTTTTATCTTTTCCATAGAGCGATAAGGGGCACGCTTGGATAGCATATTCACTATCCAGGCAGGGATTGGCCCATTGGGGTCTATATGTGCGAAACTTTCCACAAGCACTTTGCCATTAGGCTTTGGCGTGAAGTGCCATTGAGTCAACGCATTTCTTAGTCTAACCGTCGAAGGCCTCACCGGAATTTTAGGATAGCCAATCGCTTCACTACTCATCGTCACCCTTCCTGAAGAAGCATCATATGCCCATGAAATATGCGCGACCAGCTCTCTATCAGCAACGGGAAAAGTCACCTCATTTAAAATATAAAGAATCGATTCATTATTAGGCAAGCGTTCAATGACTGCCACCTCTTTACATAACGACGCCCAGTTAGAACAGTTTTTAATATCCTCCAACATTGCGACTAAACTCGAAATACTACCCTTGATAGTCATTTGAGCCTTAGCAGCGCGATACGGTGAGCCAGGAGCGATCCCTGAAAATACTTGAATGCCGTTTTTATTCAGGACCTCCTTCCACTGATAGTGAGTATCATCCGCTAGCGCTGGGGCATATACAATGAAAACCATTGCCGCACAAAGCACACCACGGAAACTACGGAGCATCACATGCCTATTCAACACCACCTCTCTTGTTCGTAATTTTTTACTGACACCCTATACACCCTAGCAATGCACATTCAATACTTGATGAGACGTAAAAGCCCTGGCCTCATTCTCAATTTTTTGGAAACTCTGGAGTTAAGCTTCGTCGATACCTTAAAGATTATGACCTCAAAAGAAGGCTAAAGCTTACAACTGATTGATTCAGTCAACATTGACTTAAAACCATTGAGAGTTTTAAATACTTAAAGTAATATGAAAATAACAAAAAACAATAAGGAGGCGCCATGATTTATAAACAACTCAATGAACAGTTCTCAGTTTCCGATCAAATAACTACCGATGATATTGCTGAAATTGCTTCTCACAATGTTGATCTCATCATTTGCAACAGACCCGACGACGAAGAGCCTGGGCAACCCAAATACGCAGATATAAAAAAAGCCATTGAATCACATGGCTTAAAGGCTGAACTGATGGACTTTTCGTCCTATCATATTGATGAAGTTCAGCGGGATAAGCTCATTCCATTTATTCAAACAGGTCAAAAAATTCATTTATATTGCCGAACAGGCTCACGCTCAACGAGACTTTGGCGTTCAACCGTTCATTTAACGATGTCAGAACCTGAGGCAGTCTAAGCCTCATAGCAATCTCACTCATTGAGAGCATAAAAAAAGCAGAGCATAAGCTCTGCTTTTTTTATGAATAACAATACTTACTTCGTCAAACGAACACCCGCAACTGGATAACCTAAAAAGTCTTGGAAGGCATACGCTTGATGGCAGTTATGGCAAAACTTCTGGCTAACTTTCATGGTTGCACCATTGGCTTTCACACCTTTGTAAATCCAACCACCGGTTTTTGGCGCTTGCTCTTTACCTACTTTTTCCATAATTAGGAGCGGGCCTTTTTTTAACTTTCCATTATTTTTGATTTTATAGCTTTCTTTTGCCGCCACAGTCCCAATGGGAAAATCAAAACCTGTCTTATATTCAACATAATCGGCATAACCAATCTCATTCACATACGTCATCAAATAACGATTACTATGAACACCTGGTTTTGCAGGGCCCGTCGCCACTGCTTTCCAGCCCGTATATTGAGCTGCAATTTCGTTATCTTTAGATTGATATGATTTGACTAGCTCGTCTCTTGAACACTCATAATGCGCATTCAACTCTTCTTGCGATAAGTCGGCAACTTTTTTACCTTCAGGAAGTGGGCAAGCCGCATACGCAGGATTGCTTAGCGCGCCTAACGCACTCAGAACCACCAATGACCCAAGTATTTTTTTCATATTTAACCTCTTTTGCTCTATTCTAAAATGAATGAAACCGACTAGGGCAAGTTTCAAAGAATCTCTTGTTACTTTACATTGACCTTCTCTTGCTCGATAAGCTTTCATTTAAATTCAATTTATTTCTTGCCATCATTGAACCCTCCGAAAGGTCATACTATGCTGAAGCAACAATAAATAAACGTAATCAAAAATAATAAAAAGGAACACATCATGACGTTACGACAGTATTTCATCATTTTCGCAATCACCGCTCCGTTGATTATTTTAGCGATTAGCCTAGTATGGATGCCGATCTTGTGTGTATTTATCGTCTTAATACCCATCATCGCTCTTGGCATTTATGACATGCTGCAAACAAAGCGAGCTGTGTTAAGACTCTATCCTGTGTTGGGCCATTTCCGCTACGTATTGGAGTCGTTTCGTAAGGAAATTCAACAATACTTTGTAGAATCGGATACGGACGAAACGCCCATCCCGCGAGAATTTCGTTCACTAATTTATCAACGTGCAAAAAAAGCCAGAGACACACGCCCCTTTGGCACCATCTTTGACGTCAACCGCGCGGGTTACGAATGGGTCAATCATTCCCTGCAACCCAAACATTTGGACGATTTTGACCCGCGTATTAAATTTGGCGGCAAACAGTGCACGCAACCTTATATGGCCTCGCCACTCAATATATCGGCAATGAGTTATGGCTCGCTCAGCAAGAACGCGATTAGAGCCCTCAATGGAGGAGCCAAAAAAGGTGGTTTTTACCACAACACTGGCGAAGGTAGCATGAGTCCATACCACCTAGAAAACGGCGGTGACATTGTGTGGCAAATTGGAACAGGTTATTTTGGTTGCCGCAACGATGACGGCAGCTTCAACCCTGACATGTTTGCTAAAAATGCGCAAAAAGAGGTGGTTAAGATGATCGAAATCAAACTCTCTCAAGGCGCTAAACCAGGACACGGAGGAATACTACCTGCTGCAAAAGTCACCGAAGAAATCGCAGAAATTCGTAATGTACCAATGGGGGCAGACGTGATTTCTCCTGCTTCACACCCCGCTTTTTCAACACCTAAAGGCTTATTAGAATTCACACAAGAATTGCGCGAACTCTCAGGCGGAAAGCCCGTTGGTTTTAAACTATGCATAGGTCGCCACGACGAATTTTTAGCGATTTGTAAAGCCATGCTAGAAACAGGCATATTACCTGACTTCATTACCGTTGATGGCGCCGAAGGCGGTACAGGGGCTGCACCGACTGAAATGACTAACTCCGTGGGAACACCGATTAAAGACGCATTAATTTTCGTACACAGCGCCTTGCTCGGCATCAACTTAAGAGACGACATACGTATTATCGCATCTGGAAAAATGTTTTCAGCGTTTCATATTCTAAGGGCGATTGCGCTGGGTGCGGACACCGTCAATTCAGCCCGTGGAATGATGCTCGCTTTAGGATGTATCCAATCAAGAAGCTGTAACACCGATCATTGCCCAACAGGTATTGCCACACAAAACCCTGAACGCAACAAAGCACTCGTGGTCACCGACAAAGCGCAACGCGTAGCCAACTTCCACCGAGAAACCGTCAAAAACTTAGTGGAACTATTAGGAACGGCTGGCTTGGATAGCTTAGATCAACTCCAACCAAAACACATCAATCGGAGAGTTCAAGGAACGGATGTTAAAACGTATGCACAACTGTACCCGAGCATTGAGAAAGGTAGCCTGCTAGATAAAAAACGTATCCCTGAAAGCTGGGCCAATGACTGGGAAAGTGCCAATTCTGAGCAATGGTAAATTGCTATTTTTTTGGCTTATTTGCAATAACTTTGGACTTCACATGAAAACTTGAAAAGCAAGGTTCGATAAAGTCTAGCATTAACGGTAAAATACCCTAAACCACCAGACAGGGTCGGACCTAAAGAGCAGAAAATGTGTTCTGCACCCAATAAACCCTTGGAGCGCTTCAAATAAATGACCGTTATTGGACTAAAAATTTTATTGAGAACTTTCTTCTATCTATGCGTGCTGTTGCTTGCCGTGGGTTGCGCAGGAGCAAAGAAAGAGCTGGTAACGGAGTCATCATACTCTGTTTCGGGGAGTGTTGCAGCAACTGGCTCTACACGTGAGGGGACTACAGTGCAATCTGGGAACATCTCTCAGAACCAAACACACAACCGAAAAATCTACTACAACGGTTTTATCGAAAGCAAGGCAACTAAACCCAACGCCGTGGTTGAAAAAGCCATTGTGTTAGTAGAAAGCGTTGATGGGTATGTCGAAAACAGGAGCGATTCAAACCTTATTGTTCGTGTTCCGGTTGATCAGTTTCACTCAGTTTACGAGCAGTTCCTTAAACTTGCTGACCCTGTTAGAAAGAGTATCACCGCAGAAGATATCACCGATCAGTATTTTGACAGAGAACTGAGACTTAAGACGAGCATCATTGCACGCGATAGATTGATTGCACTTCTTGCACTGAGCACTCAGGAAGAAGAAAAAATTAAGCTGTTAGCTGAAATACAGCGTCTAAATATGCAAATAGAGAAACTCGAGAACGAAGTACACATTTTGGATAAGTTAGCAAAATATTCAAAAATTATATTCCGAGTGACTCCTAGACAACCTTTTAAAGGCAAAGCACTAAGACGAGAGGATGAGAGTTTTCAATGGATCAATAGACTCTCTCCGTTTAAAAACATTGCGGTGATCGGTCAGAAACCAATTTCCTTGCCGGTTCCTCAAAGCATGGTAAGGCTGGAACATGATAGCATTTGGCTAGTGGAAAGTGCTGAAGGCGTGGCCATCAGAGCATATGAGCGGTTAAATAACCCCATCGGTACAACTGAGTTTTGGGTTAATGCCGTGTCAAATCGAATTGGGTCAGATTTTATTTCTGAGTCTCGATTAACAGCTGGGGACTTCACCATCTTAAGGTTTGTCAGCAGATCGGAAACTCCTTATGTGTATTGGGTCGCTGTGAATGCCAGCTCAACAGGGATGAAAGTAGTTGAAGCCTTTTTTCCTAAGCTAGATGACGAGACTCGATATGCGCAAGGCGTAAAGACAGCATTAAAAGGAGACGGACAATGAAACCAAAAAATAGCGCTCGACAAATCAGGTTCATTGTTACTGCATTAGTATTTTTGGCCTCGATTTCTACAGGCATATGCTTCGCTAAGAATGGAGCTTCCACCGAATCTAGATATGTAATTATCGTGGATAATCCTGAGCTTGTATCGAAGAGCGTCATTCAAAAAGCTAGAGAGTTTGGGGGCTATTTTTCAGCGCTTAGCAATCAAGAAGTGAATGTAAAAGTACCCTCTGATAAGCTCGCAGAATATTTAAACTTCGTCGAAAACCAGGGTCAAGTGACGAAACAACAGTATTTTGCGAACGATATTCGAGCGGAACTAGAAGCCCAAAAGACGAGTCTTAAGTCAAAGGAGTCGGTCTTTGAGCAATACATTAACGTGCTGAATGAATCCAAGGCAAGCAAGTTAATATATGTTGAACAGGAAGTCGCTAAACTCGTACAAGAGATCGAATATTCAAAAGGTAAGCTTCGCCTACTACAGCATAAAATCGACTTTGCGCAAGTGAGTATTCGTTTTCAATTCCGCGATCGATCCGCTCCTGTAGCCGGAAAGAGTTCATCATTTCCGTGGTTAAATCAGGTAGGCATTACAAGATTGTTAAGTGAGTTCCAAAATGTCAGTCAGTAAATTCGTCATCGTAACTTTATCACTGATAGTGATAATTTCTGGGTGCACTACCCCTCCCATCAAAACACATGCTCCAGAAGGTTTTGCTGGATATAGAGATACTCAGGACTTTAAAGCAATTAGCCCTGACTCAGTGGTTTACCAAATAAGGGAATTAGAAAACAAACCTTCTGCTGATTTGAACTTTTGGAAAAAGGCGCTAAAAAAACACATGATCGACTCAGGGTACCACTTTGTCTCCGAGGCAGATTTAAAAGGAGAGGCTGGCCTTGGGTATCTCATTGAGCTCGCAGCGCCAGTCCGAAACGAAGATTACACGTATCTAATCGCGCTATACGTAGAAAAAAAGCGTTTGCTTGTGGCCGAATCCGCTGGTGAGGTGTCTAAGATTAAACAGCATCGTGAGGCTATCATTACAGCGATGAAAAGTATTCCGTTCTAGCAAAAAGCAACAAAAAAGGTTCTGCTCCCTTTAATTCCGATTAAAGGCGCGTTAATTTTCGTGCACAGCATCTTACTCGGTATCAACTTAATAGACGACATTCGTATTATCGCGCCTGGAAAATGTTTTCAGAGTTTCATACTTTAAGAGCAGTTGCGCTGGGTGCCAACGCCGTCAATGTAGAGCAATGGTAAATTGCTATTTTTTTGGCTTACTTGCAATAACTTCGGACTTCACATGAAAACTTGAAAAGCAAGGTTCGATAAAATATAGCATTAGCGGTAAGGTGCTTTCTCAAGTTTTTATTTGAACTTTCAGCGATAAGGAATAAGTTTGGACAGGCCTTAAGACAGGTTACTTCTGGGCGCAAATATAATAATAGCCATACCCACAAGAGCAACACTCGAACCTAAAATATCCCAAACTGTTGGTTTAACACCATCCACCGCATAAAGCCAAAGTATCGCCATAAAAATGTAAACACCACCATAGGCTGCATACACCCTACCAGACGCCGTTGGGTGCAGTGATAATAGCCATACAAAAATTGCCAAACTGAAAGCTGCAGGTAACAATAACCAGATTGACTGCCCCTCTCGCAACCACAAGTAAGGCAGATAACAGCCTAAAATTTCGGCCAAAGCGGTTAGTAAAAATAACCCTATGGTTTTTAACTCAAACAAATATATAGCCTCATCGCTTTATCTAGATTTTTTTACTACATTCAATTATCAGCATAAATACTAACAGTTAATCATTCATTTAACGACTTAGCATCACTCACGAAAAGTAACTCAACTCTGGTTTCATATTCTTCCCATGCAGTCGCTTTAGTAAAATAATCTTAAGCGTCACTAAGTGAGGAAATTCAATGAGCATACCAATGGTGATAGTGGCATAAATTAATGGCTGATCAGGAATAGCCACCGTTGTCAGACCTAGCATTAAAGGGGCGTTGCGCGCGCCCGTAGTAAAGCTTAATAAGCAATGCTCTGGATACTCAAACTTAGTAATTCGGGCGATAATATCACTAACTAGATACGTGATAATAAAAAAAACGAAAATAGCTAACAACAGGATCGGTACAACATGAATATGCCCCATAAGCACATTAATATTAGACGCAAAGATTTGCCCAACAAGCAATGCCAAAACTAATGGAATGGATAAACGACAAACAGACAATAACGGTTCCATCAGACGATGAAAAACTAAACGCAGGATTATTGCTATCAATAGTGGCTGAACAAACCACTCTATCACCATTGAAAAGTCCACATCATAACTAATGGCTGTGCCGAAAAAATATAAACAAATAGGGAATAATAGCAACTGGCTAAGCATGTTGATTGGCAATAATACAGCCCCCAATTCCACATTACCTTGTGCCATTTTGGTAAAGCCTAAATACCAGTCGGTACAAGGCGCCATGAAATAAATGATTAGCCCAGTAAAAAATAGTGTTTGCCCTGATAAAAATAAAGACGCGATCACAAAACCAATGCTCGGAATCAACACAAAGTTGATGCCCCAGGCAATGCTGATAAATCTAATATCGGATAACCCTCGCAAAAAACCTTTAATAGGAATATCAATTAATAAGAGCGTGACAAGCACCAAAATTGTGGGGTCAGTAAATTCACTGGATTTTTGACCCACTGCTGGCGATAAAATACCAATCACTGATCCTATCGCGATTGCTAAGAATAAAAGACTGGTTGAGTGGCTTAGCCAAGAAAATACTCGATTGACAAGATTATTTGACACCATATGCTCCTAAAAAACAAAAATTATTGTATGGACCTAACAAAAACACTCTTGCTCTTCGCAACAAGCAAAATCATCCAACAGCATCCCTGCCTGTGCATAGTGATTTAGTACTGAGGTATCTAATTCCAACTCTAAACCTATTGCTGTACAAGGAGCGGCAAAACGACCTCGGAATTTATAGATAAAACACAACAATATTGTGCCATGCACTAATTTAGGGCCACTTAAATAGAGGTTGCGAAAGCTGGTGGATTCGTCGAACCTGTTGACTACGGGAAAACCATATTCATCAATTTCGAATAGCGCTTGCACTGGACCAAGGTAGGTTTCAAAGCCCGAGCAGTTAATTGGAGAACCAACACTGGTGAGCGTTTCGCCTTTAGTTGATAGCAATTTAAAACCATCTTTACTTTTTGTGACGCGTGTAACACGAAAATCTTGTACTAACTCCACCAAATTTGTGCTTGCCAATGAAGCCATGCGTTCAGCAGTATAGGGACTTAGAACTCGGCTAGGGTCATAGGTGTCTGCTTGGTCGGTATTAGCGTCTATCAGCGTGACACGCTTACCTAATTGAGCCAAATTAAAAGCTGCATCAACACCACTTTCATAAGAGCCTATAACAGCATAGTGTTCAGCTTTACAATCATGCCAAGTAATTATTTGGCTATTGTGCAAGCACAGATCACTACCTTCAAAACCTTTTAACTTAGGTGATGAGAACTCTCCACCCGCCCAAATTAGATACTGGCTAAGAATGGTTTTCCCAGCATCAGTATGAATAAGAAAATTATCATCTGCCACTGGGTCTACTTGAGCCACCGACGTTTTTTCACGTACTTCAATCTGATAATGATTCACAATATCGCGTAAATACTTCGCGTACTCATAGCCTGTTGGATGCTCTTTGCCTAAACTGAACGCGGGCGAGCTATCAGGAGTTATAGCATTCAAATCTGTTTGATGGTAACCATTGCTGGGGAATGATGGAGTAATCATCCTCATTTCTTTTGGCCACTCCTTAAAACTACTGCCTATCGATTTAGCCTCCAAAACCACCATGTCGTGGTTTTGAATACCCATTTGCTTCAATAAAGCGGCACAACCTAATCCTGCTGATCCAGCGCCAACAATTACGACCTTAATTTGTTCTTTCACGATTTTACATTTCTATTCTAACAATATGATACATTGTATCATATTGTTAGAATGATAATCATTATCATTTGATCGAGTTATTACCATTATTAACTGTGGCACTGAATTCGCCCATGCTCAATAAAAAAAGGTCAATTTATGAGGAGGACACACAAGCCATGAATCTTTAGAATAAAAAATCGCACATCGCACATATAGTGCCTGCAGTTAGGCAGGCATAAGATCAGACATTACGATGTACAGTTGCTAGAAAGACAGAAGTGAGCACTGCCAATGCGCTTGCAAAGTGCCATTAGGCAAAGGTAAATGTTAATTTTTCCGATAAAAAAAGTAACAACAAAACTGCATAAGAAGTACGACTAAACATACCCATATAATCCATAAACCGACACGCTTAAAAGGCGTATCTCCCGTGCGCGGTTGAACGGTCACAAGCATACTATCTTTCACAAATTGACCTGTTGAGGCCAGCACCTCTCCCTGAAAATTAATGTGCGTAGACGGCCCAGAATTAGCACTGCGTAACATTGGCCTAGCGAGTTCTTGCGCTCGCATCTGTGCCATTTGGACTCGTTGATGTGGCGCTAGAGAGTCACCAAACCAAGCATCTTCACTGATATTAATAAGCACACCATTCTCTGACTTTTCAGGCAAAGATTGACGCGCGCCAGCAGCAAAAGCATCTTCATAACAAATAGACAGCCCAATTTGCATGCCAAGGCATTCCAATACTTGCTCACTTGAGCCTGCGGTGAAGTCTGACATCGGAATTTGCAGGTAATCAAGCACCCAATTCAACAGACTACGTAAAGGCAAATATTCACCAAAAGGGACTAAGTGCTGCTTTCTATATACCTGTGAAATGCTTTCTTGCTCTCCCGTATCACACAGAATTTTTGCAGAATTATAAACTTGCCGTGTGGCTAAATTACGCTCAATAACACCCGCTAAAATCGCTTTATTACGCCCTTTCAATTGCCGCCAGAAACGATCATCCACTTGGTCTAAATAAAAAGGCAATGCCGTTTCAGGTAAGATCACTAAATCAGCTGTATATTGTTGAATCTGGCGAACATAATCGGCAATGATTTTGGAACGATAACGTGCTTCCCACTTTTCATCAACAGGGACATTACCTTGCACAATCACCACTTGAAAGTCTTCTCCAGTAGGTTTGCTCCATGGTACTTTTTGCAAAACAACACCAGCAACGATTAAACTACTCAACGTTAAAATTAGCGGCACGCTTTTAGCATTAAGCAGAGCACTAGACTCTCTATGGCATTCTAAGAAAGCTCGAATGATATGAAACGCTAATATTGAGCACAATACCGTGACAAAACTGACAAGATAGACACTACCGATAGGTGCATAGCCTGACAGCCATCGTGTTGTTTGACTATAACCAACATCAAGCCAAGGAAAACCTGTTAACACAAAGCTGCGCAACCATTCGGCGATAACCCAAAGACAAGTAAACCATAAAACTAAGAACCAAACATTTTGATCACGGTTGCGTCGCCCATAGTGAAAAAACAAACCAACCAAACCGGTGAAAAAGGCTAATGCTGCGACAAAAAAGAATACCGCTATCGATGCCATCCAAACAGGCATATTGCCATATTCTTGCAAAGAAACGTAAACCCATGATGCACCAACACCAAACTGCCCTAAACCAAAGAGAAAAGCGATGAAAAACGCCTGTTTTGACTGTTCAACTGGCCACAATAGGTAGTACAAACTCATTAAACAGAGTGGCATCAACCACCACCACTCTAATGGCGCATAGCTCAGAACGCAGGCAGCGCCTGTCAAAGCGGCAAAAAAGTAAGCTTTCATTGTGTGTCTAACGCCGTAAAGTCAAATAGTTAATGCTGTTGAAACACTCTAACCAAATGCACTCGACGACTATCCGCATTAATCACTTCAAAACGAACATCACCGATTTCCATAGTGTCGCCAACGGCAGGAACACGACCTAATTTTTGAGACAATAAGCCGCCCATCGTATCCGCACGTTCATGCTGCAAGTTGGTTTTAAAATACTCATTAAACTCATCAATATGCAACACGGCCTTGATCACATACCCTTCAGTAGAGGACTTACGAATCATTGATTGCTCATCATCTTCAAAGTCATACTCATCATCTATTTCACCCACAATTTGTTCTAACACATCTTCAATCGTGACTAAACCAGACACTGCTCCGTATTCATCAATAACGATAGCCATATGATTACGCTCTTGCCGAAACTCCGCCAACAAAACGTTAACCCGCTTACTTTCGGGGACAAACACTGGTTCACGCAATAATTCAGACAAGTCAAAGCTTTCATCATCTTCCCTATCAAAAAAGCGAAGCATTTCTTTCGCCAACAAGATACCAACCACTTTATCACGTTCAGTGTTCATCACAGGGAAGCGTGAATGCGCACTTTCCACCATGACATCCAGCGTCGCATCTAATGTCATATCATTTTCAACAACAACCATTTGCGCACTAGGGATCGTGATATCCCTGACTTGCAAATCGGAAACTTGCAACACTCTCTGCATGGTATCGCGGGCTTCTTCATCCATTAAGCCACTTTCTTGTGCCTCATCAAAAATAGTGATGAGTTCTTTTTTGTTTTTGAGCAATCGTGTACCAAATCGCTCATACAAATAATTAACGGTTCGAGTAAACAAACTCGACGGAGGCTGTTCAGCCTCAGATTGTTGGTTTTCCATTGATCTTTTCGCTTTTGATCTCGTTTCTAATGTTATTTCGAAGTGTTATGACTAAGCTTAAATCGGTTCATACGGATTGGCAATGCCCAATTCATTAAGAATGTCACGTTCGAGTGATTCCATTTGGTCGGCTTCAACGTCATTTTCGTGATCATACCCTAGCAAATGTAATGTGCCGTGAACAACCATATGCGCAAAATGATCGGCTACACTCTTACCTTGTTCTTGTGCTTCATGTAAAACGACAGGCAAGCAAATCACCAGATCTCCTAAATAGTCATCAATGTCTTCATAAGAAAATGACAGCACATTAGTTGGTTTATTCTTGCCGCGGTAGCCTTGATTAAGTTCCTGTGATTCTTCTTGATCAACGACTCTAATCACGCTCTCATAAGTAGCATGAATTTTAATAGCATCATTTTTACTGGATCTTTTTTGGATAAAATCAAACGCCTTTTTTGCCCACGATTTGAGCTGAACACTCGATACAGCACTTTGTTCGTCAACAGCAAATTGCACATCAACATCTAATTGAGACCCAACAACAGCCATCATTGATACCCGTTTAACTTAACCTTCATTAGCCTCGTAGCGTTCAATGATGCGTTGAACCAGCGGATGCCGCACAATGTCATTACCTGTCAAGCGACAAATAGCGATGCCTTTCACCTCATCTAAAATTGAGATGGCATTCCGCAACCCACTCTGAGTGCCCTTTGGTAAATCGACTTGACTCATGTCTCCCGTGACAATCGCCTTGGTGCCATACCCAATCCGCGTCAGAAACATTTTCATTTGATTTTCCGTCGCGTTTTGCGCCTCATCTAAAATCACAAAGGCATTGGAAAGCGTTCGGCCACGCATATAGGCTAATGGAGCGAGCTCAACAATTTTGTTTTCCAACATCCTTTCGACTTTTTCTGGTCCGAGAAAATCATATAACGCATCATAGAGTGGCCGCAAATAGGGATCAATCTTTTGACCAATATCACCTGGCAAAAAACCTAAATTTTCTCCCGCTTCAACCACAGGCCGAACTAATAAAATTCGATCGACGTCTTCATTGAGCAATGCTTGCACTGCACACGCAACGGCTAGATAGGTTTTGCCTGTGCCGGCTGGTCCCACACCGAAAATGATATCGTTATGCATGATTTCAGTCAGATAATCATTTTGGTTTCGAGTTTTGCCGCGGATTTGCTTTAGCGGAGTTTTGATAATCACGGTAGGTTGGTGATCTTGCTCTGTCTGGTCTAGTGACATATTTCGTACGTGTTGATAAATAACTTTTTGATCAATCTGCTCATCAGCGCCCTGCCCATTGCCTGCAGATAATTTCATTTTTGCTAATATTGCTAGGACCCTTCGTGCTTTTTCAGAGGCGTCATGATCGCCTTGAATGGCTATTTTGCTTCCAACCAAGGTTAAGCGCACACCTAACTCTTCTTCCATGATTTTCAAGTGCGACTGGTGATGTCCGCAAATTTCGCGGATAGCCGCATTCGGCAGGTCTTCTAAGGTGAAGGACAGAATGTCGTTCATAAAAGATTCAATCTATTCATGCCTTAATCATAACTCCAAAAACATGACAAAACCAAGTACAAGTTTCAATTATTCATACAACATAAAAAAGCCCTATTACTCCCCCGATGAGTAATAGGGCCCAAAACATTGATCGCTATTCAGAAAACGACCAACGGAGGAAATGGCAAATAATCAGTGAGTCACAGATCATCCACCATTATTCAGAAAGGCTTGATCTGAAATTCGAGTCCAAAATCGAGCCTTCTCTTGATACGCGCGCATGGATTCATGAATTTCTTTTGCCAATGGATCGTTTTTCAACAATTCATTCATTTTTTTATCTGCCTCTTTCGAGAGCAAACGTGTCACCGATTTCGGGAATGCACGAATAGCAATGCCTGAATTCTCTTGTAAAATTTCATGCAATTTAATCGAACTTTCATGAATCACTTTAGAATACATATTGGCTGAAGTAACACGCATCGCAGCAGTTACTATGTATTGCAAATCTGTCGGCAAACCTTCAAATACTTTTTGATTGATATAAAAAATGAGTGCACTACCTGGCTCATGCCACCCTGTATAATAAAAAGGCGCAATCTTATGAAAACCCATACCAACATCCATAGAAGGACCTACCCACTCGACCGCTTCTAATTCGCCGCCATTCAAAGCATCAAACAATTTGCCAGGTGGCAAGTTGATAGTTTCAGCGCCCAACTCACTAAAAATATCACCCGCCAACCCTGTTAAACGCATTTTCAAGCCTTTTAAATCTTCCGGAGATTTAATTTCTTTCTTAAACCACCCTCCCATTTGGTTGCTAGAGTTACCCCCAGGAAACGCGTAGATACCATGCTTGTCATAGACTTTTTTCATATAGTCCACCCCACCGCCATGATAAAACCACGCTTCCTTTTCACTGGTAATCATGCCAAAGGGAACTGAGGTAAAGAACAAGGTACTCAAATCAAGCCCTTTTGAGTAATAACTTGCGGTATGCCCCATCTCATACTCACCATCTCGGACAAGCTCTAAGATGTTCAATGGTTTTTTATGCACGTCAGAGGTATGCGACTCAATCACTATTCTTCCTTTTGACATGTCATTCACAAGCTGAATAAACTCTTTAACGGCTTCGCCATAAATCGGAAAATCTTTTGGCCACGTTTCCGCTATTCGCCATCGATATTCACCCGCTTTGGCGTAGCTTATTGCGCTATTTGATGCGCCAAGTACTGCGATACACACAGCCAAGAATGTTTTCATAATGATTGTTTTCATAATAGTCCTCACTTCAGTAAAAATTAGTTTTATTGACTTATCGTGTTAGGCCTCCTTCTTATAAGCAATAATTAAATCCATCACGTTTGTTCCCGTTGGACCAGGCACAAACAAGGCGTTGCATGCCGCTAAACACGGATATGCATCTGCTCTTTCTAAACTCTCATCAGGGTTAGCATTGGCCAGCAATGCTTGCTGATAGGTATCTCCGTCGATCACCCCTCCCGCAGCGTCGGTTGGACCGTCCGTTCCATCGGTTCCCGCCACTAATACTGACACCCCTTCGATACCAGATAACTTGACCGCCAACAATAATGCTAAAGCCTGATTTCTACCGCCTAATCCCGGGTTTTCGGGCAATACAACGGTTGGCTCGCCACCCCAGACATAAACGCCTTCTGGGCCATCAGTGAGTTGTTGAAGAATCAATTCAGCGACGTCTTGATAATTTAAATCAATACATTGAGACTCCCCTGGCGTGCTAAAGCCTTCCTCTAAGGCCTGCGTTAGAATATATTGTTTGGCTTTGCAGTTATCCGCAATAATCGCATGACTAAACTGAGCGCTGCGAGCGGGTGACAGGCGCTTATCCAATGATCTGACATCAATATCACGCAAAAACTTATCAATTTTGGTGCGTGTTTTGACATTGATAAAGTCTGATATTTCTCGCTTGCTATACAATAAACCTGAACCGATCACCTCTAAATTATCTTCTGGCACATCTGATATATACAAACATTGCACTGATTGCTGACCAAAATATCGGCATAAACCTCCGCCTTTAATCAGGGAGATTTTTTGCCGCATATAATTCATTTCATTAATATCTAAACCGCTATTTAGCCCCCAGTTATTCAACTCTTGCAGCTTGGCTAAATCGACGCCTTTGACAGGCACTTCTACCAGCGATGATGCACCTCCAGATATCAACATTAAAACGTGATGGTCCTCCGGAATATTCAATACTTCTTCGAGCAAAATATTTCCTGCATCCATAGAATGTTGATCGGGTATGGGATGCGCGGATTCATGGCAAAAAATATGTTCATACTGAATCAGCTCTTCATCAATATGCGCATATTTTGTTAACACCAAACCCGACTTCAACTGATGCCCTAACACATCATGAGCTCCCAACATCATATCGCTTGCTGCCTTACCAACCGCAATCACCGTGTAATCACCCTCTGCATAGCTATTGCTATTCAAATAATCACGAACACTCACTCGCCCTCTCACACGATTAACGGCACCATTCCACCATTCAATCAATAATGCTTTGCTATCATGATTCATCATAGTTAATTCAACAGCAGCCTTGTTATTGGACTTCATAAACACCCTCAATAGTTGGTCTTAAAAAACTAACCGAAGACATAAGCAGGTAACCACGTCACTAACTCAGGAAAACTCAGAAGAATGACGAGAGCTGTTAATTGCAGCAAAACAAATGGAATCACGCCTTTATAGATATCACTCAAACTAACCTCTGGTGGACACACTCCTTTCAAATAAAACAGTGCAAAACCAACCGGCGGCGTTAAAAATGAGGTTTGCAATGTGACGGCCACCAACACCAAAAACCAGACCAACGTGGGGAAGTCCAAGACACCATAGCCATTTACTTGAAAATCTAAGGCACTAATAATGGGAGAAATCAGAGGCAGGATAATCAACGTAATTTCGATCCAATCCAGCAAGAAACCCAACAAGAAAACAATCAGTAAAATGGTGATCAAAATGCCGTAATTACCAAATGGCAAACTCAACAAGGCTCTTTCAATGAGATCATCTCCACCCAGCTCTCTCATCACTAGAGCAAACAACGTCGCTCCAATAAACAATGCAAAAATATAAGCCGTGGTATTAAAGGAGGCTTCCAAGACTTCTTTAAGTACTTTAAAGTTAAATCGGCGGTTATAAATTGCTAATAACGTCGCGCCTAACGCGCCAACCCCGCTGGCTTCCGTCGGCGTCGCGATACCCGCAAAGATTGACCCTAGGACGCTAATAATCAAAAGGACGGGGGGTAGAACAGCCTTAAACACATCCCACAACACGGCCGCATCCAATGGCCTTCTATCCGTGGGTAGTGGTGCAATACTAGGCTTAATATAAGACGCTATTAAAATATAAAGTAAATATAAACATCCTAATAAAAGGCCCGGAATAATCGCACCAACAAACAAGTCGCCTACCGAGATACTCAGTTGATCGGCCATGATGACCAACATAATACTGGGTGGGATCAAAATCCCGAGACAACCCGCTCCACAAATGGTTCCCAAGGCTAAGCTTTTGTTATAGCCTTGCCCTAGCATTGCAGGTAATGACAATAATCCTAGCAACACTACCGAAGCACCAATAATGCCCGTTGAAGCTGCTAAAATAATGCCAATCAAAGTCACTGTAATTGCTAAGCCTCCCCGCACCTTGCCAAACAACTCTTGCATAGAAAACATCATGCGCTCAGCCACACCGGACTTATCCAGCATCAACCCCATGAAAATAAACATGGGTAACGCCACCAGTATCCAGTTATCCATGATTTTATAGATCCGGTTAACGACGAGACCTAATGTCAGCAAATCTAAACCGGTGACCGTATCAAAATATAAATCAGCGATATATCCAACCACACCAAATATAACGCCAACGCCGCCTAATACATAACCAATAGGGAAGCCGGTAAACAACAGACCAATAAAGGTCAAAAACATCAAAATGACTAGTACTTCATTAAGCGCCATGATTAGATTCCTCATTAATGACATTCATTGTCGGGTTGAATAAGTCAACTAATACACGAATCAATCGAGTAATAAGCGTGACGCCTAGAAAGAAAAAACTAACCGGAATAACCCCTTTGATTAACCACCTCCATGGCAGACCAATCGGCGCGTCTGACGACTCATTCACGCGCCATGACTCATAGACAAAATCTAAACTGTTGTAAAAGACAACAAACACAAATGGCAACGCCAATACCAGAATCCCAAAGACTTCCCACATAAGGCGAGTGCGTTTTTTCAACAAACCCGCCACCACATCCACACGAATATGAGAGTCCAAAGTTTGAGAATACGATAAACCGAACATGATACCGATGGCATAGAAATGCCATTGCAACTCTTCAACCATGGGATGTCCTGTCCCCAAGACATAGCGCATAAAAACTTGCGCAATAATGATTACTACTAAAAAGACATACACCCATGCGATTGTTAGGGTGATTTTTTGGATCAATTTGTCGACTTTGTCAGCAAGTTGAACACATGAATTCGAAAAAGACATTTACTTTCTCCTCATTGCTACGGAGGAATGAACCGGGGGAAATGAGGGGGATATACATGAAGCCTTAACTTCTATATATACCCCTCTTTAAATACTGCGTGGAAAAAATTTAAAACACGCAGCGAGACTCTTGGGTTAATCAAATATCAAACCAAGACATACAACTTAACCACGTGGCAAGAACGCATTCGCCTGCCAAAAATCATAGTTTTCACGGAAAGTTTTCAAGTCTTCCCATACCGCTTTAAATTCGGCACTTTTGGCTGACTTTTCATCAACAACTTGCATCCACGTTTTTTCAAATGTTGATAACATCTCTGGAGACCACTTCTTAATGATGACGCCGTTCTTTTCGACGTTTTCACGAATCGCGGCACCTTGTAGTGATTCGGTATAAGCAATCGCATTCGCCACACTTGATTTACACAAGTTTTTAATCACAGACTGTTGATGCTTCGACATATCGTTCCAAGTATTTTTATTGATCAATAGCTCTTGAGTAGTCGCTTGTTGATGCCAACCAGGGAAATAGTTGTACTTCACGAGCTTGTGAAAGCCTAAACGTTTATCAATGGCAGGCATTGAAAATTCTGTTGCATCAATAGCACCTTTTTCCAACGCTGCGTAAATTTCACCACCAGGTAACAAGCTCGTGACAACGCCTAGCTTTTGCATGACTTCACCACCAAGGCCAAAGAAACGCATTTTCAAACCTTTCAAGTCATCGACGCTATTGATTTCTTTTGCAAACCAACCCGACGTTTCTGGCGGGTTAATACCGCATAGCTCAACATGAACGTTATATCCGTTTTTGTCATACATTTCTTGATACAACTTCATACCATTGCCATGCCAAAACCAAGAAATAAATTCATCGGCCTCTGGACCAAACGGTACCGCACCAAATAGTGGCGCCGCAGGCATCTTGCCCGCCCAATATCCCGCAATTGAAAAACCTGCATTGACCTTACCTGAAGAGACAGCGTCCAAAATTTCAAAAGGTGCCACAAGCTTCTTCGGTTCATACACTTTAATTTTGATAGTGCCATCGCTTAAATCCGTGACTTCATCTGAAAGCCATTTTGCAGTGCTACCTAAACCAGGCAATGTGGTTGGAAATGCAACGGGCAATTTCAACAATACTGGTTTCGATTCTGCTAAAGCTGTTGACGACATTAATGCTGTAGAGCTAATTAATGCGGCACTCAACAAGGCCTTATTAACTACTTTTTTTAACATGTTTTCACTCCTATATTTCTTTGGTGAATGATTGAAAAATTACTTATGGCTTATTTTGGTATATTTATTAGACCATGATTAGAACATTAACGCTTTAAAGTAATTATTTCAAATGAAATTTAGATATTTTTACTTATTTTGGTCTAATATTTAATCCAAAAAATGGTTTACATCCACCTTGAAATATATATTTTCCATTTAAAATCAACAGGAAATACAAATAAACACAATGCCATAGCAGACATAGACGCTTTACGATAAACTCAAAACAATAAAATCTCGAAATACCAGTTATTGGTCAATTTTTTAGACAAAACACATCAATGCTAGACAATAAATTAGAATCGATTGCAAAACTCAGCACACAATCCGTCGCCGACGCGGTTAGCAACCAATTGCAACAAATGATTCTCGGCGGCAGCCTCAAACCTGGCGAAAAACTTCCCAGCGAAAGAGCTCTGTCTTCGGACTTTAACGTTTCAAGAATGTCCCTTCGTCAAGGCATTACCTTATTGGTAGACACTGGACTCTTAATAGTCAAAAAAGACGGCACTTATGTCTGTGACGTTATCTCTCACAGCCTCGTCAAACCCTTTGAAGACCTAGTCAAATGGTATCCACAAGCATTAGAAGATATGCTCGACTTACGCTTACTCTTGGAAACAGCCGCGCTCCAATTAAGCATGTCCAGGATGAGCCAATCTGACAAAAAAGTGATTAATTTTTTCTACCAAGAAATGCAATTAGCCTTTTCGAGCAAAGGCAAACATTTGGTCATGTCAAAAGTCACTGACTTCCATTTAGCCATTATTGATTGCTCTTACAATTTGGCGCTATCCACTGTATTACGTGGCATCTTATCCCTCACGTTAAGCGCTTACGACAAACAACCTAACATTGCACACTTAGCCGAATTTGAACTCATTCAAACGCGACTACACCAATCTATCATGCATGGGGATTTAGACACCTCCAAAGAAATGATAACAAGGCATATCGACTTCATTAAGTCGTCTCAACAAGGTGAACATAGCGATTCACATACTGACAATGATTCATCTTTTCATATTGACAAAGCCATAGCCCGCATCGAGTACTTACTGATTTGTGGCCACCTTGAATCAGGAGAAGCCCTACCCAATAAAACGCTTATTGCCAAGCAAATCAATGAGGAAGCAGACACAGTCGACACCGCATTAACATTGTTAGTTGAGCGAGGCTCACTGACTCGAAAAGGCGATAATCTATTTGCCAATAAGCAGAACAAACAAACCTTAATCAACGACCCTTTAGTCTATTTAATGGATACGGATACTCGGGTTGCCTATGACGTCCTTGAATTACGAATTTTATTAGAGCAAAACGCTGCGGCTCAAGCTGCAAAAAATCCGTCATCAGAGAAAAGGAGCTACTTAAAAAACTGCTTGATCAAACTACTCTCTCATAACGATGATCCGAATCATTATGCCAACGCCATCGATGATTATGAATTTCATCTAGCCATTGCTGATATGACCACCAACTTGGCACACTCTTATTTAATGCGCGGACTTTTCAACCTACTACGTGCCAGTATTAGCAAGTGGTTGGCCTTGTTCGACAAAGAAATTGGAGATATTTCTATCATTCAGAAACAACACATGGATATTTGTGAATCCATCCTCTCTAGCAACCCAGAGGCGGCCAGCGAGGCCATGCGTGAACATTTGCAATATGTCATCACTACCATGCGCGACATCTATGCGCGTAAAGAACGGGAAATTCATGCACAACAACGCTGGGAATACCTGTCCGTTAAATTCAAAATCAAAGACGATTAATACACTAACTAGTGTTCTAAGCGTTTTCTTGCAGCAGTAAACCCAACAAAAACGCCCAAATTAGCAGTTCATACTATTCATTTCAAAAAGTTATGGTCTATTATTTAGACCATGATATACTATTTTCAAATATTAGCACCACTGAACTAGGTATTTAAAATGATCAGTACTCTTGAAAACTCGAATAGCAGCCAAAACCTTCCCCATACAGCGACTAAAATTGTCGCTACGCTGGGCCCCAGCAGCTCAAATTTCACCGCCATTAAAGATTTATTCAACGCTGGGGTAAATGTGTTTCGACTAAATTTCAGCCACGGCTCTCACAATGACCATGCAAGAACCATCGATAACATTCGGCAGCTAGAAAAAGAAGTGGGTTCGCCGATTACAATCATGGCAGACCTTCAAGGACCGAAGCTAAGAGTAGGGAAAATCGGCGAAGATGCAAAGCTTGAACAAGGGCAAAGCTATCAATTGCATCTCAACTCTGTTGAGGGAAACAATCAACAAGCACAGTTACCACATGAAAATATTTTTGCGGTAGCTGAAGTCGGTCATCGCTTATTGGTTGATGATGGAAAAATTGCGTTGACTATTGCCAAAGTAGAACCCCACATTTTACACACAGAAGTCACCGTAGCTGGAACCATCAAAAGCAATAAAGGCGTGAATGTACCCGATGCCACACTTGACATTAAATCGCTCACCGAGAAAGACAAGCAAGACCTAGCATTTGCCATTGAAAAGAAAATTTACATTTTCGCACTAAGCTTTGTACAAAAAGCAGAAGATATTGCCTACCTGAGAGCAACTGCTGGCGTGCCAATTAAAATTGTCTCTAAACTCGAAAAACCAGCCGCACTACAAGATTTAGAGAATATCATCAGCGCTTCAGATGCAGTGATGGTTGCCCGTGGTGATTTAGGGGTTGAATTAAGCCCAAGTTCAGTGCCTGCCGCACAACGACGCATCATTCGAGTCAGCCGACAACAAGGCAAACCTGTGATTGTTGCCACACAAATGCTGGAGTCTATGACTGACCTACCCACACCGACGCGGGCGGAGGCTTCTGATGTTGCGAATGCTGTTTATAGTGGCGTTGACGCCGTGATGCTAAGTGGCGAAACCGCAGCAGGCAAATACCCTCTTGAAACCGTGAAAATGATGAAGGACATCATCTTCCAAGCAGAAGCCGATGAAGAAACCCACACCATTGAGAATGAACCAGAGACACATCATGCTAACAGCTGCCAAAAAGTGTCTCAATCCGTCAGCCGTGCCGTCAAAACATTATCGGAAACATTAGATTGTCACTCGATTGCAAGCTTCACCACAAGTGGATCAACGTGTATTGCCATCGCCCGTGAACGCCCAAGTGCAAAACAAATAGCACTCACTGCTCAACGAGAAACCGCACGTTTTCTATCTTTTGTATGGGGAGCCAAAAGCATTGTTACCCATGATGCCAGCAACCTTGAAGACATGTCCTCTATTGTTGAAATGACATTGTTGCAAGGAAAGCATGCGCAAGAAGGCGACCTCGTTGTCATCACTGCAGGCGTTCCTTTTGGATCACCTGGCAGAACCAACTTACTGCACATCAAACGACTTTAAACAACACCGCCTATTTTCTACCAGATCAAACCAACACCTGAAATCTATGCATACCATCAAACATATTAACGCAAGACAAATCCTAGACTCTCGTGGCAACCCAACTATTGAAGCCGATGTCATTCTAACTGATGGCAGTATTGGCCGCGCAGCCGTCCCATCAGGAGCCTCTACAGGCTCGCTCGAAGCATTAGAAATGCGCGACAACGACAGCACAATTTATGACGGAAAAAGCGTCCACATTGCCGTGAACAACATCAACAAAATCATTAGCAAAGCCCTCATAGGCCAATCGCCTTTTGATCAAGCTAACATTGACCAAATAATGATTGATTTGGACGGCACTAAGAACAAAAGTCACTTAGGCGCAAACGCTATTCTTGCCGTTTCTCTCGCCAATGCTAAAGCCGCTGCATTTAGCGCAAAAAAGCCGTTGTATTTATACCTAGCGGAGATGAACAATAGCGTCGATGCCATCAGAATGCCCGTCCCACAAATGAACATCATCAACGGCGGCGAACATGCTGACAACTCAATTGACTTCCAAGAATTCATGATCATCCCTACTGGCTGCGGCAGTTTCTCAGACGCCCTGCGAGCAGGTGCCGAAATTTTCCATGCGTTAAAAAAAGTGCTCAAGCAACAAGGCTTGAATACCGCTGTTGGTGACGAAGGCGGCTTTGCGCCCAATCTATCCTCCAATGAAGCGGGAGTAAGCATCTTATTAGAAGCCATTGAAAAGGCTGGGTACATCGCAGGAAAAGACATCAATCTCGGTATGGATGTTGCCAGCACTGAATTTTACAGTAATGGCACTTATCACCTAAGCGCTGAAAACAAAAAATTAAACTCGGCCGAATTCATTGACTATCTTGAAGCATGGGTAGATCAATATCCCATCATCAGCATTGAAGATGGCCTCGCCGAAGACGACTGGAGCGGTTGGAAAACCCTTACTCAACGCCTTGCTAAAAAGACGCAATTAACGGGTGACGACTTATTTGTGACCAATACTGAAATTTTGCAAGAAGGCATTGATCAACAAATTGCCAACTCCATACTCATCAAGCTCAATCAAATTGGCTCGCTGACCGAAACGTTGAAAGCCATTCAACTTGCCCATCAGGCGGGCTATACGGCCACTATTTCTCATCGTTCTGGTGAAACTGAAGACACTTTTATCGCGGACTTAGCAGTGGCAACCGGTGCGGGACAAATCAAGACAGGCTCACTTTGTCGCTCAGATCGCGTTGCGAAATACAATCAACTATTGCGCATTGAACAGTCACTTGGTATTCAAGCTCATTACCCAGGCATTACCGCTTTTAAACATTAGCCCCTTATTACCCAGTACCCAGTACCCAGTTAGATTTCAACAAAAAAGCCCGTCTGCAACACAGACGGGCTTGTGATTTTTGCTGGCGCTTGAATGACAACAACCCGGCACCGCTTAACGTCACTTTCTCAGTAATTGGCCTCGCAATGAATTTGGTAACGCTTCAGTGATCTCCACATCCACAAAACTACCAATCAATGACTCTGGGCCATCAAAGTTAACCACGCGATTATTTTCCGTGCGCCCTGACATCTGCTGATTGCCTTTGCGTGCCGCACGATCAACCAAGATACGCTGTGTGGTGCCGACCATGTCATCGCTAATTTTCAAAGCATTCTCTATAATCACTTTTTGTAAACGAGCCAAACGTGCTTTTTTCACATCCATCGGCACATCATCGGCCAAGTCCGATGCTGGCGTCCCTGGCCGAGGGCTGTAAATAAAACTGAATGACGTGTCATAGCCAACGGCCTCGATCAAGCTCATGGTGTCTTCAAAGTCTTGATCCGTTTCCCCAGGAAAACCAATAATAAAATCTGAAGAGAAGCTAATACCTGGTCGTGCCGCTTTGATTTTGTTAATAATTTTCAAATACTCTTCTGCCGTGTAGCGGCGTTTCATCGCATTTAAAATGCTGTCCGATCCACTTTGCACCGGCAAATGCAAATGACTCACCAACTTCGGCTCATCTCGGTATACCTGAACGAGGTTATCTGTAAATTCCAAAGGATGGGAGGTGGTGTACCGAATACGATCAATGCCATCAATTTGAGCCACATAACGAATCAGCAAGGCAAAATCGGCTTCCGAGCCATCATGCATTTCCCCACGATACGCATTTACGTTTTGACCCAATAAGTTCACTTCACGCACGCCTTGTTCAGCTAGCGCAAACACCTCAGCAATCACATCATCGAAACCACGTGAAAACTCTTCACCCCGCGTGTACGGCACCACACAAAAAGAACAATATTTACTACAACCTTCCATGATCGACACAAATGCGGTCACACCATCAACTTTTGGTTTCGGCAAATTATCAAACTTCTCCATTTCTGGAAAAGAAATATCAACTTGTGGTTTCTTTTCTTTTGCAACATCATCATACATCTCTGGCAGACGATGCAATGTTTGCGGGCCAAAGATCATGTCCACATACGGTGCGCGCTTGCGAATCGCATCCCCTTCTTGGCTAGCGACACAACCTCCCACACCAATAACGATATCAGGATTTTTCTCTTTGAGCTTGCGCCAGCGGCCTAGCTGATGGAAGACCTTTTCCTGCGCTTTTTCTCGGACTGAGCAAGTGTTCATCAAGATGACATCCGCTTCCGATTCGTCCTTGGTTAACTCCATGCCATGCTTATCATTCAATGAATCCATCATACGATCAGAATCATATTCATTCATTTGGCAACCAAAGGTTTTAATAAAAACTTTTTTGACAGCTTTCTTTTCAGCGTTTTCAGACACAAGCGTTTCTCTTTCACACCGCGTCATTCATGAGCCACGGCCAGATTAATTAATAAAAAATGGCCGATATTTTCTCATACTTAATCGTAGAAAACGACACAAGACACACAGAAATAAGAAATCTTCAAACAAAGCCTTCCAAATAGTGCTTACAACACGGGTGATTTACTCAATGCCACCGAAAAAATATACGCAAATACGGCCAATGCCGACAAGGCAAACAAGGCTCGCTTGCCTGCCGTTTTCCCTTGCTTAATAGCTGCCGTGCCCAAACCCACATACAGAAACAAAGCCACGACCTTCGCGGTTAACCAATGATCAGCAATGGGGAACTGCTGCGTGACAAACATCAGATACATCGCACACGACAACAGCAAGGTATCATTCACATGCGGCAACACTCGCACCCACTTTTGCCTCAACATGGACGACCCCGTCACAGACCAGCCAGCTCGCAAGAGAAAAAAGCCAATACTAATCAATGCAAAAGAGATGTGCGCGGCTTTGATGGTTGTGTACATAAGCATCCTATGGAAAAAAGAGAGTAGTCTATGGAAAGAGAAACAACCAACAATCTACTACAAAAACATAGGCACTTGACACTTTTATTTAACCCTTAATGCCAAAAATTTACCACCCAAGAAATTTAGTACGAATAAAATATTTAGCGAAACCGATCAGGGTGATAAGGATTCAAGTTCATTGCTGGCACCGTATTCGTTATTAAATCTGCCAACACCTCCCCCGTTCCAGGAGCCATACTCAAGCCATAATGACTATGCCCAAAAGCCGTAAACAAACCTTGATGCTGAGGCAACTCACACAAACATGGCAAGCTATCAGGAAACGACGGTCTAACCCCCATCCATTGCGTACTTTGATCTTCTTGAAGATCCGGAAGCATTTTTTTTGTCAGTTTTTTTAATAAAGAAGCTCGTTTGAAATTTGGCTTTACCTTAGCCCCGGAAAACTCTGCCGTGCCAGCACTTCGAAGCCCTCCCTCCATAGAACTCGAAATAAATTTAAATTCTGCATCCATAACTGAATGCTGCAATGTCACCTGAGGGTTATTAAATTCAACATGGTAACCCCGCTCTCTTTCAAGTGGCAAATGAAATCCCAATGGTTGCAAAAGGTTCATTGAATTTGCTCCGGCAGCAATCACCACTTTTTCACAACTCAGCGTCCCAGTATCCGTATGCAGTAACCAGTGTTGGTCATCAGTTGGAGTAACACGCTGAACGGATGCACTCTGAAAATCAGCACCTAACTCTTTCGCTTTCTTTGATAAAACCTCTACTAACATTCCCGGATTAACCGTTCGGGCTTGTTCTTTAATTAATAAAGCAGCCTTAAAATCTCGCGACAAAGCTGGCTCTAACTGCTGCAATTCTTGCTCAGTGGCAATTTCAATTTCTGCCCCTAAATTCAAACGAAACTTTACACCTAAATCGGATAAACTCACCGCATCGGAATGACGATGAGCATGAATAGCCCAACTTTCTTTTAACAGGTGCCCAAATCGTGTTCCATTCAAATATTGTTGGTACAAATCAATACTTGGAGCACTCAGAGCGTTCATTGCTATTGATGTTTTTTCAACTTTTTCCAATGAATTACCCGCCCTTAAAAAGCGGATCCCCCAAGGTAAAAATTTCAAAGCATGCAAAGGGTGGATATTTAAAGGGCCATCAGCATCTAACAACATTCCTGGCACTTTCTTCCATATTCCTGGCACAGACTGAGGAATGCAAGACCAAGGTGAAACGACACCCGCATTTCCAAAGCTAGCAGCTTCTTCAATGCTGCTTTTTTCGATAAGCCGCACAGTAATGCCTCTCTTTAACAACGATAAAGCACAACAAATACCTATTATTCCAGACCCAATAATGGTCACTTCCTTTGAAGGAAGATTATCAAGAGTTGCCATTTTGTTTTATAAAAAATACATTCATTTAAAAAACTGATCTGCGTATATACCTTGTTTAATCGAACATACGCAGATCAGGAAAATTTGGCTCAAGAATTAATAGCTACCTAGAAGAGTTTTACAAATAGCTATTAACATTTTATGAGCCAAAAGAGGTAAAACTTATTTCGCGGCTTTGGCTTTTTCCGCAGCCGCTTTCATGGCATCATTTGTCGCGGCCAAACTATCCAACCACGCTTGTTGTTGAGCATTTTGATAATTTGGTACCACTCCAATATTACGAAGTTTCTCCAATACCTCTGGCCTTGCCATTGCTTTATCAAGCGCTTTTATCCATGTGGCAACCACTTCATCTGTGACACCTTTAGGCGCAGCAAAACCTGCCCACCCTTCAATATTGGCATTAATCCCCGAATCCTTGAATGTCGGCGCATCTTCAAAACCAGGAATTTTTTGATTTATAGCAATCACTTTCAATTTTCCAGACTTAATATGGTCACGAACTGCAGGAACTGATACAAATGCTAAATCGACATGTCCTCCCAACAAAGCCTGTGCAGCTTCAGCCGCTGAATTACCTTTGATAAACTTAAATTCAAAAGGTTTTTTCTGAGGGGTATCTGCTGATGCAACAATACCCGCTAACACTTCACCAGACCCTGCCCATGTTGCCAGCGTAAGATCTTTACCAGCCGCTTTTCTAGCTGCTGCTTCAGTAGCAACGTCTGACAAACTATTCATTTTGCTATCACCTGCGACAGCAATCATGAAAGGTGCAGACGAAATTTGCCCCATCACACTCCAGCTATCTGGATAGTTAAAGGCAGCATTGCGAAAATGCGGCGCAACAAACATGTTACCTAAGCCAATATTAATTAAGGTATAACCATCACTTTTTGAGTTCGCTACAAACGAGGTACCGACCACTCCACCACCTCCCGGTTTATTGACCACCACCACAGGGACGCCCAACTCTTTTTCAACCGCATCAGCAACTATACGAGTCGACAAATCTGAATCTCCTCCCGCTCCATACGGTACGACAACTTGAATTGGCTTTTCAGGATAAGCGGCATTCGCCGTTCCCACAGAAAGGCTTAGACCAAGCGCTGCAATTGAAGTGAACAGTAATTTGTTAATTTTTTTCATTATGATTTTCCTCTCAAAGGTATTTAATTATTTAATTTGTTAATGTTTTATGGTTCGTTTTATGTGCTTGTTTCCTCCTCAAAAATTCGATTCATCACTTTTAGAAGGCAATGAAATAGCGTGGCTAGTTTTTTTCTTAATACGAAAGCTGGAATAAACAAAGAAAATTGCTAACGCCGTAAATATCCAAGAAAAAGGTGACGCAAAGAAAAGGTGATAGTCATCGCCAATCAATGCGAGAGACTGATCTAAATTCAACTCTAAAAATGGCGTAAGAATAAAACCGATAATGAAAACAGCTGGATTTAAGCCTACCAAACGCATGCCATAACCAAAGATCATGAACATGATCAATACCAATACGTCATACATATTTTGCCCAGCAGTAAATGCGCCAGTAAAAGCAAATACCGTGACACATGGAAAAATGTAGTACCTTCTGAGCGACGCTATTTTTGTGAAAAAACCAAAACCTGCCTTAGCAATAAAAAATAAAAACAAGTCCGTTAATAAAAAACCAGCAAAAATGGCATAAATAATTTGTGGACTTTCTGTAAAAATAAGCGGCCCAGGTGTTAAACCGTGAATTAAAAACGCTCCCATTAGCAACGCAGCTACATCGTCACCTGGAATACTTAATGTCAGCATTGGAATCAAGCTTGAGCCACACACTGCATTATTTGCCGACTCGGCGGCCGCAATGCCTTCTACAGAGCCTTTGCCATACTTTTCAGGTTCCTTAGAAGTTCTTTTCGCTTCACCATAAGCCATAAATGCAGCGGTGCTTGACCCCAAACCCGGTAAAGCCCCCACAAAAGTGCCTATACCTGTAGATTTCAAAATTGTTCGAAATACAGATTTATATTCTTTAAAAGTAAACTTGTTATCCGCTGGGTTTGAAGATTTCCCAATCCGCAACTTTTGCTCAGGCATATGACGTCGCTTGACCACGTTAATCACTTCTGGCATGACTAATACACCTATCAACATTGGTGTAAAAGTGAACCCACCAAGCAACTCTGGAATATCAAATGTAAAGCGCGATGCACCTGTAATAGTGGATAAACCAACCATCGCAAATAACATACCAAGGCAACATGATAAGAGCCCCCTTGATACTGACTCTCCAGCGAGAGAGCCTATAACCGTGAATGCAAAAAGCAGTAAAAAAACTTTTTCGATTGGCCCCGCCTGTAATGAAATCATTGAAATAGGAGCGGCTACAAAAATCAGTACCAGCGTCGCTAACGCTTCTCCAGTCACCGAAGATAACAGTGAGACATTCAAAGCTTTTAAACCTTGCCCTTTCTTAGTCAGAGCGTGGCCATCTAAGGCCGTTAAAAATGATGCAGCAGCCCCAGGAGTATTGATTAGAATTGCCGAGATAGAGCCGCCATAAATGCCTGCTTTATATACCGCCAACAACATCGTAATTCCTATAATAGGATCCACATAAAAAGTTAAAGGCAGAATAATGGCAATTGCCATAATGGCAGAAATGCCTGGAATCGCGCCAAAAACGATGCCAACGAGTATGCCCGCAATAATTGCAAGCATCGGCCCAACGGCAAAAATTGAAGAAAAACCTGCAATGATGTTTTCGAACACTTTAGCCTCCTAACTCAAAGACCAAGTTGGCAAGAAAACACGCAAAAAATGCTTGCACCCATAAAACACAAGACATGTCGTGATGAGCGAAACAGCGATCATCGCCCACCAATTCTTCCCACCCAATAAGAAAGCAATAGCCAACATAATAAAAGGGGTTGCAATCAAGAAACCAACATAAGGGGTCAAAAACCAATAAGCGATAAATAGGGCGACATAAATATTGACACCCATAAATCCAGCTAAGCTTATCTTTTCATCGTCTAGCTGAACTTGTTTTGTTCTGATTTTCATCAATGATTGCAACCCAATAAATGCTGAGAATACAATCAAGAAAATAGCGACAAGCCGGGGCAAGAATAACGAACCTAGACTAGTGGCCTCTATACCTCCTGAAGACAAATTATCATTTGTTAAAATAATAATCCCTCCCATAATGAGTAAGCTAGTTACTACTACATCAATTTTTCTTCTATCCATTATTACCTCACTGTTGAATATCAGAAGTTGCTATTTTTGTTTATCGAATTTCTAGGCAACTAACTTTATGTATTAAATAATTTTGTTTCTTAACAGAAATGTAACACGAAAGCGTATAAACATAACTTAGGAAATATTTTTAAATATATAAATTTAATTTATACAAAAAATCAGTTGAAATAATATTCATCCCACAAGTAGAATGAATGAAAATGATAAAAACTATAAATTTTTTTTAAGGCTCATCCATCATGAACACGAAACAATTAATCGCTTTTAGAGAAGTCATGTTGACTGGATCAATCTCTGAAGCCTCAAGAAATTTACACCGAACTCAACCCGCCATAAGTTCACAAATCAATAATTTAGAAACATCGATAGGTTTAAAGTTATTCTCTCGCCGTGATGGGCGTTTACACCCGCTACCGGAAGCGCAATTTTTACTTAGCCAAGCGAATGAAATACTTGATCGTTTAAGCAACGTCAAAGAAACATTAACTAAAATCAGAAACCTTGAATCAGGAACTATCTATATAGTCGCGATGCCTGGCCCTTCCGTTTTTCTTCTTCCTAACTTAGTCGCTGAATTCGTCAGTGATCGCGATGATGTAAAGGTTTCATTAATCTCACGAAGTTCTTTTCAAGTTCAACAGTTTATTTCTTCTCAGAGTTATGACATAGGGCTCGCGGATATTGAATCGAACAAACCTGAATCTTCACTTGTTCACCATGATGTCCTCCATTACAAATGTGTCTGTGCAGTACCCATCAACGACCCGCTGGCAAAGAAATCAGCCATTACTGCCAGAGACTTGCATAATAAGCCTATCGCGACACTCGTTGAGGACCATGACACTAGCATGCAGTTAAATGCAATTTTTAGAAACCTAGATCTGACCCTAAACAAACGATTTGAAACTCAATACTTTATTCCTCAGCTAACGTTTGTTGAGCAAGGTCTCGCTTATGCCGTGGTTGACCCACTGAGTGTCGCTAGTTATAAGCTATACCGAAAAGAAAATCCTCAAATCGTATTCAAACCTTTTTCACCTGCTATTAGTTTTTCTTTGTCAATGGTGACTCCTTTACATCGACCTCTTTCAAATATAGCGACCGCTTTTACTAGCTTTTTAAAAACCAAACTCATTGAGTTCAAAGACTCTTAAACACATTTAAATGACTATTTAGAGATGCTTAGACCCCTAGAGGTTAAGTATCTGCTCGGTGTAGTGAAGAAGCCAAATTAGCATGGCCAGAGCTGTTAGTCGAAGTGGTGATAATTACGACAGAATAGCAACTACATCATTTGAAAGAACAGGGAACTTGCACGGACTACAAGCACGCAATCATTCATATATTACGAATAAAAGGCAGCCATTTTAACTTCTAACAACACAGCTTTAACCTATAAAAAAATTATTAATCTATTAATCAGATTTATATTGTGTGTTTTAGCTCAATCGCTGTAATTTATTTTTTTCACCATATAAATCAAATGTTTATTCTAGAATAAACTCTTACAACCCTACTGCCAATAAGTTAAATTTATAGAAATCAAGTTTTTTTCAAATAGCTTCACAAATGATTAACCTTTATTAATATTGATAAGCAGTAGCGTTGGGGAGACTCAACAGAATCATCAAGTATTAAGAGGTAATCTATGAAAAAAATATCGCGTGCTTTTATGCAAATTTGTATTATTTGTTTATCTACAGGGTTGATAACCACCAACATAGCGGCCAATAATTTCTCATTAGGCACTGGAGGCAAAGGGGGAACCTATTTCCCAGTTGGCCAAGCGATTGCAAAAGCCACTTCCGGTTCACAAGCTCCCAACCAATGCGACTCAAACTATATCGGCAACTGTGGCGTAAAAAACTTAGACGTCACCGCTCTTGTGACAAATGCTTCAGCCCAAAATATTTCAGAAGTAAATGCTGGAACCATGCAATTTGGTATTTCTGATGCTGCAACATTGTACTTTGCCTTTAATGGGTTAAAGAAGTTTAAAGGCAATAAATTACAAAACTTAAGAGTCGTTGCAAACCTTTTTCCTGAAGACCTCCACCTAGTATTAAGAAAAGATATCGAACTAAATGGTTTAGATGATTTAGCTGGCAAAAAGGTTGGGATCGCACAAGCAGGTTCTGGAACGCAGCACGCCGTATTAACGATGCTTTCGGCATTTAATGTAACTCGCGATAATATAGAAGAGTTTGAAACTAGCCAAACCGAAAGCGCCGACCTGCTATCTAAAGGGAAGTTAGATGCCTATTTTTACGCTGCCGGCACTCCAGTATCAACACTAGTTAAGCTTGGAGAGGAACAACGTATCAAACTATATTCTTTTACTGAAGAAGAAGTAAAAAAAGTCAATAAAGCCGTTCCTTACTATATTCCTTCAACCATAAAGTCAGGTACCTACCCCAATATCAATTACGACACAAACACTTTAGCTGTCAGTGCTATTTTAGTCACTCACGACAATCAACCATCTACTATCATGTACGACTTCGTAAAATCTCTTTGGAATGATTACGCGCAATATATTTATGCTAACTCCCACCCAAAAACTCAAGATATCACACTGGACAGCGCTTTGAATGGTTTAGATAGTATTGGTGTGCCATTGCACTCTGGTGCTGAGAAATTCTACAAACGAATGTGTCAATTTACCGTTCCTCGCTCGCCAGAAAAATATAAACGCTATCCCATTGAATGCTCAATTTAATGAGAGTCTTTATATAAAACTACGTCACCCTTAAACAATACATCTCTTTTCATTGCCATAACATGGGCTTATTAAATAACTCTTAACATGAATAAGCCCATGTTTAAAATTTACGGTATATACGCTGATTTTACACAATAAAGTGTGACTTATTATTTCCGAATCTCCAATAACGCTTCTTTAAAAACCGGGTTATTCCTCAACAACTGTCGGCCTGTTTTCACTAGCAAGTCGACTTGCTCTGAAGACAATGAGAAAGTAGTTGGAATGCTATTTAATTGCTTGCCCTCTTCTTCGTCTTCCACATCATCAAAACCGACGCGCACAAAATGCGCATCGACTTTAGTCGTTTCATCGGAGAGCTCTTCCACCCATTGTTGGGTGGCTTTTTGCATTTCACTGAGTGTGGCGGTGTTATAACGGTGCAGTTGAATGTCGGTCATGGCATTGATCGTGTCTACCATGCGTGGCGGTCGTTCTGAGCGACCAATGTTGTATTCTGGGCTTGCCGAGGCGTCAACGGAAATCACAATGAGACGAGATGGCGCTGTGATATTAAAGGCTTCATTCATTGCTTTCGCACCACCTAACAACTTCGAGATGTCGAAAATAGAACGCAATCCTAAGTTATCGGTGATGCCTCCATCAACAAAATGTGCGTATTGATGGCTATCTTTATCAAAAAAACTCTTTAGCCCTTTCACTGACAACGCCAACTCAGTGTCATTTTTGGCACGTTCATCGGCCGATAACAACCATTCTGGCTGTTCATTCGCACACCCTTCATGGTTTTTAACCACCACGGGATTGAACAACAATGGCACCGCCGAAGACGCCGTCACCGCGCGACTCACCGAAAAGTTGGCCAAATCTGAACATAACAGGTTAAAGTATTCTTGCATGAATGAAAACCGAACCCCCTTGGAGAGATCTGTGGCATTAATCAACACCATGGGACGATCAGGCCGCAACATATCTTGGTAGGTTGCACCGTCAAACACTTCTTTGTCATAGTATTCAATGGCGTATTCTGTGCGGCTTTTTTTAGAAAACCAGTGCTTTGGGTTAAGCACGTTTTTGATGAGCGCCTTCTCTACATTTTTCTTGAGGAAACGCGTTTCAAAATGATCAAAAATTTCATCACCATGCAAACCATAATAGGCGGCGGTGAAACTGCCTCCTGACACAGAACTAATCAAACCGACATCGTCTAGCAATGAACGCTGCTGGCCTGATTGTTCCTGCTCAACTAACGTGTCACGCAATTCAGCCAATACTCCGTATGAAAGTGCTGCTGCACGAGTTCCGCCACCGGAAAAAGACAACAGAATCAGTGTGTCTCTTCCTGACAAGCGTTGATTAAATGCTTCAACAGAATAAGCTGTGTGTCCATGCTGGACATTGTCAACGGACTGGTTGTCAATTTTTCCATAGGTTGCGCAACCTGACACTATCAATGCTAGTGCCATTGAAGCTAAGGTACGCCGTGAAGTATGTGAGATAGAATGTGCCATGAGAATATTAGAGAGGTTTCCTTGTCGTTCTAAATGTTAACCAGAATACACCAGACGATTCGATTTTCAATAGCAATTTCTTATTTCTGGTGCATTCCAACTCTCTCAACAATAGTTTGATAATCACTTGCCCAACATTTCCTTAATAATAGTTGTCTCAATGAATGCTCAAATGGCTTGCGCCATATCCGCAAGAATATCATCAATATTTTCCAAGCCCACCGACAAACGAATTAAACCCTCCTCAATGCCAGCTGCACGTTTTTCTTCGGGCGTATAGGTCGAATGCGTCATGCTAGCAGGGTGTTGAATTAAGGTTTCAGCATCGCCTAATGACACGGCTCTTTGAATCAAATTTAATTGATTCATGAAGGTTAATGCGGCGTCATAGCCTCCTTTTAAAATAAAAGCGATCATGCCGCCATAACCATGCATTTGTTTTGTCGCCAAGGCGTGATACTCCGAATGCACTAAACCCGGGTAAAACACCTGTGAGACAGTCTCATGCTGGTCGAGCCATTGAGCGATTGTCTCTGCAGAACTCACGTGGCGCTGCATACGCAGTGCTAGCGTTTTCAAACCCCGCAAAATCAACATAGCATTGAAGGGCGATATGACTGCACCCGTCATATCTTTCATGCCCACTAAACGCACCGCTTCCATGTCTTGTTGAGCACCCGCCACGATACCCGCCACTAAATCCCCATGACCGCCTAAATATTTGGTAGCTGAATGCACAACAATGTCTGCACCCAAGTTGAGAGGTTGACATAAATACGGTGTTGCATAGGTATTATCGACTACGATCTTAATGCCGGGAATACCTGAACCTTTGACAATAGTTGAGATACGTTCAATATCAATGAGACGCATATTCGGGTTGGCCGGTGTTTCAAAATACACGATTTTGGTGTTTTCGGTTAAATGAGCAGATAAGTTCTCAGCCACTGTTAGATCAACCGATATCACCTCAATGCCAAATTTAGCCAATCCATGATAAAAGAATGCAAAGGTGCAACCATAAAGCGTTTTGTCTACAATGATTTCATCGCCCGCTTTTAAGAAAGACCACAATGTGGAAGTGATCGCGCCCATACCCGACGCCATGGCCACCGCTGCTTCGGCGTTTTCAAGCGATGCCACTCGGCGCTCCAGTAAATCGTTGGTTGGGTTTGAGATTCTTGAATAAAAATAACCCTCACGTTCACCCGCAAACACCTCTCCGCCTTGTTCTGTGGTTTCAAATGTGAATGTAGATGACAAGTGCAATGGCGGGCAAAGCGCGCCTTGCTCATCACGAGAGTCGTAGCCTTGATGGATAGCTCTTGTCGCAAAGCCTTGATTGGAATTGTGTTTTGACATATAAGTGACCTCTTTGTTTTAGTCACTATAGGCCAAAGCAAAAAGCATTAAATTTCCTTATACATCTTAAAACGTTGCTTTTTTAGCACATTATTTCAATCTGAATGGACGACAAAGACCGACAAATCATCCGAGAGCTACAAAAAGATGCTCGGCTCACTAATTTAGAGCTATCTGAGCGAGTGAACTTGTCTCCGTCACCCTGCTTGCGACGGGTCAAACTCTTAGAAGAGTCCGGCATCATCCATGGCTATACCGCGCTGATAAATCAAAAAGAATATGGTGTTCCTATCACCGCTTTTGTGCGCATCAGCCTAACTCAGCACGAGCAAGACACCGTAACTGATTTTGAGCAACACGTTGCCAATATTGAAGAAATTCAAGATTGCTATTTGATCACAGGCAAAACGGATTACATGCTACGTGTCGTCACATCAAGCCACGACAGTTATGAGGACTTTGTGAGAGAAAAACTTCACAAGATCGAAGGCATCCAATCCATAGATACCTCCTTTGCCTATAGCGCCGTGAAACAATCAAATATTTATCCACGGTTTATCAAATAATATTTTGGTTGCTAACCTGCAAATATTCAACCTACTGTTTCACTCATACATCGTCTTACTAAAACTGAAATAGCAGCTAAAAACTACCTAACAGACGCAGCAATATTAATGAGCTCTTTACCAATATCGTCTTCAAAAATTTCCCACACTAGTTGCAATGTCGCTGACCATGATTGCCTTTCATTCACACTTAAACGATAAACCTCTACATTATCCGCCGCATTGATTTGGCGTTTAGATTGAACAATATTTTGATTATGAACTCTATTCGCTGCCGCTAATGACTCGCTCAATAAGGACTTGTATGTGTCGCCATTTCCCGCATTAAGGAGTTTCCAAAATTTTTCTGAAACCACTAACAAATACCCTTTATAAGCATGATCAGACTCGGTGATGTAAGAAGGGGTACTTGCAATATTGTTCGCATGAATATGCACCCAGTTTTCTTCATAAGCATTAATTTTGGATGCCGAATACCAACTTTTAATATCCTTTCGTTTCACTGGGGTACTCACTGCTCCCATTTGATCATATTGCTGAATTAATACATCAGAGTTAGCAATTCCCATCTTCACACCCAAGACGTCGAACGGTTGGATAATTTTTTTATTCGCCACAAATTGCTTCATTCCATCACTCAAAAATCCATAACCGTAAATCCCTTCACTGGCCACAAGACGAGCCATACGTTGCCCATAGTCTCCATTAACAAATTTTTCAGCAGCTTCCTGATTAGCAAACAAGAAGGGAAGTTCAAACAATTTTAATCGCGGTGCGTAATCAACCACGCTACTAATCGCTGGCATCGCAATATCCAGCCTACCCTCTTTTATCGCCGTTATAGCATCCCTTTCTTTGAATGTATTCGTGTAAGGATAAAGCTTTAACCTTACTGTATTCTTTATGTTTTTCTGAATGTATTCTTTTAGCTGCTCAACAAGATGAACATGCGGTGAATTAACAGCTGGGTCATACCCCACTCTGATTGTGCTTGATTGAGCCATTGCCATATTGGCCATCAACAAAAAAGCAAACACTTTAAAACATATGAATAATTTAACGAATTTCATGGTACTACCTCCAAAGAATAATAAAAATGACCGCTTTGCACTGTTTCTGCAAAACGAATTGCTCTGTTTGAAAAATGTACCAAGCGGTCACCTTGCCTTCAGAGCGAATTAAAAGTTGTATTGGACAGACGCTTGCAATCGAGTGTTGTCCGCAGAATTACCGTTATAGTCTTCTCTCTCGGCGCGAATTACTTCAATGCCAAAATCAACTTTCGCGGTTGGGCTGTAGATATAATTTGCATGTACTGTTGTTAAGTTTTCAGGGGTTTCTCCACCTAGAGCACCTGCAAATTCATCATCAAATGAAAACCTTGAATAGACAATGTTGTAAGAAGAGTTTGATCCGGCTTTACCTTGAAAAGCAACACTGAATGCGGTTGAATCAACGCTTTCAAGCTCGCTTCCAACAACAACAAAATCGCCACCAGTGCCATAGTTATTACCACGGTCATTGCCATTTTGCATTAACGTAGCGCTCAATGAACCCGCATTTCCTAAGTTCAATCTAGCCGCAGCAAACACACCAAGCGCTGAAGCGCTTTCCCCATCCGCTGAACCGCCATCAACTTCCGCATTTCTCAAAACAGCTGATAACATCCAACTAAAGGTATCCCCTTTACTGGCATAACGCGCCACAAAATCCGGTGCAACTGTTCGTGCCGACACACCTTCTTCAACAGATGAAACCGTTGCCGAAGGGTCTTCAATAGCGAAATCAAAATCTCCCAAGGTAATACGTAATTGCGCTCGTCGATTAGCTACTAAGCCAACAGGATTATCAAAATCTAAAGTTCTCGGATAAGCAATCCAATCTCTTTCACCAAACGTTGTCCATGTTTGACCGACAGTAATATTAGCGTATTGACCATAAGCATGACGCAACCTAAGATCGCCACCAAAATAATCCCCCTCAACAGTCGCTGAAAATTTCTCATTTTTGACATTCACACCAAGACGCGACTCGTTAGCAGTGGCTTGAAATGAAGACTCACCATCTCGACCCGACGTTGTGTCAAGGCCACCCACAAAGATGGTTTGGCCATTATCCTGATCACTATCATAAATAAAGTCAGTTTTGGCATAACCGTATACAGTCACTTCACTAGCATTAGCCGTATTGATACCAGCTAATAGAGCACTACTAACGGCCAACATTTTTAATGTTGCTTTCGCAACTTCATTTTTCTTTAAAAATTTCATATGAAACCTCTATTATCGTAAAATTATTATTGAATTTAGATACGCCACGACATTGCAGCTAGGAAGCTATTGCTTAGTATTTAATGAACACATATCGACAAAAAACCTGAACGGTTTTTCTTATCAAACACCACGCGATAACTGATAGCATTCTTGCTATCAACGATATAGAGGTGGCGCTAGTGCCACCTTTTGAAGGTAGAAAACAGCTCTATTGCCGTTTGTTTTCACAAAGCGCTTTCAACACGCCTTGCTTAGCTATTAGAGAAAACCCTATAGCTTTGAATTTTTTGCACTCATGAGAAATTCATCCGCATGAATAATTGAATCGGCCATCACTTCAATAGTGATTTGTTTATTCATTGCTTCTTTTCGGATCAATGCATATGCCTCATCTTTGGAAAAATCATACTTCTTCGCAATGATGCGTGAGGCTTTTTCAACTTTTCGACCTGACTTCAAGTTTGCATCAAGTTTATCTATCCGCGCTTTTAAACGCATTTCGTATTGATGAATCGATTTTGCATTCAATAAATGTGCGAAGATACCAAAGGGGCGCACCGGTTTTGTAATGATGCCTTGGACATTAGCGCTGAGGAGTGACTCTAGTACTTTAGGGTGCTCATAGTCCATCATTGCAATTAGCGCATAGCCTCTAGTGTCATCAAAGATCGTATAATTGATGGGATTATCTTGATCCAAATAGAATAAAACCACATCAACATCATCGGATATTTTGCTTGGCTCTGGCCATGAATGAACACATGAACAACCCACGCGCTCAAGTTGTCCTCGCAGCACGCTATAATCATGATCATCTGGATGAATGATTAAACATTTTATTTTGGTCTGAAATTTACGATCAATATTCATTTCTTATGTCGTGAATTACTCATAAAAATATTTTTTTGACGTGAGTTTGGACAATATCGTTCGATTATAGCCAACCAAATATGGGTCTGGCTTCACTAATGTTTTATTTTCCCATACCACATCAAACGACCCATCTTTTTTAGCAACACCAATTCTTGGCGTTAGATACACATGATTCGTTTCACCGTCTACCCATGCCTCACCTTGAGGTGTATCAATTTTCAAGTCTCTTAGAGAGTCTGTCAATGCTTGAATATCATATTCAACACCGGATATCTCTAGAGCTTTTGCAAAAAGATACACCTGGAAATACGCCGTCTGGCTATACACACTGGGTTGACTGGCTTCACCATACTGCTTTTTAAAACCCTGAATAAAATTATCATTTTCAGGGTAATCAATGGAGCTAAAATATGAGGATGACGTGATATGACCAACCCTTGAACTTTCTTTCATCAACAACAATTCTGCCTCACTTGTAGTTAAACTCGCGATAGGTGCAACATCACTACCTTTTAAAACATCATCATATTGATCATAAAAAGAAGCCGTATCTTCACCAACAACTGTGGATAAAACGGCATCGCAACTACTGTTTCGAATTTTTTCAACCACTCGCCTATAGGCCGCTTTATTCGACCCTAACGCGATATATTCCTCACCGACAAGACTACCTCCACTTTCTTCAAGAAACTCTTTAACTATTCGATTCATTTCTTGAGGGTAAATATAATCTGAACCCACTAGAAATATTTTTTTTCCATAATTATTGAAAAGGTATTTAATCAAAGGGATAACTGTCTGATTTGGAGAAGCTCCGGTATAAATAATGCTGGGAGAATACTCAAAGCCTTCGTAAAAAGACGGATAAAACAACATGCTGCCAAATCGCTCTATCACTGGAAGAACCGCCTTCCTACTCGCAGAAGAACAACAACCAAAGACCGCTGAAACGCGATCGTTTTTAGATAGGATATCCTTTGCTAGCAAAGAATATTGATGAGGCGAGGAACCAGGGTTTTCAATAATAGGAGCAATAATTTTTCCTAACACGCCCCCATTTTCATTGATTTCACGAATCGCTAATAGCGTGCCTTCTAAATGTGCTTTTTCCGTCACGGCCATTGAGCCACTTTGAGAAAAAAGCACGCCTACTGCGATTGATCCCGATTCTGTCTCACTTGTTATTTTCTTATTCATATTCACACATCATTTGAGTTCACATTAACAGAAGGTAGCTTCCATCATAATGCAGGTCTTTCTTTGTGCCATTGAGTTAATCGTTGAATCTCTATGCCTAGCTTTAGTAACGTTTTATCACTCCCCGCTGGGCCAATCAAGCTAATGCCGACAGGCATACCGTCCTCATCTTTTCCGCATGGGATAGATAATGCAGGCAAAAACGTAAAGTTTGCAAACCACGCTAAATACGTCATTGAATCTTGCGGTGAGACTTTGACCTGAGAAAAAGATACCTCATCACTCCCCGCCAAAGGCGCAGTAATAGGCAACGTCGGCATCACAATAATGTGGTTTTTAATAAATATTTTCGCGATTAAACGGTTAAATAGTTTTCGGTACTGTTGGGCTTTCAAGTAACTCGTTGCCGGTATATAACGCCCCGCCTCCAGATGATTACGAACACTACTAGAAAACAAGTCTGCGTGTTTTTCCAGCGTTGAGCTATGATATGTTGTCGCTTCAACATGCAATATCGTATCCCAAGCCGCAAAGCCATCCACCATATTATCTAATTTCACAGAACTAACCTTAGCCCCATGATCGCTAAAGACAGTTAAAGCCCGATTCACCGCTTTGGCCACTTGCTCCGAACACTCTAACCTTTCACCTTCAATTCTTGCGATGCTCAAGCTTTCTAACCTCCCTTGAAACAAGCTTTCAGGTGTGATTTTTTGTTCCTCACGAAAGGGACTTCTTCGTTCAAGGGCATCAAACAATAACGATAAATCCTCCACTGATCTAGCCATCGGGCCTGCAACATCCATGGAATAAGATAATGGCAACACTCCACTCGCATCGACTTGCCCGAAGGTTGGTTTTAAACCGCAGACACCACATGCCGAAGATGGAATGCGTATAGAGCCACCGGTATCGCTCCCCATTGCAGCAGGCACTAACCCCGCCGCAAGAGCAGCCGCAGAGCCCCCGCTTGAACCTCCAGAAATTTTATTGACATCCCACGGGTTTTTCACTCTTCCATCCATCGATATTTCATTAGTTGCTCCATATGCCCACTCATGCATATTGGTTTTACCAAAGATAATCGCGCCTGAAGACTTCAAGTTTGATACCGCAGCTGAATCGCGGGTGCCAATCGTTTTTTTTCGAGTTTTCGAACACGCCGTTGTTGGCATACCATTAACTAAATAGTTATCTTTGACAGCAATAGGAATGCCGTGCAAAGGGCTTAAGACTTTCCCTTTAGCTCGTAGATCATCCATTTCCATTGATTGTTCTATGGCAAGTTCTGCATCCAAAAAGGAAAAAGCGTTTAACTGTCCGTCACGACGCTCAGCTGCTTCGATACACGATTCGACTAATTGGCGTGAAGAAACATCACCCGAGTGAATCATATTAGATAATAAGCTGACATTTAAGTTTGATAAATCACTCACACTCATCACGGACCCTCCACACTTCAGCTAAGAAGCTAAGTTCTATTTGACTCACATCGGGAACACGAGACATTCTTGTGCAAATATCATCGACAATACTCACCACTGCTTCAATGTCTGCTGGATTAGCAGGCATGTTTTGGGAAAAAATGGCATACTTTTCGATCAGTTCAATTGATGTCATACTCACCTCACTAAACACCCAGCAGCTCAGTAATGAGCGCTGTATCTTCTTTGAGTTCGTCGGTAGCAATATTCTTTGCAACGGTGCCTTTATCCATGACGATGGCTCGCTTACAAAACGTCAGTGTAAAGTCCATATTCTGTTCTGCCACCAAAATTCCTAACCCCTCTTTTTCATTTAGTTCCAATAACATATCAGCAATATCATCAACAATTGAAGGTTGAATCCCTTCTGTCGGTTCATCAAGAAGCAATAGTTTTGGCTTGGTTGCCAACGCCCTTGCAATCGCTAAAATTTGTTGTTGGCCACCACTCAAGCTACCTGCCATTTGATTAGGTCTTTCAGAAAGCAATGTAAACCGAGTAAACATTTCATCAACGGCATCCTTTTTGTTATGCCCACACCCTGCGGCGGCAGCAACAATGTTTTCTTCAACTGTCAACCGCGGAAACACAAAACGACCTTGCGGAACATAGCCTAAACCAGATCTGACGCGCTTAGTCGTTGACACTGGTAAAATCTGATCATCCAATCTAATTTCCCCAGAAAAGTGCGTTGCAATTCCCATGATATGTTTTAACAGCGTTGTCTTACCAACACCATTTCTGCCTAATAAGGCGACCGCTTCATTCGTATCAATAGATACATTGACGTCATGAATAATTTCAACCTTGCCGTAACCAGCTTGTGCATTTTTGATTTGTAACATTAGCTTTTTCTCCCAAGGTATATATCTAAAACATTTTCATTTTGCTTTAACTCTTCCATCGATCCTTGCGCAAAGACTTCGCCTTGATGCAATACCGTGACTTCACTGTTGAGGGAACGTATGAACTCCATGTCATGCTCAATAACAATTACCGTGGCTGTATCCTTTAAGCTATTGACTAGTTTTGACAGTTGACTCGTTTCTTCTTTTGTCATACCGGCCGCTGGTTCATCTAAAAATATAACACTCGGCTTCAAACACAACACCATCGCAATATCTAACCATTGTTGGTTACCATGCGATAGCTCACCAGCGTTTCTTTCACCGTATTCTTGATTGCCTAACAACTTCAGTGCTTGGTTAGCTACTTGAGTCGCTTTTTTCTGACTCCCTGAACGGCTATAAGCTGCAATCCATAAGTTTTCTTTCACCGTCAATTCAGTGAAAATTTGTGCAACCTGCATTTTTATACCAATACCTGCCCGCACTCTTTGAAAGGGCTCCCATTGTGAAATGTCTTTGCTGCCATAAAAAATAGATCCTTCTGAAATCTTATGCGTACCCGTACAGCACCTTAAAAAAGTACTTTTCCCTGCACCATTTGGGCCTACTAAACACTGCACTTCTCCAGGTTTATAATCTAAAGACACCTTATTCACAGGTTTCACACCACCAAAACTTTTTGTGATCTCTTGCGTTCGAAATCCAGCAACTGACTTTGATGCGCCCGCTCTAATTTTTGACAAAATACCTTTACTAATATTTACCTGACTTTCATGCTTGGCAGAATTATCTTGATCAAATTTGTTGAATAGCTTGCGATAAAGGTCTCCAAAAATCCCTACCAAGCCTTTTTCGAAAAACAACACCAGTAAAATCAGCACCAAACCTAGAATCAATGTTGTTTGGCCACCTGCAGCGCCTCCGCCTAACCAAAACGACAAACCACCGACTAATAGCACACCAATGAACGGACCAAAAAGCCTTGCTTTACCACCCACTAACACATAAATAGGTATTAATAGGGCCTCAGGAACACTAAAGACGGATGGACTGAGGTAATTCGACCAACCTGCAAACAAAGCACCTGCTACACCCGCAATTCCTCCTGCAAATGCAAATAAAATCAACTGGTATCGGCGCACATCATAGCCAATCAACTCGGCCTTGAGTGCATCCATTCTGATGCAATCAATAATCATTCCAAAAGGAGATTTCATAACGTAAGACGTGACGATATAAACCGTTGCACATATGATTAAAGCGACCAAAAACATGCCTTTTTCTCCTAAGGCTTCCGCTTGATCACCAAAACCAACGACTATTCCTGGGATATCTGACATGCCATTGTCACCACCCACATAGGCATCACCAATATTGAAAGAAAACGCGATTGCAATCGTCCACAAAATCAATGTAAACGTATAGGTCAAGATAGTGCTTTGTAATGGACCTAAGCGCCCATAAAAAATAACTAAACCAATGACTGCAGCCGAAATTGCGCCGGCTAAGGCACCAAACGGCAACGACCAGAGCAGAGTGTTACCCGTGATATCGGCAAAATTGATCGCAACAATACTACCTACATATCCACCCAGTCCGTAGAAAGCGGTTTGACCCAAGCTAAGAATGCCACCTCTTCCCCATAGAATATTTAAACTTAACCCTAAAATGCCAAACGCAACCCAAGATGTAGCCACATAAGCAATATAAGGATCGATGAAAAGCGTCGCTATCGCCAGCAAGGCTGTTATAGCTATAGCATTCATCCACCACATGTTATTTTTAATCATTTTTATAATCTCATTTCGTTAAGCATTTAACGAATATCAAAAGTTCTTTATTTTTAACAAGCACACAGATGCTTACAGTTTTTTGCGCCACTTTTCAGAAATTCCGTAAGGAAAAAAGCGAAGTATGCAAATAGTGATAAAGAAAAATAGGATGTCTCCAAACGCGGTAGACCAAAAACTTGATACGGCGTTTGTGATAAAACCAAGGCCGCCGCCCGCAACGACAGAACCTGTCAAGGTGACAGGCCCAGCTGCCACAACAATCAAAAAGGCTTTAATAACAAATGCGAATCCCATAGTGGGTGTTGCTGGGATCGCTGGGACTAAAATCGCCCCTGCAAAACCGGCTAGAGCTGCGCCAAGACTAAATGTCATTGTGTTGACATGTTTTGACTCGATACCGACAGCTTTCGCCATTTGTGCATCTTGAATTGATGCGCGTGCCATGACGCCATAGTTTGTTTTCGTCAGTAATAAATATGTTAAAACAGTCATCACAATCGCGACTAAAATCAGAAATAACATATAGGTTGAAATACTAAATTCTCCGATGCTGACATTTGAAATTGGCATACCAATTCCTTCAGACACTGTTCCAAACATCAAAACAGCTCCTTGATACATAATCATGCTGAGCCCCCAAGTAGCCAGCATGGTGTCGAACAACCTCCCATACAACCGCTGAATGATTAATCGTTCAACAATCGCACCAAAAAGGGCGGTAGATGCTGTCGCAATAAAAACCGCCACAGGGAATGGAATGCCCGCCTTCACAGAAAATAATGCAACATAGGCGCCAAACATAATAAATTCGCCATGCGCCAAGTTAATGACGCCCATCAAACCAAACACTACCGCCAAACCAAGTGTTGCAATTATTAATACCGATGCGCTTGATAAAGAGGACAATGCAACAACGGAAATGTAATCTATACTCATTTTGAATATACCTTCTTAAAAGAAAATTTGACGGCCAAAATACTTGGCCGTCAGAGTGTTAATACCTTAGTTAACAGGTACGAAATGCTTCTTTAACTTTGGATTTGCGACTAAATCGCACATTTGATTTTCATAAACAGGAGCGACTTGTGCATACTTTTTCACAACGTCGAACTCATGCTTATCATTCCCTCGAACAATATAAATATTTTGTTTTAAATGATGCGAGCCCGGTTCCATTGCCACTAGTCCATTAGGGCCTTCAAATGACAATCCACTTTCTAGTTTAGCGATGACGTCTTTACTGTCGGTTGTACCAGCCAGTTTTACCGCTTCTGCCCAAAGATGTACCGCATTCCATACATCCACAGCACCAGAGATAATGGGCTCCTTATCACCATAAGCTTGCTGCCAACTAGCAACAAATGCTGCATTTTTTGGCTCATCGACCCATTGAAAATACTCCTGAGAAGTGATGATGCCATTACCAGCTTCTGGAGAAACAACCACTTGTTGGTTACCCGAGCCATAATTGGTAGATACAATACCCATTTTATCTTTCAAACCTGCCGCGGCAAACTGTTCCAAAAAGCCCGTTTGATTTGCGCCAACAGGCAACGTCACAACAAAATCAGGTTTGGCCGCTTGAATCTTTTGAATAGTTGGAGAGTAATCTGTCACTGTCAGAGGCAAAAAGTCTTGTCCAAGCACTTCGCCACCAAATTTTTCGGCATAGATTTTCACCCAGTGGGCTGAAATAGTACCGAAATTATAGTTTGGGGCCATCACGAACATTTTTGGCCCATATTCCTTAATAGACCACTCAATTAATTTGCTCATTTGTTGTGATGCTGAAGCACCTGTAACGAACGTATACTTATCGCAAGCACCGCCCTCATACAATGAACTATAAAAGTATGGAATCTTACGTTGCCTAACAATTGGTCTAATCGCTTCGCGAGACGAACTCGTCAACCCGGCAAATAACACATCAACTTTATCTTTAAGAGCTAGTGTTTTAGTAAAAACGGTATATTTACTCAATTCCGATTGAGCATCATATTCAACAAGCTTAATTTCTTGGCCTAGTAAACCGCCTTTCGCATTTAGACTCTTTACCGCAAGATTCAAGGCCTTACTTTGCTGAAGCCCATAGATATTAAGACCACCCGTCAAATCAAAAATTGCTCCGATTTTGACATCTGAGTCTTTAGCGTTAACCGTTGATGCCATAGAAATGCAAGCCGCGCTCAATACAACCAATGAGCTTTTGCACGCCTTTGTAAAAATCCTCGGCATAGATACTTTTCTTTTTTTCTTATCTATCATTTATTACTCCACCAGATAAAACTGTATATTTATTTTAGTCACAACACGTGTGATATTTAATAAAAAGAGCGTTTCCCCATACACATAACTATACGCCGATAGCAATGAGCATACTTAGAGAATGACATGGAAAGGAGAACTTCAGAGAGGAAAATAACAAAAGAACCATCTCACACAATGTAAGCTGATGAGAAAAGCACTCTTGCTAATCAAGGAAACGGAAGATTGATACTTCGCTTCTTTTGAACAAAACTATCTTGGATAGTCTTGGGTTCAAGATTATTAAAACCTTGTCAAAATATAATTACACTTAATCCATGTTGTGTCAATGCTATCGATAAAAATACCACTTACCTTAATCATACCCGCATTACTAACTTGTTATTTTTAATAGATATTTCATCTTGAAAAAAATAATAAGTCAACTCAATAAACTATTGTTTAACCTAATTTTCATAGCGAATTCACTCCAATAAAAAACAATTAATTAAATTGCTATACAATAAATTTAATTGACAATAACTCATTATTAATTTATTTTAAGTTAACGGCTATCATTCCAATTCAGCAGAGGTACCCAATGAAAATAGCAAATTACATCACATCTCAGCCTTCCTTTATATTCACATTATTGTGTTTATTATTTTTGCCGATAAGTAGTATCGCCTCCTCCAGTGTTAATGACAAAATCAGCGAGTTGCCAATAAAAATACGCTTCTCTCACGTCGTCACTAGCGATACCCCAAAGGGGCATTTAGCTCAAAAGTTTAAAGATATTTTAAAATCTAAGCTCGGAAATAATGTTGTTAGTGTCGAAATATATGAAAGCAGCACTTTGTTTAATGACAATGAACTTGCTGACGCCTTGCTTAGAGGAGATGTAGAAATGGGTGTTCCCGCAATATCCAAGTTAAAGAAATATTCACAACGATTACAGGTATTGGACTTGCCTTTCTTATTTGTCAGCCCAGAAGCAACCGAAAATTTTCTAAAAGGCCCGTATGGAGATAGGTTATTACGAGTGGTTGGGCGAAGCGGTTTAAAAGGCCATGGTTTTTTAAGCAGTGGCATGAAACAGTTATCCGCCAAAACGCCAATAAAAACACCCAATGATTTAAAAGGTTTAAAATATAGAATCATGAATTCAGATGTACTAGAAAGCCAATTTCAGGAGGTTGGTGCAGTACCTGTAAAAAAACCTTTTAGCAAAGTCTACTCCTCATTAGCAAGCAACGAAATCGACGGACAAGAAAATACTTGGATCAGTGTTTATTCCAAAAAGCTTCATGAACATCAACCATTCTTCATCGAGTCAAATCATGGCTATTTGGGCAGCATGGTTTTAACAAGCGACAAATTTTGGCGATCAATTCCGAAAGACATTAAACCCACCATAGAACAAGCATTGAGTGAAGCACTCGAACATGCAAACTACATAGCCAAAACCAAGGCACTTTCTGATAAAGAAAAAATCCTTTCGGCTGGTGTTAACTTACATACATTAACATTAGAAGAACGAAAAGAATGGGTCGCTGCAATGCAACCAGTTTGGGTGAAATTTTCTGATCAAATAGGTACTGAACTCATACAAGCTGCCGCTTCAAGCAGATAATATAAGGCCTTAACTCGAAATGTATTTCCCACATTATTTCAAAACACATTAATGACTCATAAAACTAATTGATGCATCGTTTAATCAACGACTAAAGAGCTTGCATCAACTATTAACGCAATCTATCATTCATTTTGTTATGAACTTATTTTGTCTTTTAAGTTAGTTTAATTTTTATTGATAACCTTCTACTAGCTCTGACAAAAAAAGTGTAATCAATATCCTTGTTTATTTTTGTAAACAAGCAGAATTATTAGCCTTATGCATGAAACAGACTATGGAACAACTTTCTACTGATAGTAAACTTTTTGTATCTTCGGTAGAAAAGACTTTTCTTGTAATAGACGCATTCTCTAGCGGGCAACAATATTTAAGCCTCAACGAGTTAACCGAACTAACTGGCATGAATAAAAGTGCTGTCCAACGCTTCACACACTCCCTAGAGGCCATAGGGTATTTACTAAAAGACCCTAAAACAAAATGCTATAGACTAACGCCAAAAGTAATGGATATAGCCTATAACTACCTGAGGTCTACACCATTAATCGAAATAATCACACCTCGACTAGTGGATTTTCGAAATACATTCGGAGTCACATTAAATGTCAGCGTTTTAAATGGTAATGACACTGTCTACATTTTAAGAATTCCATCTCACCAGCAAATACACACTGCTACTTTGGTTGGAAGACGAGTGCCCGCATATTGTTCAGCTGGAGGGCGATCTATCCTCTCTAAATTGCCTAAAGAAGAATATGAAAGAATCATTCATTCTTCGGAATTAGTTAATCGAACGCCCTATACACTAACTGACTCCAAAGCAATTTTACGTCGAATTAAGAAAATCACTCAAACAGGATTTGACACCAACAATCAAGAATGCATTATCGGAGAATTAGTGATAGCCGCTCCTGTTACTAATGCTTCTGGGCAGCCTATTGCCGCTGTCCACATTCCTGTTTCAACAAGAGACTGGACTGAAGAAAAACTGATTGATGAGATGTCCAACGAATTACTAGGACTAGTTCAATCAATACACCACCCTTAACATACAAATATTGGCAAAAGCGCTTCTCATTAAAGGGAAGCGATAGAATCTGACCAAGCCGACATAATTTCCGTAACACCATAATTAACATCACCTACTCTTGAAACCGCTGCTGGGCATGCAAAATTATAAGGATAAAATGTCCGAGGAGCAGACACTACAGAAAACTCTTTTGATAACAAAGATGCCACTTTAGTTGGCAGCTTATCATCTACAACTACTTTGTCTAAATTACTCAAATCTATTCTCGGCGTATGAAACGCATCACCAATTGACATATCATAGTCGATTAACATAGATGAAACTTGAGAAACGGCTGGAAAAATTTTACGCCCGCCAGAAGCCCCTAAAGCGAAAGAAGTCTCTTTATAACGGCCAACTATTGGACACATATTGCTAAGACATCGTTTACTAGGCGCAAGTGAGTTTGGCTTACCTTGTTCTGGGTCAAACCACATAATCCCATTATTCATCAACGCCCCCAATGAAGGCGACATAAACCTTGAACCAAAAACGGACAATAATGTTTGAGTGACTGATACCATATTACCACTAGCATCAACAACGCTGAAATGGGTAGTACACGCATCCTCTGGCTCAGTTAAATCTCCATCATTAGCCAGTCGATACTCATAGGCACTTCTCAAGGCTTTAGCGTAGGCTAGATAATCTTCTGCATTCGGCTTTTTTTCTGAAAAACCATGATGTGATAATTTATCCAATGCCATTGCTAAAGACGGTCCAGCAGTATACTGAGGAGTTACGCCCAAACGAGCACCACGGTAATCAACCATCAAGCAATCGCTCACTGAAGCCTGATAAAAGTTTAAGTCTTCTGTTGACAGAAAACCACCGACCTCTTGAACATCGCGAGCTAAGTCATTCGCTAGTTTTCCTTCGTAAAACGCTCTCCCTCCTTCGTTTGCAATGACTTCTAAAGTATCAGCTAAAGCATCTTGATTGCACCTTTGCTGTTGATAGGCAGTCCATGCCGATGATTTTGGGTAGCCATTAGATTTCAAAAAAGTCTTCATTGACGCGGGAAACAACGCGAGCTCCTCTGCTACTGGGGTAATCATGAGTTGAGCATACCAATCAACTAACAAGCCTTTTTTGGCTATATTGACTGAAGGCATGACTAAACTTTTCCAGTCAACACTCGCAAAAGACTCGTGAGCAACCCTCATTCCATCGACTTGTCCTGGCACAGCAACAGCCCCACCACCAACAGCATTTCGATTTTCAACCACCATAGGCCATGGAAACAAATCTTTTGAGATTCCTTCTCCAGACAGCTTGTAATAGTCTAAATCTAATTCAGCAGAAGCATTCATACCAAATTCAATTACCTTAGGTGGTTCTTGGCTATCAGCCATATCAACCACCATAAAACCACCTCCTCCGATGCCGCTCATCCAAGGCTCAACTACACCCAGCGCGAAAGAGGTTGCTATGGCAGCATCAACAGCATTACCTCCTTCTTGAAGAACACTAGCTCCTACTTGAGAAGCAACTTTATGCTGTGAAGAAACAATGCCCTTTTTTGAAGAAATGGCAGGCTTTGAAACAACCTGCGTTTGACTAAAATTATTCATTATATTAAGCCTTAAATGATTTATAACTAATAAACATCAAAGAAATTAATGTTAATGAGAAAAAGAATATGGAGATCGGTGTCGATAAAAATACCCACCAATTTCCCGAAGAAATTGTTAACGCTTGCCTCATAGACACTTCCCCAATTGGCTCTAGTACAAAACCAATCATCATGGGCGCTAGAGGAAATTCAAGCTTGCGCATAATGTAACCAAGAACACCGAAGCTCAGCATTACCCACAAATCAACGACACTAGAATTAAACCCATAAACACCCAGCACACAAAGAATAGCAATCATTGGGTACAAGATAGACCGAGGTATTTGAGCAATCTTTGAGAACAATCTAATTGCTAAGATGCCAACGATTGGAAGCAACAAACCGGCAATTAATAGTGCGATAAAAATCGCATATACGAGATCTAAATTTTCTGAAAACATTGCAGGACCAGGGGCTAAACCGTGAATTAAGAAGGCTCCCAACAGCACAGCTGTAGTCACATCACCAGGTACTCCTAATGACATTAGAGGTATTAAAGCACCCCCACATGTCGCATTATTTGCCGACTCTGCTGCTGCAACACCTTCAAGCGAACCTTCACCAAATTCTTCAGGTTTTTTAGACTTTCTTTTTGCTTCGCTATAAGATAAAAAAGCAGCAGGAGTTGACCCTAACCCTGGAATTGAACCTAAAATAACACCAATAACAGAGCCTCTAAATATCGTTCTAAGGCTTTTTTTAAGTTGCTTTATTCGAAATTTCGTTCGAACAAACTTCAAGTTTTTCTTTTCCTCTAAAACAGATTTTTCTGACTGAATAAAGATTTCTGATAAAGCAAACAAACCAATTAACATCGCCATTAAAGAAATACCATTCATCATGGTAATAGCACCAAATGTAAATCTCGGCGTCGCATTCATCGGATCTAAGCCGACAGTGCCAAAAATAAAACCAAACCCAGCTGCAATGATCCCTTTTGTCAAAGATTTCCCAGAAACTCCAGCCACAATTGTCAGAGAGAACAGGACTAGCATAGCGAATTCTGGTGGGCCAAACTTCGTGGCCATTTTAGACAACAAAACTGCACCAAAGATAAGAGATACAGTTGCAATAAAGTCACCAATAACTGACGCCCACAAAGCCATATTCATTGCGTCAGATGCTTTACCTTTCTGAGTTAACGGATAACCGTCTAAAACTGTTGCTGCTGCTGCAGGAGTTCCTGGAGTATTAATTAAAATAGCAGGGATACAGCCACTAAAAAGACACCCTTTATATGCACCCAATAAAATACAAAACGCTGTAATTGGTGGAAAGTTATACGTCAATGGAATTATTAACGCTATTCCCATAGTTCCTGTCAAACCAGGAACTGCTCCCATAAAAACACCAAATGCAACACCTATAAATATGGCTACAATATTATTAAATTCAAAAACAAGACTCAGCGCATTTAAGATTTCGATATTCATAACTTCTTCTCTATACCAATGCTAGGTTTAGCGCATACTTAAATACGGCATACAAAACTAATGAAACAATGCCCGACACACATAAAATAGCAACAGGCTTTCTTAAACCAAAAATAACCATTAACATCATTATTAAAAATGGAGCCGCTATAAAGTAACCCACAAACTCGAACAACAAGTTGAAGATCATTAATGCAATGAATACATAAACAGGCTTAAAGTTAAAACTCGAACAACTACCTTTATCAGCAGATAGGTTTTTATTAACTGGGCCAAAAAAGCGTTTCAACGTCGAAAAAAATAAAATTACCCCTGATATAGCAATTAGGACAACACCTAACTTTGGGAAAAACTGTGGAGACACTCCGTTTATGCTCCCTCCTTGAACATAGTTTGGAATTAACACCAAGTAAAATAACAACGATATAGAAATTACTACAATGGATACAAGCAAGCTTTTTTTAGTTTCATCAGTATTCATAACAACAAAAAATAAAAATTAAAAAAATGTGCGTCGAAAGTTTACGTCGCTTTCGACGCACATAAAAAGATCATCCGTGACACAGAGAGCAATAAACTATAATTGCCTACTTCTTTGAAAGCCCTGCTGACTTAATAATCTCACCTTGTTCTGCGAATGTTTTAGATGTGTGATCTTCAAACTCGCTAGGTCCGCGATAATTAATCTGCATTGCTAATTTTTCTATGATATCTATCAAGGGCTGCTTTGTTGTCGCAGCTTCGATAGAGGCGGCTAACTTAGTCACAACATCTTTTGGCATTCCAGCTGGACCCGCAATACCTAAAATTGAAGGCGCAGAAATTGGATAGCCCAAACCTAATAAAGTAGGTACCTCTGGGAATTGCTTCATTGGCTTCTCAGTCAAAATTGCAAGAAGTTTAAAATCTCCCGACTTTACTTGAGGCAACCACTCAGTAGCACCAGCCATGACATCTACGTGTCCACCAAGCAAGGCTGTTACAGAAGCCGCACCACCTTTAAAAGGAACTGCTTTCCAACTTATTCCTTCATGTAACGCTAAACGCTCCATAACAAGGTGCTGAGGTGTTCCAGTACCAGCAATTGCATAGCTAATTTTTCCAGGGTTTGCTTTCGCATGCTGAACTAACTCTTGCAAAGTATTGTAGGGAGCATCTTTTGGCACAACGACGCCTAAATTCCACTGAGCAAACTGAGCGATAAAAGTAAAATCTTTCAACGGATCATAAGGCAAATCTTGCATATGCGGAGTTAATACAGCTGCCCCAGTAGTAAATGTAAAGACATTATACCCATCGGCTTTTTGAGTTTTTGCCAGCGCTGCTGCTACCGACCCACCTCCTCCAGGCTTATTTAATACGGTTACTTTTTTGCCTAAATCTTTCTCCATCAAGCTTGAAAGCACTCGTGCTGTAGAGTCGGTTGTTCCACCAGCTCCATAGCCAACTGTTAAATTAATTGTTCTGCTAGGCCAATCCGTTGCGTTAGCATTTGAAATCATAAAAGTACTAAAAACTACTGATAACAATAGTATTTTTTTCATCACACTTACCTCATAGTTATTTTTAAATCATACCAAGACATTAACTGTTCTCAATGTTTCGATATATTTAAACTATACTCTCTTTGATATAAATTTCAATATTATTTATTGCATTACAATATTAAAGAGATTAAAAATTCAACGCGTTAAAAAAACATCAATAAAAACATATAGATAAAAAATAAGAATGAAAATCGTATTAACGCTTAAATGAAAGAATCCATTCTTTCTTAAGACTCCAAACCCACATAACCATCACAAAATGATGATTGATCTACTAAATAAATCAAAAGTTAATCCTTTTTATATCTATAGGTAACAGCAAAAACCTAAGCTCCGGCAATATCCTTACTTGCCAGAAAAACCTTTTCTGACTAAAACTTTACCCTGCAATTCAGCCCTGCTGGCAACGTGTTTTTAGGGTTGGGAAGTTCTAATCTAATTCCAAAAGTGCCGCTGGCTGCATCAATCACGGGATCAACCACCACCACTTTTGCTTGATATTCTCCATTGACAGGTGATTCAGGAAAAACAGTAGCTTGAGCACCAACGGCAACTTTGCCAAATTCAGAGACCGGCAAAACTACTTCGACGAACAATGGGTCTATCTTGGCAATCTTGACCATTTCTTCGGTGTTAACAAACTGTCCATCCGAGACACTGCGAGAAATCACAATGCCACTAATTGGACTGCGTATCGTTTTTTGGACTAATAAAGCCTCCGCTTTACGCACTTCTACTTCCACTAATTTCGCTTCCGTTTCCGCTTCGTCGACAGCCACTTCAGAAACGATAGAGTCTTTGAATAGTTGCTTATTGCGTTGCAATTTTCGTTGAGAAAATGCTCTTCTGGCTCGTGTTAAGTCCGCTTCTGCTTGCTCTACTTCGGCTTTTAAACGCACCAAAACTTGATTCTTTTTAATATTGTCGCCACGTTCGACATACACCTGCTTAATCACACCACTGACTGGAGGGCTAATACTCACTTCGGTTTCAGCGATCATTAAGCATTGAAAATCATTCTGACTCGCATCATTCGCGAATGTATGACTGGCTGTGAATAACAAACTATTCATCATTAAACATTGAAGGGTGATAGATGCCGATTTTTGTTTCATATACTTCCTAAAAGTTTGATTTTTTCACAGACGTAATGATCACTCGTTCAACCTGAAAAGGCTAGTAAATCATCCGTTTCTTGTTCGTAAATTAATAAGGCGTTGTTTGATGAGCGCCGCTTTCTATCATGCTGTTTTTGCAAAGCTCGCGCAATATGAGGCAACAATGATTGATTCCAGCCTTCTGGCAGCTTGTTTAAACACCGTGATGGCAAGGAACTCTTATCACTATCAAAGTGCTCAATACTTAAAAAACTCATACTACAAGGGCAATTAAAAACCCCAGCAATGACTGCTGAGCGTCTTTGTGACATACGTAATGACTTCTCTATGCCCATGGAAAAAACGGCAACATCAACACCTTGAACGCGATGATATTGTTCCGTTACATCCGGAATATTCGTCAGTGAACCTTCAACCAACACACATAATGTGCCTTGTTGGGGCAATTTTTCATTGCTTTGAAAAAACGCCAAGACCTCCTCCATTGGCAAAGACATCACGCGAATATTTTCAGTAGTTGCGGACATAAGCTGCCCAATATGTTCCGACATCTTGGGCGACACTTGATCAATGAGGCACACTTGTGCGGTTTGCTCGGCAGCAGCCTGTTCAGCCGTCAACATAATTTGCTTGACCAATGCTTCAAAGCGGTTCTTTTCTTGATTGAAAAAACGCATCGTATCATGGCTCGTTGGTCGGAAAACCTCCAATGAATGCTGATCCACACCATAGCGTTGCAAATCATGTTGTGTATATTGATCTAAGCTAGCACTCACACCTCCTATTCTGGGAAGTTTGTGAAAGACTTTATTAAAACTTGACACGGCAATCACTGATTCGTCTTGATCTTGTGAAGTTGTTACCTCTTCTGTTGCGTATGATTCAGATGAAATTTGTAGCGGTGTCATCATAGAATCCACCATGATCAAGCCAATATCCTCCATAAGTACCACCGCAAGGGGTTCTGGGCGATGTTGCGCACGTGATTGTGATGGCAACAAGCTCGGTGTCACTGGCTCATTCTCTAAATCCTCTTTGCCTTGTTCAACGTGCATGCGAAGGTAATCTAAGCCCAGTTCACGCACAGAACAAAATGTCACAGGCTTTTGGTATGCGTGACTGCGCTGGGCTAAGTCCATAGTGGGAGCAATCACGGCATTTTCAATCTGCATTGATTCAAACAATGCGTGAAAAGAACGCGCTCGATAAACACTGAGCTCATCATTTAAATACATCAAATGAGAAGCAATGCCATGCAAATGCAGCCAGCATGCTCCTACAATTACCGAAAGATAAGCTGTTGGACAGGCGGCGAAATCAATCGCACCCCCCCCAATCATCTTGTATGCCGCTTCAAAATGCACTCGATCTAAGTTGATACTGAGACACTGATCAAACATATGCTTGATGTACACCACATTGTCAGTTAAGTCTGACGTATTTTTTAACGGCTGGCTCGATGAAGTTTCCCGCACATTCACTTCCGACCAAAAGTCTTCTCCTAGGCCGTTATTTTTAGGAAAAGTAACATCGATTTTATACAAAAAATTTTGAACTTCTTCCTGTGCTCTCGGCGACTCAAAATGTAACAGTGACATGCGTGATTGCGACAATGACGAAGCCATGAATTACACCAGTTTTGATAAAAATGTTTGCTTCAATGGTCGATAAATTTGTGCAAATAATGAACGTTTTTTAAATGCAAATTTAGCGTAAACACGTCCACCATAGCGAACGGATTCAAACTGTTCATGAATCTTTAAATCAATTTGAAAGAACGACTGGAAAGACGATGGATCTGAGGAGGCCCCCGAAGCGGGATCCAACACAATACGCCCTCCTCCCTCACTAGATAAGGCAAGGCTTGGCAATGTTTGACTCGCTGAAGGTATTTCACGCAAAATGTCAGCAGAGACCACCTGCTGAATGTCATCAGCAAAGCGCACCTCTATTCTTTGCAATTCATTTCGAATCAAGCCTATATCGGCTTGCTGAATAACGACACGCACAATCGTTTGATCATCTCCCGCAACAAAACCTAGCAAAGAGCCTTTTGGTAAAAAAGTATCTTTCATATCGTCATGTGTGACGCGAATGAATTGTCCATCAAATTGACTTTCAATCGTTAATTCACGCTCTCTGGCTTGAAACTCTAACAATCGATTTTGTAAGGTTTGAATTTGATTTTGAATCAAATTTGCTTGCACACGATCCACCTGTTTCAGTGCATCATATTGCGCATACAATTCATCTAAGCTCAGCTTCAAACGTTGCAATTGTGCAGTAAACGTTTGATTATTTAATTGTGCGATTCGTTGCCCCGTTGTGACAGGCGCCTGCACCTGAACATCAAACTCTTGGACAAAACCTTCCGTTTGGTTTCTAACCCATGCTTGACGATCAACCCAAATCACTCCTTCAGATATGACCGAAAACGGGATAGGGATGGAAAACAAACCAGCTAGCAATGCTATTAATAAACCCGTATTTAAAATCGCTCTACTCCGATAACCTTGCAAACGATTACTCTGAAATAGATACGCCAAGCCTTTGTAAACAGGTGCTACCACCATTAAAACAAAGGCCCAAATAGCCATAATGACACCAAAGAAAAAGTATTGATCAATGAGTATCGACAAAATTGCAACAATAATAAACAGCCGATAAAAGAAAGCCGCTATCGCATAGAACACCAACCATTTCGACTCGCCAGGAGCCGTATCAGGAGCCGTGACATTTGGAAGCCTGAGAATGCTTTTTTGATATAAATACGCGACATATTGTGTTGACCGAGAGGCTAAATTCGGTATTTCAATTAAATCAGATAAAATGTAATAACCATCAAAGCGCACAAGTGGATTCGCATTAAAAAATAATGTCGAAACCCCAGCGATCAACACCACATTATAGGCAATCGCTTTAATCAATCCGGGTTCCGCTTGCGACCACACAACCAACGCGATCACCGCAACAAATAACTCAATAAACATGCCTGCCGCGCCCACCAGAGCGCGTTCATATTTATTTTTATTCGAAGAAGACGAGCTCGCATCAACATACATCACTGGCATAAAAATAAGGAAAATCACCCCCATTTCATGCACTTCTCCTCGCATCGCTTTAATCACATAAGCGTGACCGAATTCATGGAGAAATTTGACTACCGGAAACAACACGATCAACAACAATATATTACTTGTACTGAGCGCTTTGCCAAACACATCGGTCGAAAACTCTTGCCAATGCGTAGTCAGCACAATTCCGCCATACACCATGGCAAACAGCCATAGCACAAAGCCTTTCCAACTAAACAAGTGCCGCATTACCGGCCATGTTGCATTCAAAAAACGATTAGGATCAAATAACGGCACACGGACAGCAATCGGTGATCGAAATTTTTGTGCTCTTTGTTTTTCTTGAAGTGTTTGTGATCGGTTAATTAACTCTCGCGTATCGGGCATCACGTCACCGATGAGTAAGTCTGCTCGATAAAATTGTGATAATAAACGAATCAAATCTCCTTTCGTGGTTTGTTGGGCCGCACCTTGGTCAGTGCCAAGCATTTGCGCTTGTTCAACCTCTTGATCAACTTGCTGTTCGTTTGAGCGATTAGCGGCTTCTTCAAGCCAAATTTCATCTAATGTTTTTTCTCCATTTAATTGCCCAATATAGCGATAAGCATCTGGTGAAAAACGAAAAAAACGGCCACTGACATGGTCTTGCACCACGTACCAAATACGGCCTCGATAAGTATGTCGATGGATATCAACATGGCTTCGCAAGCCAAGCCGCAAGTCTTTGACTCGATACCAGTGTTTATTTAAGGCATCCATTTCCAGACAAAAATTCTTAACCAATCAATGAAGTCACGCACCCAAATCCACATTAAATTGTGTCTTCCCGCTTCAATACGAACCACACCTTCCATCCCTGGCCGAAGTCGCTGTGAATCATCATCTAATTCAGCTTCGACACGAAAAAAGTTACGCCCGCCTGCCGCAGTTGCTATAGGCGTGATATCGGCAAGCGTCAAATTCAACCGCTCACTAGGCAACGCTGACAAAATTAAGCGCGCCTGATTACCTTTTTGAATGAACGCAATGTCTTTTTCATCAACCTGCATGACAACACGGTATTTATCGAGCGGCGCAACCACAAACATCACATCACCACGATTAATCGCGGCCCCTAGCTGGCGACTGAGATCACCCCGAACAATATAACCATCATAAGGAGCTAAAAGATTTGTTCGCTGAATTCTAGCATTCAATAAATTAATTTGAGCTTGAACTTGTTTTACTTGAGCCTGAAATATTTTGGCACGAGCACGATCACCTGCAGCTTGAGATTCACGAACTTGGCTTTGCGCTTGTGATTGCTGCCCTAGTTGCTCAGCTAATTCTAGTTGTAACTCACTGGCATCCATTCTGCCTAAGACTTCCCCTTGGGTCACCGCATCGCCCACACGCTTTTCAGACAGCTGAATATACCCATCAAACGGCGCGACAACTGCACGCTCAACAAAGCCTTCCAGTACTGTATTCGCTTTAATTTCAAGGTCACCCGGCAATATCAATCCCAAAAATATAACGGCAGCAAACAAACCCAAAACTGCATTACGCAAAGGATAAGTGTTACTCACTGTCGATTGCCAAAACTGTGAAATCCGACTCTTGACGATACCAAGTACCGACCGTTCATTTTGGCGCTTCACATCAATAATATTGGCAGCAATATGGCTAATGGTGGCTACTAACTCATATTCCTCCACACTAAATGGCTCTCCCTGAACTCGTTCGAGCGTTAAAGCACCCAGACAGTCACCCTTTTGAGAAAAGACGGGGACAGTCATCACCGCAATCGCATTGGTTTGTTGCAAGAATTTCCCATGCTTGACAACAATTAGATGCTGTCGATCGACATCACTATCTGCGTCCTGATCACCGGAGTTATCCGGCAAACTATCTCTTGAAAGGCGGATACTCCTTTGCTGATCAACCGCTTCCAACATGACATCTGACATTGAACGCATGACGTCCATTTTTCGTCCAAACTGACCATTATTGGATAAGGCAATCAGGTCAACATCGTTGGTATGATAAACCCCATAGGCTACTTTTTCACAGCCTAGGTCATTCGCCAAAACATTCACAAACTCCATTGCTGCCGCGTGAGCGTTTTTTTGCTCTGAAACCGAACTCATTAAGCTCAGTGTCGAAACCGCTTGTTCAACAAGGCCTTGGTCTTGATGTGCTTCTTCACGACGAAAAATCAATTCCAACCAGGCTGACCCTAATTGCAACTGCTGTAGCGCACTCGACAACGCTTCTTGATTACGGTGACTCACTCGCAACACAACCGCGACAACCAGCTCGTCATTAATCGTCAACGGATATGACAATAAATATGCATCGGACCCTTCAACGGGTTCAATTAATGCTTTGCGTTCTTGTATAGCATCCTTTGCCAACAAATAAGATTCGTTGTCTAGCACGTGTTCGTTTTCAGGCCAATAACCCGCTGGCACCAAGTTGCCATCTTCGTGAACCAACACGGACGATTTTTCAACTCCCCCAATAGCCACTCCGACAATGGCTAACCAACTGGCAAAATACTCAGCCCGACTTGTCGAGTTGATTAAATTCTGCCAATGCTGATAGTCAACACGAGAATGTGTTTTAGGTGCTCTTGAACTTTGATTATTGGCTTGATTCACTCGAATGCTACACTCATAAACATGAAAATTAAGGGCTTAGCTGATTGAAGTCAGCTATTCCACAAAGGCCCTAGCTTAGCATTGTTACGCGTTTCACATGAAAAGCAACAATCACTTTTCCACCGTTACATCCTGCAAGTATTCATTTATATAAGCCAAGTCCGCCTTACTCAATCGCGCTGTCTGCTCTTTAAGGCGTAATTGATTGGCAATGTATTGGTAATACGCACCGGATAAATCACGGCTGGCTAAATATAAATCACGCTGCGCATCCAACACTTCGATACGCGCATTTCTTCCAGATTCAAAACCTTTTTGTTTGGCTTCTAAGTTCTTTTCTTGTGAAATGACCGAGGCTTTTAAAGCATTGATTCGACTAATACCACCCGTAATTCCATAATAAGAAGCTTTTGTTGATCGCTTGATCGTTCGCTTTAGGTTCTCAGTAATATCTTCTGCTTTTTGTCGTTGTAAAATCGCTTCTCGAATTTGAGGACCTGTCTGACCACGTTGAATAATGGGTATATTTAGCCGCAAAATAGCATCGGTTGTATCGACCTCACTAGCGCCACCAAACAAACTACCGCCTGTTTTGCGCGTGCCGCTTTCAACCACCAAATTCAGTGTGGGGTAACGTGTTGATTTAATACGCTTCACTTCTTGCGCGGCAACCTTAATATCTGCCTTGCTCGCTTTAAGACGCAAATTATTGTCATAGGCTTCTTCTATCCATGGTTGCATGTCCACAGGTTCTGGCGCGAGCAAAGGATATTCTGCTGTTGTTAAGGTTTTGAACGTAGGGAGGTCCTTACCAATGATAATGGATAGCGCCTCTTTTGAGTCTGATAACGCAATTTCAGCATTCACCACTTCTGCTTTGGTAAATTCAAAACGAGCGCTTGATTCATATAATTCTGTCGCATCGGCAATGCCAACCTCAAAGCGTTTTTCTGACTCTTCTAGGGTTTTGGCTAGCACCTTCGCTTCATTTTGAGATAACGATAAATTGTCTTGTGCCGACAACACTCGTAAATAGGCTTCGGCTGTACGCAAAATTAGCGCTTGTTGTTCGGCTGCTAGGTCGTATTCGGCCGCTGTGACCACATCTTTCGCACGTCGACGCTCGACAATTAAGTCCCAGCGAAAAATGGGCTGAGTTAACGTTAAACCATAGTCATCCGTTGGGAAACTTGATTCTCCTTGACCAAAAACCGTGTTTTCAGAACTCACGATATTTTGATCCGTTTCAATGCGGTCATAATTTAGACTCAGCTCAGGAAAATAAAGACGTTTCGCTTGCTTTTGGCGCAACTTACTCGACTCAACATCTCTACCAACGACGCTGTAAGATTTATCGTTCTTTAGCGCTAGGTCATAGGCTTCCAGAATATCAATCGCAGCCGCCGAATGACTCATCATCATTAAGGCGACGACACTGCTGAGGCTTTTAGCGCTCAGTCGTGTCAATCCAGATTTTATTAGCCTCGTTTTCATCCCCAAACGTCCGTTCATTATTTTTCTCTTCATTACGATTAATGGTTAGTGTCAATCAATTTTCTAAATCAATGTTTTATTCAGATACAAACGCTGAACTTTCAAAATCAAATGCCATGCGTTTTCCGTTTTTTTGCTCGGAGGCTGCATAAGACTCCATGGCTTCTTCAGGCGCCTCAGGTTTAGCGCTGCGAGTACGAGAAGACCATGCCGTCAATGCTAATGATGCGGCGCCCATATAAGCCACCACGTCAGCATCACCTTCGAACTCATCCACTGTGGCTTCCAGCAACGTTGTGTTAGTTGTTTCTTGAGAATCCAACTGTGAATCTAATGATTTAGATTCAATTTCAGTCTTTTCTACCTCAATCGTGTCAACTGGATTGCCTTGCAAGTCACCTTCTTCTTGTGACTCGCTCTCTTCAATAGGTTCTTCTAGAGGCACATGGTGATGCGCAATACGTCTTGGCTCATTATTTTGCTGCTGGCCTTGATCGCTTGAGGCAAACTCGCCATCGACAGGGTTAACACCTATGTCTTTTGATAAGTCAAATAACAGGCCATCCGTTCGATCGTCATCAAAGGCAAATAGTCCTCGTAGAGCATTCGGATCCAATGCACCAGTACCAAAGGCATCAATGCTAATCACAAAGCGTTCACCATTCGGCCTAACACCTAAAACAACTCGCCCATTATCACCGATCAGAATATCTTCACTCAGGCTTCCATCTAAAATATCTGAACCAAAACCACCAATCAGCACGTCATTACCGGCACTGCCTCGGATAAAGTCATTACCCCCTATGAAGCGCCCTTCGGTTAATGCCTCAATGGTATTGCCAGAGTAGGTAATACGGCCATTGTCACCAAGCAAGATATCATCATCACTGCCACCGTCAATAAAGTCATTGCCAAACCCGCCTAAGATATCATCATTGCCAGAACCACCATTTAAGTTGTCGTTACCGCCAATCGTTTGCTGAGTCGTTTGTAATTGATTCTCCGTGATACGCCCATTGTCGCCCAATATCCCATCAGCTCCTGCACCAGCCTGAACAGTATCATCGCCTATGCCTGCAACAATTTTATCATTGCCGCCACCTGATTCAATGCGGTCATTGCCACCGACTGTTGGCGATGCACTTGTAACTGTTGACCCTGTAACTGTGCCATTATCACCTAAAATATTGTCTTGGCCACCGCCTGTGGTGATGTTATCACCTGCGGCACCGCCAATGATTTGATTATTCCCTGATGTTGAACGAATCGCATCTGAACCACCTGTGCTGGGTTCAGTACTGCGCGTCACACTACCATTAGTTGTACCATTGTCTCCAATGACAGCATCATTACCACCACCAGAATCTACCGTATCATTGCCTGCACCTGCGACAACTTGATCATTACCACCACCGGTAGAAATATCGTCATTGCCTCCTACGCTTGGTGAAGAGCTCGTCGTAGAACTGGAGTCTATAGAACCATTATCACCTAAAACTTGATCTCTACCACCGCCACTTTGAATGTCATCAGACCCAACGCCACCAATAATTTGATTGTTACCGCCCGCGGTTTGAATGTCGTCATCTCCACCAATGGTAGGCGCGTCACTTTGAGTGTTCCGGCCATTCGTGCTACCACTGTCACCTAGAATCGCATCATTGCCAGAACCTGATTGAATGCGATCACCATTGGCACCGCCTATAATTTGGTTATTCCCACCTGACGTAACAATCACATCACTGCCACCGATGCTTGGATCTGTGCTTTGCGTTTGTGAGCCATTGGTACTGCCACTGTCACCAATAATGGCGTCATTGCCACTACCAGAGGTAATTTGATCACCTTGAGCGCCACCGATAATTTGATTGTTACCGCCTGACGTGCTGATGGTATCGCTGCCACCAACGCTTGAGTCAACGCTTTCTGAATCAGAACCATCAGTGCTACCACTGTCACCAATGATGACGTCATTACCATTGCCAGAGGTAATTTGATCGCCTTGTGCTCCACCAATAATTTGATTATTACCACCCGATGTACTGATGGTATCACTTCCGCCAACACCGGTATCAGCGCTGTCAGTTTGGCGACCATTCGTGCTACCACTATCGCCAAGAATGATATCGTTGCCACTACCCGTCGTGATGTTATCGTTATCTGCACCACCCGCAATAATATTGTTGCCTGAACTATCGACGATGATGTCCATGCCACCCGAATTTGAATCCGATGTCTCAACGCTATTGACTTGCGTAGCATTTCCTTCAATGGTGCCAAAATCACCTAGAACAATATCATTGCCTGCACCGGAATCAATTTCATCAGAGCCGCCGCCACCAACGACAATGTCATTGTCGTCTCCTGAGGTCACAATATCATCAGCACCCGTTAAGAAAGTTGCTTCAACGCGGGTAACTTCTTCCATATCATCTCGAGTCACATCGCCATGATCAGCAATGACAACATCATCACCAACACCTGAGTGAATAGTATCAGCACCGAAATCGTTTTCAGCCGTGGACAACAAATCATTGGCTTGGGCTGAGGCATCATCAAAATGCACGATACCATTGTCACCAAAGACAATATCATCACCCGCTTGAGCATTAATTTGATCATCTCCGATGCCACCGAAAATCACATCGCTAGCGCCGTCAGTATCATTTTGCGCATCTTCTAAACCAAGATCAGTCAATGTTGGGTCTTCCGTATAAGAATCACCAAAAATTGTATCATTGCCACCTTGATCAGTATCCGTTGATTCAACCGTTAATGGTCTGGAAACGCCCATATCTGCGGCAAACATCGCTGTCGCGTTATCACCAAAAATCGTATCTTCACCGGCGTTTCCTTGGATAGAGTCTTCATCTAAGCCCCCGATAATAATGTCATCACCGTCATTACCAAATATTTCATCTTGACCAGCAATGCCTCCACTACTGGTGATTCTCACGACGCCATTCGCTTGAGCACTGCTCGCATTTGATAAGGTTAAGCCACCATTCGGGTCGCTCGTTGCTGAAATAATTTCACCGGAAACTGGGTCGGCAACTGAGGAAGCATTGTCACCAAAAATAACATCGTCTCCCAACTCACCATGAATTTCATCGGCGCCACCAGCACCAATCAAAAAGTCATTACCTCCTGTCGCATTGGTGGTACGCGTGATAATTTGCGCATCCAAATCGAGCGTGACCGATGAATCACCAAAAATGACATCCTGGCCATCACCGGCGTCTATGTAGTCATCCCCATCGCCGCCAACGATTAAATCATTCGCATTACCGGAGAATAAGATGTCATCATCATTACCCCCATCAAGCGTCACATTAATATCACTCAATGACGCATCAACAATGTCGTCGCCGTCTTCTCCATAAATAAGCAACTCACCATCAGCCGTTGGATTACTGCCAGCATTCACTGTATCGGACAATGCTGCTGTAATCACTGTGTCATTGCCATCACCGGTATACAATGTTGTCAGATTATTTGCATGCACACTGTTGATTTGGAATGAATTCCCTTGATCACCAGCGAAAACTGTCACACCTCCTTTGCTAGCATCTTGACCACGAAAATCACCTGTGGCCGCATTAAATTTGCCTGAATAGTAAATAGTGCCAGTCGTAAAAGGGACTCCCGCTGTCGCTTGACCCGCGAGACCGGTAATAAAGTGATGATTTTGCAAACCAACATTCGCGGTGAACATATCATTCACAATATAGGGTCTAAGAGGGTCAAAGTCACCTTCATCAAAGATCACGTTTGCATCAGCCATCGCTGAGCTAAGATCACTGATTAATAAAGCGTTATTACCATTACCACCATGAATGACTAAGTCGCCTTGCACATTATCCAAGTTGCCGGTCAACATCGCATTGGATGACACTTGAATTTCATCATCACCCGCATTGGTATCCACCAAAGTCACCGCATCAACATCCGTGCTTTGAACGTTCACTTCATCAGCACCAGAACCCGTATAAACATACACTTGTTCAAAATCGGTATAGCTGCCAATACCATTGGCCATGCCAAGGCCCGTAACTGAGCTCGAAGTGACAACACCTGCATCACCATTAGCCGCATTATTTCCTGCTGTATCTGCTGAATCATCCACATTCAAGGTGTCAAGATCAGCCCCCCCTTGAACGGTAATCATGCCATCAATACCATCCACAGAGCCTTGACCTTGATCGGCACTCGAGCGAGTGCTGCCAAAATTAACCGTATCTCTGCCAACACCGCCTTGAACAGCGACGCTCGCTAATGCACTGAGTGCCGTGACATTGATTTCATCATCACCCGCATCACCATTAATAATGATGTCTGCATCTGCGCTGGCTAGCAGGTTAATTTGGTCATTGTTTTCTTCACCATTCACAGTGACGACACTGCCTGTAGCAAGACTTAGGTCGACTTTATCTTTACCCGTGCTCGCATTGATTGTCGTTAGGCCTGTCGTGGTGCGGCCATCAGTATTAACCGCGCCAAGTACCAACAACTCATCGTCACCAAGGCCAAGCGTTAATTCAACCGTTTCAACACCGCCAAATTCAACCGCTATGGTGACACCTAAGCCTTCAAGTGAACCAATACCCGTGTCCGCATTAAAACCTAAAATGCCGGCATTATTATTCGCAGCATTATTTCCGGCTGCATCTGTGGTGTCAAAAATTTCTAATTGATCAAGATCTGTGGCATTTTCTGCAACGGCTGGGTTTTCGTCATTACCAAATAATTTTAACGGCCCGTTTTCTTCGGTGCCGTCAATTAAGTTCAAGTTTTGCTCTGCACCGGTTGATGCATTGACTCCCACATTAAAGACATCACTGCCAAGACCACCATTGATTGTCACCGTACTTTCAGACGGCGTGCTTTCGATGTTGACTGAGTCATCTCCTTGAAGTAAATCAATTTGAATGACTTCAAGACCACTTTCTAAACGAGCACCATTAACAACGGGTGAATATGCAATCGATTTTTCATCCGCTGTTCCTGCATTGAACAAAATTTCAGAACTCGTCAAACCAACGGCATCTGGAATCAAGACATCATCACGACCAAACACAAACAAACTATCTGTCGCATTGGCTAGCCCTGTGTCTTGCACATTAATATCGCCCGTTAAGTTATCACCTAAACGCACAATATATTTATCTGACCCTTCAATGCCATCTAGATTTGTGAAATGAGTATTATAGCTCAGGTCAAATGTGTCATTGCCTGCCCCCCCTAAAAACGTTTCAATACCAGTGCCATTGTGTGTGATGGTATTCACCGCGACTTCTTCTTCAACAAAGCTAACCGTTGTTCTTGGGTTGTTGCTCCCGTCAGAACCAATATCAAACAATAATGATTGACTACTTGTCGCATTCGTTAAATCAACCGTATCCGTCAGTAGATTAAATGCCGGTGAACGTGTTGCATCGAGATTATTCACATTCGTATCGACAATATAACCACCGCCTAAACTACCATCAAAACCACCAACAAAGTTCCTACCATTCAAGGTGAAGTTATCATCATCGATACGGGTAACGGTTACCGTGCCGTTAGCATTCGAAATACCGACAACACCCGTCACAATAACGGTTTGCCCCGTGCTAAGGCCATGGCCTTCAGAGGTCACTTGAATACCGTTGGCACCGCGCTGCTGAACAGATGAAATAGCTAACACACGTCCATCGGCATAGGTATTTGCTGCGGACGACTCAATGATCGTATCTTGTCCAAACCCATTGCGTTCATCGGCCGTTGAGAGGAATAAGTAGCGATCACCACCTAACTCACCCTGAAGTGAATCATTTCCTTGGCCACCAGCGATTAAATCAGTACTGCTGCCACCACGAATATCATCAGCACCACGCTCACCAAATAAGCTATCACTACCGGCGCGACCATCGATAAAGTCTTGCCCATTACCACCTAGAATGACATCACTGCCACTACCTGTACGTAAAAAGTCATTGCCGCCATTGCCACGCACATCAAACGAAATATTGCTGGTGACCTGTGACGCATCTAGAATATCTCTGGCGTCAACACCACGGAAAACGATTGAGCTAATACCTGCGGTCGACACATCGGTAAAGTTGCCCGAGGTGTTATCTGTAAAACGCAAGGTGCCTGCATTAATGTTACGCACCGAAATATCCGCGCCATGGCTATCATCCGTGTCGCCATAAATTCGGTCATAGGCAAACTCACCCGCGTTAATACGAATAATGCCAGTAGAACCTGCATTGGTTGTGAGCACTTCAGCAATCACCGGGACAAACGGACTATTAAAACCTAAGCCGCCGAAAATTTCTTGCGCACTAATGCTAAAACGTGGATTCAAGCTATCTAAGCCAAGGTCTGATGTGCTTAAGCTCACGCCAAGAATAGTGCCGCCAGCATTGAAGCTGCCGCCGCCACTGGCAATAATATCAAATAAGAACAAGGCATTTTCAGGGTTAGAAAAGCCATTAGTCACGTCTAGAATTTCGTTAAATCGAAGCTTGCCGTCTTCATTCGGGTCAATAATATCTAGCGCTAATGAGAAATCGGCATTCAGGTTTGCTTGAACAACAAAAATATCAAACCGAGGAAAACACGCGCTGCCTAAAAAGCCTAGATCAATACAAAATGAAGGCGTGTGAATATCAACCGAACCTCCACCAGAAAATGAAGCATCAAACGAAATTTCAGGCCCACCACCTTCAATGGTGCGGATAAAGAAACCATCTAATAGATCTGCGCCATCAATCGCTGTGCCTTCATCTTGTGCTTGTTTAATTCGTTCAAGGCCCGTGGAATCGTAGCCAATACCTAAATCAACCGTCACCGACACACCGCCATCAATATTGAACGCCAGCACATCAAAATCAAAGCCTAGATCAATACCCAGTTCCAACTCCAACTTCGGCAGATTAAAACTAAAAATATCGAAACTATCGCCTGTGAGCAACTTAAAAATATTACCTGGAGAGAGTAAATCTAACTTGAAACCGCCAGGATCTGGTATTGGTGAACCATCTGCAGTGATACCCAAGAGCTGTAATAACGATGTTTCAGCGGTACTGGCATTGTCATAGACATTCGCAACCGCAATCGGCACAGGTTTGCCAAACTTAGGAAAATAGAATGGGCTTTCGTCATCCAAAACGATACGTAACCCCCCTAAATTCAATTTACCCGTGTCGGCTATCGCATCAATCGCATCGGTTAATCTTGAAATTTGCTCAATCGCATCGAAAAAGGCATTAAAAGACGTTTTGTTGCCCGTTAAATCTAAAAATGAAAAGTCATCGCTAATACCTAACAAGCCAGCGATGTCTGAAATAATTGGAATCGGAGCGTTTAAAAACCCTTGAGCAGATTCGGCGCCGTCGCCGACCAGATCAAATACTGGACCTAAGACGGTATTAATGCCATCTAAGGCAGGGCCTAGGAAACTGTTAATTAAACCGCCTAAATCAATTTGGATATTATCAAAATCAACATCATCAAAAGAAAACTCTTTTGATTCTTCGGCTGGCATGTCTGGATCGACTTGCCCAAATAAAATTAAGGAACCTTGCGCACCGGCTTTCAAGTCAAATTCAATACTCGGCAAGCCAAAGGTTGGAAACCCTGCCACGCCTTGAATGAAGTCATCAATATTATTGGTGTTGGTTTCCACGTGCAGGCGTATTTCGGCATCACCATCCAAAGTGACATAAATGCTGGTTTGAGGGCTACTCACCAGTTCTGGCAAGGTTAATCGAGGTCGATCTAAATTCGGCGCTTCTTCACTATCGGCGGCAAAGGTATTGATAATACCATCGGCGGTTTCAACAAAATCATACAGTGGATCAAACGGCGTGTCTTCGTCCTCATCAGGCACATCTCCAAACAAATCCACCGCGAATTTCAAACTCGCGAATGAAGTTTCGTCATTGCTGAATTCAATGCTTTGCAACCCAGCACCTGATAACGTGAGTGTGTCACTGCCTGCCGTCGCCGATATTTCAATCAAACCTTCAGCGAGCCCTGCTTCTCCCAAGGCAAGATCTAAGGCTTCTTGCACTTGAATGACAAACGCATCGAGACCATCAACCGTTTCGTCACCGTTATCTTCAATGCCATCTTCATCGGGGTTATCGACTTCATCATTCAAGCTATTAGCTCGAACTGACACTTCGACATCTTCGCCATTAACCACCAAGGTAAACAGCACATCTTGATTCAACACACCCGCTGTTGGTGCTTCAAATTCACCAACAATCACACCACCTGTTGCAGTTTGCCCATTGGCAAAACCCAACCCCGTTGCACGAGCATCTTCATATTGATTTTCAATATCGACGATAATCGTTTCAAAGACGGGGTCACCGATAATCAGCTGAATATTTCCACCAGCATCTAAGACAGGATTACGATCAGCATCTAAAGCAATCGATCCAGTACGCCCTCTGATAGGCTCACCATCATCATCTAGGACAGGAACACCATTCGCATCGACAACTGGACCTTCAGGACCTCGAATAATTTCGCCATCTGAATCGACAAGAATTGCAGGACCTTGCTCGGTAATAACATTGCCCAAACCAAAATTATTGCCACTAACATGTTCAAATTCAATGCGGGTAACATCAGGGTCAAGCGCTTGAAAGCTCAACCCATAGCTTGGGCTAAGCAATTCAATCTCGCTCAAATCAGGTATGACTAATATATCGCCAAAACCTTGAATATTCAGATCAGCTAATAATGCCGTTGCTGCTGTCAGCGGCCCAGCCGGATTCGATAGACTAAAACCAGCTTTAGGATCCACGTCAAAAGTAACCGTTTTGCCAGTAGTATCAACAGTTCTTAACGTGCCATCATCGTTATATTCATCTGAAAATAATGTCAGAATAAACTCACCACCTTCAATTCCTTCGAAATTTATCGGAATACGTTCAGTGGTCGAAATGGTGGCATTCGCTTCAACACCATCGGTGACTGTCGCGCCAACTAAGCCTAGTCCCACTTCGGCTTCAAAACCTGGAACGCTGACATCCACGGCTAGTTGCAACTCTTCGGCATAGTCACTGCCCGCATCACTTATATCTTCAAAGTGGACAGTGTTGATATAGAACAAGTCTTGTGTACTGATGCCAAAACCCAAGCGCAAATCCCATGACACATCAACGGTCACGCCTTCGTCACTGCTGGTATTAAAACCAATGCCTGGAAGATAGTCTTCGAAGCCTAAACCAATATCAAACGGCAAACTGATGCTATAGCTTTGACCAATGTGAAAATCGTATTGAACGCCTTCGTCATCATTCTCAACATCATTAAATGTATTCAGCAGAATATCTTCAAAACCCACATTGGCATTTCCATCCGATGCCAAGTCTTGCAAGAGGCCAAGACGCGGACCTTCACCATCATTATTACCGTCAGTGATTCCCGCTGATCCTTGATCACCTGAGCCTGCAAACAGGTCATATAAGGCTTCACGTAACATCAAAGGCAGGTCTAACAGCACGCGGGAATCTGGATCACTCGGATCTTCGAGTGAGACATAAGCACCGTCAGTCGCTGTGACAGCTTTTGCGTACTCATCTAACAAAAAGTCATTCAGGTCAATTCTGGCCTGATTTAAGTCATCAAAAAATGGTTGAATCGCGTCTTGAATTTGCTCTCCAATTAATGGAATAGCGCCTAAAGCATCTAATTGAAGTTGCAAAGCAGTTTGAATAGCTGATAACACATTATCTAAGCCATCAATCAATAATGAGGGATCAGACAACAAGGCGTTCAAACCACTTTCGACCAAGTCTCTTAAATCTGGTAAGTTATCTGGGTCATTGATGCTGACACTGCCCGGCGTTTCTTCAATCAGGTCTGCCACATCAAATTGGAAATTAATCGGCTCGCCATCTTCGCCTGCATCAGCAGCACTAGCTAACGCTGAAGAATTGGAGGCATTTTGGAATAAAGGCAATTGGATATCCGCCCTACCTACCAAATCAACTTCAAAATCACCACCACCAACTCCAGCACCAGAACCCACGGTCACGCTTGGCGTATCCGTTAAGACAAACTCACTAAAATCTGTTCTTATATTTAAAAAATCATCGGTTGATGCATCGCCATCACCATCAATAATAATGGAACCATCTTGAACAAATAGCGAGCCCGCACCAACTTTCACGCCTAGATCAAGATCGTCTTCATCCACACGAATATCCAAATCCACATTGGTGTCTGTATTCACCACGACTTCAGACGTGGACAAATCAACATCAAGTTGTAAATTCACACTCGCTAGAGATTCAGCAACTAGCTCAACCGCATTTAATGGGTCACGGATCACGACTCGATCATCATTAATTTGCAAGGGTATATCTGGCTCATTGTCTAAATCAGGACCGTCCGCGACAAATTCGGCTAAGCCATAGGCATCGATAAAAAAGCCAAATTCAGTTTCCGCTTCCTGCTGGAAGACTAAATCAATACCAAAAGAATCAGAACCGGTGAAATCAAAGTTAATGCCTGCTGCGGTCAATCCGGTCGCTGTATCTGCATTGACTACATCATGATTGAGCCCCATCAATTCATTGATGCCACGCTCTAGTTCTTGCAAGCTGTCAGCATTCAAATTGTTGACTTCAGTCACAAACGTGCTAAATGCTGTGATGTAATCATTCAAATCTAAGCCTGACTGACCAATAATCGGGAGTATTTCGTCCAAGAAAGACGTTCGACCTGTGTCACCTTCAGCGAAGTCAGTTTGTTCTAGGACGTCAGCAAAGTTGGATAAAGCGTCTTTGATTATCTCTGCATTAACTGAGATAAAAGTGCTTCTAGAGTCGCCCTCTACTGTGACAGAAAGCGGCTCAGATGAAACACTAAGTTGTGTATTTGCAGGCCCTAAATTAACCAAAGCCAGTCTTGATGCGACGACTCGCGCTTCAACAGTGGTCGCCAATGACGTCAGTGCTAAAGCGGCATTAATGTCTGTGACTAAGTCTATTAAGTCAATATTGTCAGATGTATCTATTTGATCAAGCGTGATCGTGACTGCTGGATTGTTATCGATTTGCAATGCAAGCGCTACATCAGCACGCGGCCTGCCTTCCGTATCGATAGCCAAATTGTCAAATAAATCGGTAAAAATTAACCGTTCAGAGCCATTTGCATCGGTCAAATTTAATTCATTCGCGGCAACAGTATTAGGGATTAGCAACTCTAATAATAGGTTATTCGCTTCTTGAAAAACTAGAGCGCCATCAATGATATTCACTTGAATATCATAGCTTTGGAGTTGCAAAATTTGCGCTGAATTACCTGCAGCTGCTGTTGTCAAACGTGTGATTTCAGCATCAATTGCGGTATTAATATCACTGATTAAATCCGTCGACGAGGTATTCCCCGTGGTATCGACGCTCACATTGAGTGTATCCGTGCCCGCAACCGTTAGATTAAAATTAGCCACACCTGAAACTGTACCTGTCTCTAGCACGGTATTTGCCAGTTGCCCACTGACGATAGATTGAGAATTATCACCCAAGCCTAAATCTGACTCTCCAAACACAAATGGTAGTGTGGCACTGATTGTGAGGCGATGTTCTGCTGTTTGGCTTTCACCCGCAGCATAGCCGTCTAAATACACCGCGAATTGAATATCACCCGCACTCGCAGTCACAAGACTGCGCAAATTATCATTTGCCACATAATCGTCATCACCCAAGGTGTCAGACAATGCGCCACTGACAATGGGACCATCGACAATTGAACCTAATGAATCATTGAGCTGTGTGATATCAACTTGGTCATCTGCATCCATCAATGACGTACTGAGCGTCATGGTGCTTTGTGCAGCTACTTCTGTGAAATCAATATCAACAAAGCCATAGCGTGCAGTGACTCCCTCAGTTGTCGTTGTACTTCCAGAAACCGTCGTTGTAGTGCCCGTTTGAGAAAAGCTAGTTCGCACAGTTGCATCAATGCTCGTTTCATTAGTGTCAAAATAAGCGGGCGCCAACTCTTTTGATATCGCTCCTTGACCACTTGAAAAACCAAGCACGGTAGAAATAGGATTGTCTGGTTCCGCAATAATACGCAAGGAAGTAATCCCCGAACCATCATCGGCCGCGAAGACTAAACGACCATTTTCAACCACTGCCGTTACATCGATTCCAGAAAGCTGTGCATTGAATAGAGTCACCAAATCAGCGGCACTGCTCAAGCCCGCTGTATCTGCCGCTGCGACAGTGAAGTTTGCCGTACGAACGGCATCAAGTTCTAAGGCAAACTCTATGTCGACACCCGCGGCACTGACATCAACATCAGGAAGCGTATTCAAAATACCAAACGCACTAGATGCAAGCGGCCCGACTGTTAAACCCAGTACATCAATTGCGGGGTTTTCTACTTTTTGATCTTCAACGAGGAAGTTGAGATTATTGATATTCAATGTTTGGTTTGCAGGCGCGCCATCCAAACTCAGTTCAATACGTTGTCCACTCGCATCAAGTGCCGCTGTAATGACATTCGCGCCAAACTCGGCGTCAATTGCCGCGTTAATATCAACCACCAAGTCACTTAAAGATGCATTTCCAACGGTATCTGCTGCCAACAAACTAATGGTGTGACCTTGCGAATTTGAAGGTGTGACAGAATCATTAATGCTCACGCTTATAGAAGAATCTTCAGTCACCACACCGGTATCGATTCGACTTAAATCATCTACCGAAATAGCCCCTGCACCTGACGAAAAGCTTAAACGCGGAAATTCCGTTCCAGAGGACTCATCCAAAGAAGCCGTTACCGTCGCCGTAAAACTTGCATCTAAAGCCTGATTAATATCAACAATTAAATCCGCTAAAGACATATTGGTTGATGTTGCGCTCGCGTCAATAGTCACTAAACGCGTTTCACCACCAACCGTTAATTCAAATTGCGCATCGTTTGCCAATTGTCCTGTTTGAGCACTGGCAAGTGCGCTTGAAGGCTCAAGCACAGGAGTATCAATTGCCTGAAGATTGAACTCAAAGGTAAAATCCAAGCCAAGTGTCGTATCGACATCAACGTTCAAATCGGTGACTGTGGTTGTCGTCGGTGTGGTTGACGTATCAACGGCCGTACTCAGTGCCTGAAGTTCTTCTAGAGATTCAAGAATAATGTTGTAGTCAAAATCTGCTTCAGTGATGCGCTGTTCCGATAAGCTAACGGCAATACCCAATGTATTATTAGCGGAGTCATAACTAAAGCTGACTTGAGAAGGATCAAATAATGCTTGGAATTCTTGGATCGTTGCAATGGTCGGACTGCCATCACCAACAGGCGTACCGTCAGCGTTACGAGCGATATTCCGATCAGCGTCAAGCACTAAATTACTCACATCAGAAATGACTTCAGCGCGCAGTAATTCAGTGTATTCGAGCAGATCACCAACTCTTGCACCATCAGTGAGCAGCAGATTGCCATCATATAAACCCGAATCCGTTAACCTCTCCAAAAATAGCGCGAAATCATTCAACGGCTCTATTAATTTTTCAGCCGACAATAAACTGATGCCACGTAGGTCATCGGACATCAAATCTACGGGAGCACCTTGAGCATAGTCTGTGAAAATATCGTAGCTATTGCCATTACCTAAAACACCATCGCCACCTACCTGAATCGTGCCTGCCAAGGCCGGAGCAAAACTATCTTGCGGCGTAAAGTCCAGAGTTAAAGCAAACTCACCTTGTGCTTCAAAATTAACCAAGGCATCGCGGTCCCCCCCCATTGCATTCGCGGCATTTAGTTCTGCGATTGAAATTTGTGCGCCATCGTTATTTGGGTCGTCAAATGTCAGAGCAATATCTGCGTTTAAATTAAGCGCTGTGCCAGTAATATCTGCGCCTAACACGCCAATTTGTAAACTGCCATCTAATGCAATTGGTGTCGTACCACTATCGGCATAATTGACGTTGAACGTGTTAATTTCAGTAAAAAATCCATCTTCATTCGTGCCAAAAATAAAGTCTAAGTCCGACTGTATATCCACGGTGTAATTAGGATTTGCCGGATTCGGAGTAAAACCAACATTAGCCTCGTTTAACACCTCAACATTATCAATATCAACCGTAGTTGTCCGGGATGCATCAATCTCTAAAGAATTGCTAACTTCAAACGCCTGATCATCCACTGTGACAACGGTATCAGTCACATTGGATGTGCTGATCGTCACATCGCCTTGCGCACTGCTCACCACGGCTGTCCATGTGGCTAAAAATGCATCTAGATCACCTCGGGCAGTTGCGTCCGCAGCGATATCATCTCGCAATTGTTGCAAGACTTCTGTGACACCAGACACGCTGCCAAAACTTGCTGAACCGGGCGTGCCCGAACCAGAGAGTGGGAAATCAACACCAAAAGCACCGTTGCTTTCGAGGCTTTGTAAAAAGGTAATGAGTGCATCTAGTCCAGCGATTTCTGAACTTTCATCAAGCACCGTTCCATTAATAGTTAACGCCTCAGAGTTGATGATATTGACCATAAAATCAGCATCACCATCAACAGTCACGGTATCACTATCTGCACCACCGTCAATTAAAATCCCGCTATTTTGCTGTGTTGCTCCCACTGCTTTTTCGGGTGATAAACCAGCATCTTGACCAGCTTCTAAGCGTATAGTGTCCGCTCCATTGCCACCCTCAACTCTCAAAAACTCAGAGGGTCCTTTAAAGGTAATATCTGCAAAAGTTTTTGTCGCAGCATCATCTTGAATACGAGTTTGACCGACTGTGGCAAGGTCTGCGTCAACAATCGTGATTGCATCGGCCGCATTAGTTCCAATAAAAGTACGACCTACCGCATCAGAGTCATCTGTGACAGTTTCTAAATTACTATAAGTGATCGTGTTAGATTGAGTCGTTGTGGTTTCATCAAAAAACTCAACGCTGCCTGATGCAGCACTGACGTTATCTGCACTATAAACAACTGATGAGAATGTGCCATTCGTGATCGCAATAGCATCATTCTCCGCCCCCATCATATTGGTGCCACCATCAAACGCGATATCCACCAGGAAATCGGTCGTTAAATCAACGGATAAAGTATCTGCCCCTTCGCCACCTTCAACCGTGATGCCAGCGCTAGGATTCAAGGCATCATCTTGGCTAGCATCAATAATGATGTCATCGTCTCCTTCACCCGCTTGAATAGTTAATGACGCCGTCGGATTATTAAACGTCACGTCGGCTGATGTTGTCGATTGAATTTGCGATCGCCCGTCCGCAGGTCCACCCACATCAGTCAGCGTAATTTGATCAACGCCAGTCGTGCCTATAAACGTACGATCAGTCGCAGCAATATCATCTGAAATGGTATTGAAATTAGTATATATCAGCGTATCAGTAGCGGCACCCATTGAAAATTCAACTTGCCCATCTGAATAGACCACTGAATCATATGTACCGTTCGTGATTGACAGGGAGTCATTATCACCAGCGGCAATTGTGCCTCCGTCAAAATCAGCATCAATTAAGCCACTTGCCAAATCCACTGCAACGGTATCACTGCCTGTTCCCGCATCGATATCCAGACCATTTGTTGGCGCAAAACCTGCGTCTTGATTTGCCGCAATGGTGATAACATCATCGCCTTGCCCAGACTCAATGGATAATGAATCAACCGGGTTATTAAAGTCAATATCGACAAAGGTATTGCTGCCAGCAGCGGCTGCATCTTGTATCTGTGATTGTCCTGCGACTGCACCATCAATCAATGTGATTTGGTCAGCATTATCAGAACCCACAAAGGTTCGGTCATCCGCCGTCGATGCATCTGAGATGGAATCAACATGACTATAAGAAACTGCGTCGCTAACGGCACCACCTGACGTTGCGAAAAATTCAATATCTCCCGAGTTAGCATCAGCACTGGCTGAATAGACAACTGCCTCGTATGTACCATTGGTGATCGCCAACGAGTCATTGTCGCCGGCAACGGTTGTGCCACCATCGAAATCTATATCAACGAGGCCATTCGTTAAATCTAATGTCAGACTATCACTGCCTGCGCCAGCATTAATCGCAATGCCATTTGTTGGCATCAGCTGATCGGCAGTCACCGCGATGACATCATCGCCATCACCCGTATTAATAGTGAGTGAATCAGTCGGGTTATCAAACGTAATATCGGCTGAGTTCGTTGCTTGAATGGTTGCCTGACCAACCGCTGCGTTTTGAACAGTAATATCATCAGCAGTCGCTAAACCCTCAAACGTTCTATTATCCGCGGATGAAGCATCTGAAATCGCATCAACATTGCTATACGTCATCGTATTTGTATTTGCTGCAACGACATCGTCCACTACGCTAATGCTTCCGGCCTGAGCGCCAGTCGCCGTGTAAGTCACATCAGCATAACTGCCATTGATAATAGCAATCGAATCGCCTGCCCCCACACCGCCATCAAATGCAATATCGATAAAAAACTCTGTGCCTAGATCTATAGTTAGCGCATCTGCCTCACCATCTATGCCAGTAATAGTGATGTCTAAGACATCACCAATTAAAGTTGACACATCATTCGCTGCCACACCATCGCTAATCAGGATATTAGTGCCGTCGTTAGTAATTGAAATCGCGTTGTTACCGCTCGTCACAGTAAACACTACATTGGTTGGTGCTAATAAACTTGAAAACTGCAGCTCCGCATCCATCGCAAACAAGGCTTGAACTTGCACCTCGCCCACAGACACTTCCAAGTCATAATCGCCTCCTAAAGAAACATTCCCCGTATCATCGTCAGACGCAGAAACATCCGCTCCCGTTATATCTGAGACATCTTTTAATAAAGATAAACCGTCATGATTAGCTCCCACTTCACAACCATAAAATAAGATGTCTGCTCCCTGCTCTAGCGATCCTCCCCAACTCTCCAATTCATTGCGATACTTAGCCACGTTATCATGCGTTAAACGTGTATTGCCTAAGTTCACGGCACCGGCAGCACCGTGAGATAAAATGTGAACAGCATCCACATCATCATAATTTGCCAAGCTGTTTGCAATTTTTTCGACACCATTCTCACTGGGATCAATAAAATAAACGACTATCTGTGCTTGTTGCTCAGCTTGTGACTCGGTGAGATGTGCCGTCAAACTGTCGCCAGCACCATTCATTAATGGGGTTGTAGACATTGGCGCATCGACGCTTGAACTTTCATCAAGACTTTCTGATGCCTTTTCGACATCAAAATCAGCTGGTGGATCGATAAAGACAAGTTCCGCACCCTGCGTATCAATGCCTTCTAACAAGCCCTCATAACCGTCAATCGACAGATCAATAAATACCAGCTGCACATCTGCCGGCGAATCCTCTAGTGTTTGTAATGATGCATTAGCCGCAACAAAAGGCGCCTGCTCTTCTACACTTTGCGCATCACTGCCAACACGGCTCGATGCCTCTGATTCAAGCGTTACTTCACTCTCTGTAATGAGAGAATCAGCGATTGGATCTACTCCATTTGTATTCGTATCTTCGTCACTTGTCGAACCTTGCTCATCAGTATGCAACGACTCATCAGATGAGAAACCATCAGACAATGACTCAGAGTCAAGAATGACAGACGAACCAGCATCAGAGGGCTCAACCTGCTCTTGAGCAATTGCATCGCTGGCGCTAACCGACATGCTCAACCCTTCTGGTTCAACATTCGGTGACGTTAACGCTGATGTATTTTCAGTTAAGGGTTCCTCACTCTGAACTTGCGTGTCTTGCTCTGGGTTTAGCGCTCCTGATTCCGTTTCAGGCACCTGATCACTTAATGATTCAGAGATTGTTGCTAAACTGGCGTCTGTAGACTCCGTGTCTGAAACCACATCTTGCAAGTCCATTTCGGGCGGGATGGGCATCACGCCATCCGCAGACAATAAAATTCTGGGTTCTAATGGTTCAAATAAAAAATGGTCTGCACTATTTTTCGAAACGATAATTCTATCAACTGCAGTAGCAATTGACTTGCGCCTTGCTTTCGCCGAACAAGCCAGTAAAGGCCTTGTTGTATTACGATTCCTAATCCCCATCAGACATACCCTACTTTTGATTTTTCACACATTACTTTCTACCACTCATGAAAGCTGCCATGAAATGAGGCTAGGCAACAAATCCCCATGGGGCGAGTTAAGCATTAATTTTCATCACGCTAAACCACTAATCATTACAAATAGTTTACTGTTTTTAACGTATTTTTTAAACAGTACTTTAGTACTGGTTGAGTTAAGCTGGGTTTATGGCAAACTGAATCAACAACCAGCTTGAGATTGAACCGTTTTATGCCCCAAACTCCGCATCGTATTCTTATTATTGATGATCATCGTTTATTTGCTGATGGTCTATCTCTCATTCTATCCAAACAAAATCAGCCACCACAGGTCTCCACAGAAACCAACCCTCAACGAGCTTTAGAAGACTGTAAAAAACTCAGTCAATACCACTTGATATTAGTAGACCTACAAATGCCACGCATGGACGGCTATTCATTCTTACAATCACTAGCCGAGCGTCACATTCACACGCCTACGGTTATCGTCTCATCAACAGAAAATCGCTCTGATATCGAAAAATCCCTTCAGCTTGGTGCTAAAGGCTTCATCCCCAAACATTCACCCACGCACGAGATGTTAACAGGAATTCAAAAGGTCCTCAACGGCAAGCTATATGTGCCTGAACATCTCGTAGGAACTATCGATTGGCCAACAAAGAATGCACCATTACCACTCCCAGACAATCATCACATCAAACTCAGTCCAAGACAGACAGAGATTCTCAAGCTCATGCATGCAGGTCACTCAAATACCGACATCGCTACCGTTCTTGCTCTAAGTGAATCCACCGTCAAAGGTCATATTTCGTCTTTATTTAAAACGCTCAAGGTAAAGAACCGCACAGGGTGCGTACGAGAAGGTATCAAACACCAACTGATTAACCATGAATAATCTAGGAGCTTGCTGATAGTAACTGCAAAATAGCCTCATTTAACACCTTGGGCTGAACAGGCTTGTGCAACATCGCTAACTCAGCTGACTGAGCTAACCTCAATCGATCTGGAGACGTATCACCGGTAATTAAAATCGCCTGAATATCGATATTATATTCCTCACGAACCATCGCAATGGCATCAATACCACTCACATTCTCTCGCAACCTGAAATCTACAATCAACAAATCTGGAACGATATCCAATTGATTCAGCTTATCAATAGCACCACTTGCATCTCCCGCAACAATCACTCGCGCGCCCCACTTTCTTAGCAAGCGTTCCATGCCTTGCAAAATATCAACCTCATCATCAATCACTAAGATTACTTTCCCTTGAAACGATATTAAATCACTATCAATCGTCATTTCACTCATTTCCGCATCCAAGCTTTGCTGGGTAATATTCATAGCCAACTGAGAATCACCAACAGGCAAAAAGATATGAAAACGTGTCCCTTCATTTAAGACTGACCGCATATTCATGCGTAGATTCATCAATTTACACAAGCGATTAACAATCGCCAAACCTAACCCTAAACCTTTTTGCCTATCTCGTTCAGGGTTATGTAACTGCGTAAATTCAAAGAAAATATTTTTTTGTTGATCATCCGGAATCCCTAAACCAGTATCTTCAACAATCAATTCAACATACTGAGAACTATCATCTAAGGCTTTGGCCACTCGAAGACCAACCACGCCATCACTGGTGAATTTAACCGCATTGTCAATCAGATTACGGACCACTCGTTGCAACAACAACTCATCCACTTCAACGGCGATATCACTATCTATTTCAAACTCAATGACCGTCCCATTGTCTTCCGCAATCGACACATACTCCGCAACAATATTTTTTAGCAACAATTGCAAAAAAACATGCCTTGGCCGGCACTCAACGGCAGAAGCGTCTAAACGAGAAATATCTAACAAACCATTTAACAAGCCGTTCAACGCATAAGTAGATTGTTCAATTTTTCCAGTGACCTCTCGCGCTTCGTCTTCCAAATCAAATTCATTCAAGGCACTCACGAACAAACCTAAAGCATGAAGCGGTTGACGTAAATCGTGGCTTGCCGCCGCTAAAAACTGATTTTTTGCCAAAACGGCATTCTCAGCCGTTTCTTTCTGCTCAACCACTTCGGCCATCAACGCATTATTTTCAAATGTTAACTGCGTTGTCTTATTAAATGCGTCCTGTGTATTTTTAGCAAAAGAAGTCATCACTGCAAAAAAGATCACAATCACGACAGCGGTTAAATAAAAAATGATGCCGTAACCACTCGCACCATAAACAATGCATTTCGCAATAAACAACACTGATGCAGGCACTGCAAATGCTAAAAATGCGGGGAAATAAATCGCCATGGATGAAACACTAGACGACAAAAACCCGCAATACACACCAACAATAAATACAAAATAAAAAATTTGATCTGGCGTTGAAAACAATACCAGCACTAACCCCCAACAAATACCCGACAAACAAGACCACAACTTCACCTTACCTATCCATGTTTTCGCATTACTCTCAGTGATAATAACGCGCTTATAACGCAAGACACTCATCGTCCGCAAAAGCATCAATATTGCCATGACCGCAAACCAAATTGATAACCATGCTTGATTTGCAACTGGCCACAACACCATCACCGTCACCACCGCTACAGCCGATGTCCCAACCAACAAGGTAAACATATGACCATATAACGCTTTTGTGCGCTCTACTAACTGATAATTTTCAAGTGTCATCTTAGCTCGTTTTTTTAGACAATCGTTTTGCAGAATAGCAGTTCAATAATTTGCCGACAAACCCAAACCCTTGAAGCGCGTCTATACTTAAACTGATTGGAACTGCAAATCAGCCAAACGCTTGTACAAAGAAGACGTCTTCAAAAGCTCTGTATGCGTACCCTGTGCAACCAATTTACCCTCATCTAACACCGCAATTTGATCAGCGCTTCGAATCGTCGCTAATCGGTGCGCAATGACAATAGAGGTTCGACCTTGCATCAAATTGTCTAACGCTTGTTGAACCCTGTATTCACTTTCCGCATCTAACGCAGATGTCGCTTCATCCAGCAACAATATTGGCGGATCTTTCAAGATCGCACGAGCAATGGCAATGCGTTGCCGTTGACCACCCGAAAGCCTGACACCCTGTTCACCCAAAAAACTATGATAGCCTTCAGGCAAACGCTCTATAAACTCATGCGCATACGCCGCTTTCGCCGCAGAAACCACCTCAGAATCAGTCGCATCAGGCCTGCCATAACGTATATTGTGCATGACATCACCGCTAAACAAAGCTGGCTGTTGCGCAACAACCGCAAACTGTTGACGCAACTCTATCGGTAAAAAATGACGAATATCTTGGCCGCCCAAGCTGATACAGCCATCATTGACGTCATAAAACCGCTGTATCAACTCGAATATCGTCGACTTCCCAGCACCAGAAGGCCCTACCAAAGCTAATGATTGCCCCGCCTTAATTGATAGAGTCAAACTTTCCAAGGTGTTTTGCTTAGGCCTAGAAGGGTAATTAAAACTCACATTAGTCAACTGCAAAGATGCCTCTAAACCAGTCGCACTAACCGGATGTTGGGGCACTGCAATGGTGGTCTCGACCCCTAGCAATTCAAACAACCTCTCGGATGCGCCCGCTGCACGCTGCAAATCTCCGACAACTTCAGACAAAGTAGCAACCGAGCCCGCCACGACAATTGCATAAAAAATAAACGAACCTAATTGCCCGCCTGTCATCTCACCATTCAACACAGCGTTTCCACCCACCCACAACATGATGGCAATCGCACTAAAAATCAATGAAATGACTACCGCTATGAGCATAGCGCGCTGCCCAATACGGTTCCGTGCGGCTTGAAAAGCACTTTCAACATGCTCAGCAAAGGTCCTTTTTTCAAACTCTTCTTGGGTATAACTTTGCACCGTTTTTATCTGCTGAATCACTTCACCTGCATAGGTTCCTACATCCGCGATACTATCTTGGCTTTTACGAGACAACGCCCTCACACGCCTGCCATACATCAAAATAGGCACTAACACTAAAGGCACACAAGCTAACACCAAGCCGCTGAGCTTCAGGTTCGTAATCAATAACATTGCCAAGCCACCCACAAAGGTTAATATAGACCGTAATGCCATGGAGGCCGACGAACCAATCACTGTTTCTAGCAAGGTAGTATCTGTCGTAATGCGTGAGGTAATTTCACCGCTACGATTCGTCTCAAAATAACTCGGATTCAAGGTCAACAAATGATCAAACACTGATTGACGTATATCTGCTGACACTCGTTCCCCAAGCCAAGACACCAAATAAAACCGGGCATAGGTACCTACCGCCATGAGCACCGAAATACCGATAATCAGTAACGCCGCATTATTCAATTCTTCAGATGAACCCGCAACAAAGCCATCATCAATAAGCACTTGCACGCCCTTGCCTAATGACAAAGTCACGCCAGCGGTAAAAATCAATGCGACAGCCGCCGCATACAACACTTTTTTATATCGCAATAAATAAGTCGCCAGCTTCAATAAAACAGAATAGTTATGTGTTTTCATAAATCTTACCGATCTTACCCTTGGCTGTGAACAACTAGCTCATTAACTTATATCGTGGCAACGGTGTGTAGGCTAGACCATCATTGAATGCTTTTTTTCACACAGAGTCATATCCATTTCATTCTGCGAAAAAACACAATTTGGGCAACACTCAACACAAGTAACACACCACAAAAAGCCCAAAATGCATGAGGGTAATCTGCACCAGGGATTCCACTAATATTAATACCAAGTAAACCCGTCAAAAAACCAAGCGGCAAAAAAACTGCCGCGACAATCGAGAGCACATAGGTATTTCTATTTAAACGATCTGACAACATTTGAAAGACTTCTTCTTTGACAACGGTTAAGCGGTCTCTCAAGGCTTCCAAGTCTTCAAGAGAGCGGATAATTTTTTCATAACTTTCACTATGAAAATTATGATGACTATCGTGCAACCACGACAATTGCAGCCCTCTAAGTTGGCGAACCGCTTCACGCTGAGGCATCAAATGTCGCTTATAGGCTATGATTTTTTTTCGAATGTTAGAAATTTTCTCACGGTCTTCTTTAATATCTGACCCTGTCGTTAAACCTTCCTCAATATCGTCTACCTGCGTGTCCAAATCCATAATAGCGACTTCAATTTTTTCGAACAGTAAGGCCGTTAATTCAGACAACAGCCCCGAACTACTTTTAGGCACCTTGCCATTTTGAACCTGCTGTCTCAAAAGTTCAATTGACTGAGAATCTCGAAAGTGCGCGGTAATGATTTTATTTTCTTGCAACCAAATACGAACAGAAATCATATCTTCAGGACGTGAATCCTCGTTCAAGTTCACTCCTCTTAATATGACCAAAACCCCTTGATCAAAGGATTCCAACCGCGGCCTAGTCGCCTCAGAGACTAATGCCCTGCGAGCAAAAACAGGAATATCGACTTCTTGCTCAATATTCAACAAATACTGATCGTCGGACAGGTCATAATGATGCCATTGGTATTCACAGGCTTCTGGTGTATCAACGATTACCCCATTATGAATGGCATAACTGAAACTCGAATTCATGTCACTTGTCATCTAAAGACCTCATAAGCTTAAATATTGCCATTTGTGCATACTTGTTATTAATATGGCGCTTTTGTAATCGTAAGCTGTGGAAATGGAATGCCCCAACCTTGCTCATTACAAACCTTGAGACATGCTTGTTGAATATAGCGCTCTATCCGATAGTAATGCTTGGAGGCGACCGAGTTGATCTTTACAATCACCAAATAATCCAATGATGACTCTCCCGCTTTTTGAAATTCAACACGCGTTTGGATATCGGTTGTGCCAAGATCAGACGCTTCAAGGTAACGTTGCACCTCTGCTTGAAACCTCTCTGGCACCTCACTAAGGGCAATATGCTGCAAATTATAATCCACCCCAAAGGCACTGGTAATCCGCATTTTTTTTGATTTCGTTAAATTGACAAAACCTGCCGCGTAATAATCCGTTGTGGGAACTAGCTTATTCGTTCCTTGCGCACTTTGTAACTCCACCGCATCTGGACTCTGGCTTACCACCTCATAGAGCCTATCCGCATCATCCATCACCCAATCACCAATTGAACTTGGAAACCATTTTTCATCACCCATTTGCCGAGATCGCAAACCTTTCAACTCCGATAAAGACAATCTCAAAACACCTTTAATTTCGGGGTTGACTAAAATTGAGAACAAGTTAATTGACGCAACCCTCCAAGGAACCCCGTTGACAATCAATAACTCTTGTTCACGCACGTCACCAATATTCAGCAGCAAACGACTCTCCTCAATAAATTGAGGCAAAAAGTTCCGCAGTCCTAGAGCAGCTGCGAACACCACAATAAACATGAGCGCCAACAACAAGACATCGCCTCGAATAAAAAACACAATCAACACACCAATCACAATCATAATAATCATCAATAATCGTTGAGCATAAGCAACAACCCGATATGCCGTGCGATTAGAAGGTTTCAAATGGGATTTGCGTCTAACATCAATCAGCTTAGCCACCATTTTGAAAAATACGACAATCAAAATAGAGACCACCAAAGCAATCAACAATGTTAATCCACGCTCACGTGCAAAGTTTTTTAACGACTCTTTAAAGTCTTGAAACCAGCCGTTTCCCTGCCCGTTTAGTTTCGCCAAACTGAGCGCTGCTAATTCCTTTTTCCGAGTCGCCTCATCTTTTAATTTTAGCCATTTTGATTGCACGGCAGTTAACTGCTTATTCACACCTCTAGAGTGCTTACTACCCTTCAACACATTTTCAATGGATTCAAGCGCATTATTAGCGGCTAGAATCACACCTTCTTGCTCATCAATAATCGTGCGTAAATTTTCTCGTTTTCGAGGCTTTTCAGTAATACTCCGTAGGTTTTCGAGTAATGGTTTGATGACTAAAGTCAGCTCTTCCTGCCAGTTTTGAGGTGTATTTTCCGCCTCAAAAACATCTAAAGTGACGCCTCCAATGACAATTTGTTCGAAGCTTTTAACGGCTATTTCAAGCTCTCTGGATATATCATTAATCTCAAGATCCAATGCAATATCGTCGCCAACTTTGTTTTGCCTTGATTTAAGTCGAGCTAACGCTTTCGACTTATCAGCAATGACTAATTGCAATTCTTCAAGACGAGTTGATGGCTTTGTGTTTAATACTCCAGCAATGGAATAGGAGTTTTCAACACTTTCAGAGATATCCGCATCAACATCGGATGTTTGCGCATGACTTAACACTGACATACTCAACCAACCCGCAAGACACAACAGAACTACTTTCATTTTACTCATACTCATCAAAATTCACTTTTCACATCTATTCATGAATTGTCCATCGAAACAAACTCCTCATATTTTATCTATGTCAACTTGTAATCTTTACTGATTCGCAGACCAGTATTAGTTCAATAAATCTGCAATAACCGCCGCCTCACCACAATGATCACACTCATAGCCAGGCAATTCGTTGACTTTATGTTGAAATCCTGAAGAACGCAGAACATCTATAAACGCCTCAATTTCAACCTTATCACCTTCGTTATCAATATAGGCCCAAAAGTAAGAATCTTCCGTGATAGGCAAAAAGGCCAAATCAAACCGAGCTGCCGCGGCTTGAACGCCAAAAGCAACATCAGCCATTCCTGTAGCCACATGAGCCGCCACCGCCGAATGGGTATATTCATGATTATCATACCCATTGATATCAACAGGGTTAATCCTTGCTTCTAATAGGATTTGATCAAACAATTCTCGTGTTCCAGAGCGAGGTTGCCTATTCACGAAACGGATATCTTTATTTTTAAGCGCACTTAACGACTGAATACGTCGAACATTATCCTTTGCCATCATCAACCCTTGTTGGCGCTTAATAAAACGCAACACCTTCACGCCACCGGATGTTAACAACGTTTGATATCGATGCTGCTGAGACACAATACGATGATGTAGCGGCAAATGAAAACCCGCAATTATGCAAGCACCTGAACGCAATGCCTTCAATGAATCTTCAGGGCCATGATAATGAATTTCTGCCTGATGTGTGACCAAAAACTCCGGCACCAATGCCACGGCATAACCATGACTTGCGTAAATTGACATCACCTTCACTTGATCTGCCAACACACGGTGTATCTCCCCATTCAATTCCATTGTTAAGCTTTCCACCTGAGTGTGTAGCCTTGCTTCAATGCGTTGATCAGCACGCAATAACACTTCACCCAGTGGCGTGAGTTGTGCCCCACGCCCTTGTTGTTTCGCTGTCACCGCTTGCCCAAAAAAAGTTTCTGCTTCTTGCAAGATATTCCAAGCATGTCGGTACGACAACTGACATTCTTTTGCCGCTTTTGTTAATTTTCCACACTGATGAATGCTTCGTAGCAACGGTAACAGCTTGACATGCAACACATTGCCATCAATATCTTCTAAGCGCCAATCTGGGATAATATTTACATTGTTAATATGCATTTTAAATCATATTTAGCTTTAAAAAACTGAGTGTTAAACTATAAATCGCTATCTTATATGAATTGAGTTTCATATATCTACTATTTTAGTCAACATTGAGAAACGACAGAACAGCGCATGAGCAAGCCACGAACAAGCGACAAGAACACACTAAAGGCGACACAACATGCTATTGCAAAAAACCAACACCTAGAAGGTGCTTTGCTCCCTATATTGCACCATATACAACAGTCTTTAGGATATGTTCCCAAAGAAAGCGTGCCTAGCATTTCGCAAGCATTAAACCTTTCACGCGCCGAAGTTCATGGTGTTATCAGCTATTACCATACCTTTACTCATCAACCTCAAGGTGAAACAGTCATCCAAGTCTGTCGTGCCGAATCTTGTCAAGCCGTTGGCGGTCGAGTCATTGAGGCGACCTTAAAAGAACGCTTAGGCATTCATTACGATGAAACAACCCAAGATGGGAAGTTCACATTAGAAGCGGTTTATTGCCTTGGCAACTGTGCTTGCTCCCCCGCACTTCGCATAGGTGATGAGATATATGGCCGAGTCACCCCAAAAAAAGTAGATCACTTAATCAACGAGCATAGAAATAACAGCTCCAATAACAACAGCGCGAAGAGCAACGAAAATTAAGAATCCATTAAAATGACTATACAAATTTTTATTCCTCAAGACTCTACGGCTTGCTCAGTCGGCGCAAACGAGGTTGCTAAGAAGATACAAACACTCACAAACGATCAAAATATCAAAATCATTCGCAACGGTTCACGTGGCCTATTTTGGCTAGAAACGCTTGTTGAAGTGACAACACCTAAAGGCCGCGTTGCATACGGTCCAGTCACTGAAGACGATGTGGAATCACTCATAGAACAAGGCTTACTGGATGGCGCTCAACGACACCCATTGAGCCTAGGACTCACTGAAGAAATCCCATACCTTAAAAAACAACAACGCCTCACATTTAAACGCGCAGGCATCATCGACCCGCTTTCTATTGATGATTATCAAGCGCTTGATGGATTTAAAGGCTTACGAAATGCGCTCAAAATATCTGACCAAGCAATTGTTAATGCCGTCAAAGAGTCAGGCCTTCGGGGCCGCGGTGGCGCCGCTTTCCCAACGGGTATTAAGTGGCAAACCGTATTAGACGCAAAAGCTAACGGAGATCACCAACAAAAGTACATTGTCTGCAACGCCGATGAAGGTGATTCCGGCACCTTTGCTGACCGCCTTCAAATGGAAGCCGATCCTTTCGCTCTCATAGAGGGTATGACAATTGCAGGCATCGCAGTAGGTGCTAGCAAAGGTTATATTTATCTACGAGAAGAATACCCTCACGCCCATCAAATTTTAAATCAAGCGATCAATATTGCTGTCGAAAACCAATATCTAGGCACTAATATTTTAGGCAGCGGCAAACCATTCGACATTGAAGTTCGCCTTGGTGCTAAATCTTATGTCTGCGGAGAAGAAACCGCGCTTTTAGAAAGCCTTGAAGGCAAACGCGGCGTGGTTAGAGCCAAACCCCCACTCCCTGCGATTGAAGGATTATTTGGGCAACCCACGGTTGTGAATAATGTCATTTCTCTATCTTCCGTGCCCATCATTCTAGATAAAGGCGCAGAATTTTATGCGTCTTACGGCATGGGGAGATCACGTGGAACCATGCCTTTTCAATTGGCTGGCAACCTCAAACAATCAGGCTTAGTCGAGCTCGCTTTTGGCACCACATTAAATAAACTGTTGCATGATTTTGGTGGAGGTAGCCAAACCGGACTCCCACTAAGAGCCGTTCAACTAGGTGGGCCATTAGGTGCCTATTTACCGAAAGAGCAATGGGATATTGAAATGGACTACGAAGCCTTAGCATCTATCAACGGCGTATTGGGTCATGGTGGCATCGTCGCATTTGACAACACCGTAGACATGTCAGAACAGGCACGTTTTGCGATGGAGTTCTGCGCAGAAGAGTCCTGCGGCAAATGTACACCTTGCCGAGTTGGCTCCATCCGTGGCGTTGAGGTCATTGACAAAATCAGAGTTAATGACAACCGAAACAACAATATCGCATTACTCACCAGCCTGTGTGACACGATGGAGAATGGTTCACTTTGTGCAATGGGAGGCATGACACCTTTTCCCGTTCGCAGCGCACTTCAACACTTTGAAAAAGATTTTCACCAAGACCATGCGCTCGAAAAAGAAGCTCTTCACCCCAACAGCTAAGCAAACATTAAACAGTGCGAAACCATGAATGATAATTTTAAATGTCCTGCTTATCTCAACGTCAATCAAGCAGACGATCCCAACAAAGATTACGGAACACCTTCGGCCTTATCATGCATTGAAAAGGCTGACTATGAAAACGACGAGCCATCATTTGAAATGGTCACTGGCACTATTGACGGCCAAACAATCACCGTGCCTGCAGGCACATCTGTCATGCGCGCCGCCTCGACATTGAATGTCAATATCCCGAAATTGTGCGCCACTGACAGCATTGAACCTTTTGGTTCTTGTCGGCTTTGCCTAGTAACTATCGAAGGTCGACGTGGCTTTCCAGCCTCTTGCACGACCCCTTTTGAAGCAGGCATGAAGGTCACCACACAAAACAATGACATTGCCGAATTACGTCGCAATGTGATGGAATTATATATATCAGACCACCCATTAGATTGCCTCACCTGCTCTGCCAATGGTGATTGTGAACTGCAAGACATGGCTGGAAGTGTTGGCTTAAGAGATGTTCGCTATGGCTTTGATGGTGAAAATCATTTGGAAAGTGAAAAAGACACATCAAACCCTTATTTCGATTTTGACCCTAGCAAATGCATTGCTTGCTCACGCTGCGTTCGTGCGTGTGAAGAAACCCAAGGAACGTTTGCTCTAACCATTGAAAATCGCGGTTTTCAATCAAAGGTCAGCGCAGGACAATCTGAATTATTTTCAGACTCAGACTGCGTGTCATGTGGTGCCTGTGTTCAGGCCTGCCCTACGGCAACATTAATGGAAAAATCGATTATTGAATCAGGGCAACCTGAGCACGAAACCATCACAACATGCGCTTATTGCGGTGTTGGCTGCGCATTCAAAGCGGAAATGAAAGGCGAGCAAATCGTACGAATGACTCCTTACAAAGGCGGCCAAGCCAATCGCGGTCATTCCTGCGTTAAAGGACGTTTCGCTTTTGGGTATGCGACACACAATGACCGAATGACCACCCCCATGATTCGTGACTCCATTAACGAACCTTGGACTCAAGTTTCTTGGGACGAGGCGTTCACGTTTGCCGCGAAGCAGCTTAAAGCTATTCAAAAACAATATGGTGTAAAATCCATTTCAGGTATTTCATCGTCTCGGTGCACAAACGAAGAAGTCTACTTAGTGCAAAAAATGGTCCGTGCTGCCTTTGGCAACAACAACATCGACACCTGTGCACGTGTTTGCCACTCACCCACGGGCTACGGTTTAAAACAAACACTGGGTGAATCAGCAGGCACACAAAACTTTGACTCAGTCGAAAAGGCTGATGCCATCATGGTGATGGGCGCCAACCCAACTGATGCCCATCCTGTTTTTGCTTCACGTTTAAAAAAGCGTTTACGGGAAGGAGCAAAGCTCATTGTCATTGACCCGCGGCGTATTGACCTTGTGGATGGACCTCACATCAAGGCTTCCCATCATTTAAAATTACTACCGGGCACCAATGTCGCCTTTATCAACACAATGGCACATATCATTGTGCGTGAAAACTTGCATGATATTGACTTCATCAACACGCGTTGCGAGCCTGAAGCATTTGATGAGTGGCTCACATTTATCAAAGACGAGCAACACTCTCCTGAGAATACTGCTGCTATTACAGGCATACCCACAGATGAAATCATTGCTGCCGCCAAGCTGTATGCCAGCGCCAACAATGGCGCAATTTATTACGGCTTAGGCGTCACTGAACACAGTCAGGGTTCAACTACCGTGATGGGAATCGCTAACCTTGCCATGCTCACTGGCAATATTGGCCGCCACGGTGTTGGCGTTAATCCATTGCGCGGACAAAACAATGTCCAAGGGTCTTGCGACATGGGATCATTTCCACATGAACTTCCGGGTTATCGCCCCGTATCAGATGATGCGGTTAGAAGTACGTTTGAACAAGCATGGGACGTTGCTATTGACCCAGAACCAGGCATGCGCATCAACAACATGTTAGATGCTGCCGTCGCAGGCGTTTGTAAAGGCATGTATGTTCAAGGTGAAGATATCGCTCAATCCGACCCAAACACACATCACGTTGAAGCGGCGCTAAAAAACCTAGATTGCTTGATCGTACAAGACATCTTCCTGAATGAAACGGCCAAATTCGCGACAGTCTTTTTACCCGGCTCAAGCTTCCTCGAGAAAAATGGTACTTTTACGAATGCAGAACGCCGTATTTCTCCCGTTCGCCGGGTAATGAAACCTCTAGCTGGGCTAGAAGACTGGGAAGTCACTCAAGGGCTAAGTAATGCGCTCGGCTTTGAGATGAACTACAAGCACCCACGTGAAATTATGCAAGAAATTGCCCAATTAACCCCTACATTTAAAAACGTAACATACGAAAGAATTAATCAGGAAGGCTCCCTACAATGGCCTTGCAATGATGAATCACCTAATGGCACTCCTGTGATGCATGAAGAAGAATTCGTGCGTGGCAAAGGGCTATTCAAAGTCACAGAATATGTTGCGACTGATGAAAAGGTCACTCGTCGCTTCCCACTACTGCTAACCACTGGACGGATCTTGTCCCAATACAATGTTGGCGCGCAAACACGCCGTACAGAAAACAATTTTTGGCATGCAAAAGACTTGCTAGAAATACATCCAGCGGATGCCCAAGACAGAGGTATCACCGATGGTGATCGCTTAAAAATTGAAAGCCGTTCAGGCACCACCCACTTACACGCATTTGTCACAGAACGTGTTCAAGCGGGTGTTGTATATACGACTTTTCACCACCCTGAAAGTGGCGCAAACATCATCACAACAGACAATTCTGACTGGGCAACAAATTGCCCAGAATACAAAGTAACTGCGGTACAAATTAGTAAAGTGATGGGAGAACAGTCTCAATCAGATTGGCAAAAGCAATTTGAAGGTTTCACTGAACAACAAATAGAATTCGTCAAACAAAGTGAGGAACAAGATGCCTAAGTTCGCAAACTCATGGTTGTTAACGAAGCAACTAACTAAGCGTCAATCATGACTGCGCTACAATCATTGAATGAATGACTACAAGATGAACGCTTTCACAGGCATCAAACAACCCATCGATCAAGATGCGGGCATCAAGCGCCGAGAAATCACTCAGCGAACATCGAAAGGTACTGTTACTCGTTCAGACATGGTTGCCAATGAAGTGCCTGTTGCATTCATCTACAACGGCAACAGTCACGCGGTGATGATGGCGACCCCTATAGACCTCAATGATTTCGCCGTTGGGTTTAGCATGACTGAGCGTATCATTGATAACCCATCAGACATTCACAGCATTGAAATTAGACGCGCCCATCACGGGATGACCATCGAACTAGATATCGCAGAACATCTAATTGAACGTTTATCTTCCAAAAATCGACAATTTAGCGGAAGAACAGGTTGTGGCGTATGCGGAATTTCCGATTTAGCAGCCGCTATTCCAAACCTAGATCCTATACAAAAGACAGCACTGCCAGAACATCACATCATTCAAAAATCGATGACCCTTTTTGCTGAACAACAAGTACTTCAGCGGCAAAGTGGTGCAGTGCATGCTGCCGCACTCTTTAGTCAGGAAGGTTCCTTCATCGCTGCAAGAGAAGATATCGGCAGACACAATGCCTTAGACAAACTGATTGGAGGGCATATCCAATCAATGACAGCACAACATTTCATTGTGCTGTCTAGCCGAGCCAGTCATGAACTTGTGGTCAAATCGGTCATTGCCGGTATCGGCAGTCTTGTGAGCATTTCTGCTGCAACAACATTAGCTATCGAACTGGCGAAAAAAACCAACCTTAATTTGATTGGCTTTATTCGCAATGACCGTCAAGTTATCTATTCAAACCCCAATAATTAATCAAGAGTTATTAACCGCATTCAATCGGATAACGCTTATATCTCTCAGGCGATCTAGGCACCGTAAATTGACACATACGACGATAGTACTTTTCAGCACCCGGGTGCAATGGCACACCCAAACCTTCAAGACCGTTCAGCGATGAACCTAAATTAATCACCTTCCCTTTTGAGTGAGTCTTAACAAGCGTATCTTGCCCATAGTCTTGCCACATTGCTCTCACCACTTTGTACATCAAAGGGTCTGGTTTTTTAGCATGTGTAAACAAAAGAGCACTCACAGCGACCGTGTTCACATCGTAATCAACACCCGAATAGATGCCCGATTTAATCGTTGATGGAATATAGTACGGTACCGCCTTATTCGAACGGCGCACTTCATCTTCCGTAAAAGAGTACAGAGAAATTCCTAACTCTTCACTGAGCTTTGCAATGCCTGAAACCGGTGTTCCTGCTGCATAAAAATACGCATCCAACTTCCCTTGTTTAATCAGCTCAATACTCTCACCACTGCTGACGGGAAACGCCTTATAATCATCACGAGTCAATCGAAACTCCGCTAAAATCGCTTCTACCGCATTTTGCGTGCCAGAACCTGGTTTATCGATACCAACTCGTTTTCCAGCTAAGTCTCCTAACGCTTCCAACTCTACACCTGGCGCTAACACTAAATGTAAATCTTCTGGATACAAGTTAGCCAAAATACGCAAATCACTTTTAGGCTGCCCCTCAAATTTGCCTAAACCTTTGTACGCAAAGTACATGACTGCCGCATCTGAAATACCGATATCAAGAGCACCTGACTGCACGTCAGTAACATTCTGAACCGATGCACCTGTCGATAGCGCTTCAGCCGACACACCGTCAATACCACAACCACCTAAGAAGTCGCAATCTTGTGGCGCTTTATCCTTAGACAGCAATTTAGCAATTGCACCTCCGACTGGATAATAAGTTCCCCCGGTACCACCCGTACCGATCTTTAAACTCACTGCACCTGACTCTGCTTTTGTCTGCGCATAAGCAGACGATAAAAACATTGATAACAACAAGAACGCACCTAAATGCGCTATACGAAAAATAATATTATTCACTCAAAACCCCCGTAAATTTCAAACATTTCTGGTTAAAAAGTCTTAAAACTCAATAACATACAATACATATAAACTTATTGTAATGAATCTGTCAATCCCATTCACGATCTCGCTACATGACATTTTTTATTGCCTCAAGAGAAAAGTTCATCGATAAAAAGCATCACTCGTTCATCTTCCCTGAACAAGGTCTTTACGTGTTTTCACATTCCTATTGAAAGCATTTTTTTACAGGGATGAGCCCAACAAAAAATTGACCAATAACTAACCAAAAATCCGTTCACGTGCATAAAGCTTGATAGAAACAAACACCAAGCACATCGCAAAAAAACAACTACTTAGCATAGACAAGGTAAGCAAAGCACCATCAATCGCTTCACCTTTAAACGTTTCAATAATAATCAACCCTTGACTCAAACTAGGCACCCACATATTTGCAAGAGATGGTTCTGGCGACAAGAAGCTCAACAAGATTAATGGCATGCTCGGAACTAGCATCATCATCCCCAAATAAGACTGCGCTTCTTTATAACTTTTAGTAAACGAGGCAAACAACACCATCAACGCGCACCCAAGGAACACAAACGGCAAGCAGGTAACAAACACAACCAGCACCTTGGCAACACCTAGGGAGATAGTCAACGAGTCAATCGGCAAATAATTAAACGCAAACGCCAAACCCGTCAACACTAACAATAAGGTCAACGATGAAAAAACCATTGTCGCCCCTAGCTTAGCGATGACGACCGTACTGCGATCAATCGGCTGAGTGAGCAATGTTTCAAGCGAACCATTTTCACGCTCTCCAGCAGTGGTATCAATAGCCAAATACATTCCACCTACCATGATGAAAATAATAATCAAATACGGCATCATGGTTAAAATTTGCGAATTACGCGATTCCACAGTCGCCACATCGGAGGTATTGATACGAATGCTTTGCATCACTTGCGGACTCACACCTCTAGCCTGCAAACGTAAAGTGCTGATATTGTTCGCATAAGCAGCAATAGCGCGACGAAGCGCGTAATAGCCTATTTTTTCAAGCCCTGAAATAGAACTGTCATGAATCAATAAAACTGGCGCTGTCTGCCCAGACTCGAAGCGCTTAGGAAAGTTGCTATCAATTTTTAGCACCATTCGCTCCACACCATCTCGCACAACTTGCTCGGGGTCATCCACATTATGCTTGATCGAGAAGTTATTTTGCTCAAGCCAGCGCATTAGGTTCGGCGCATACTCAGCACCAATCACCGCAATTTGAATGGGCTCAGCGCTAACAAGATCCGTTTCCTCTTCGATAGTTTTCTCAGTGAACCATATAAAACCAAACATCAGCAATGGCCCAATCACCGTGGAAACAGCAATGGTAGTGAGTGTGCGCTTGTCACGAAGATTATCGATCACCTCCTTACGCAGGATAATCCACATTTTTTTCCATTGCGATATGACTCGAAGCTTATTCATTAGGCAAGCCCCTCCTCTGAGCCAATCGCTTTAATAAAGGCATTTTCCAAGTTCTCCTCTCCAGTCGAATGCCTAATCACAACAGGCGTCCCTTTTGCGGCTACCTTACCGTTCGCGATAATCACAATTTCGTCACATAAAATGGCCACTTCCTGCATCACATGACTCGACAATAAAATACAATGGCCTGCACTTTTTAAGCGCAATATCACCTCTCTTAAGCCACGCGTTGCCAAAACATCTAAGCCGTTACTCGGCTCATCCAATAGTATATTTTTTGGTTGATGAATCAGCGACCTTGCTAACGCCACCTTTGTTTTCTGCCCTTGAGAAAAACCTTTGCACCGCCGTTCAATAAATTCTGACATATCCAGTAAGTCAACTAATTCGTTAATGCGCTGATCTAACATGGCGCCTGACAACCCATGCAACTCGCCAAAGTAGCGAATATTTTCACGTGCACTTAAACGTTCATAAATACCCGCCCCATGAGCCAAAACACCAATCACCGACCTCACTGCCAAAGAGTCTTTTTTCACATCAAACCCATCGATCAACGCTGTGCCTGAATCAGGCTCAAACATGGTATACAACATTCTAAGCGTCGTTGACTTGCCTGCTCCATTGGGGCCCAACAAACCTGTGACACAACCATCTTTTGCACAAAAAGACACATCATCCACCGCTTTGATATCACCAAAACTTTTCATTAAACCGCGTGCTTCTATCACGATTTTGGCCCCGCATGATTACTAAAAAATGGCATCGCGCGCTCTCTCTCAATACAGCTCGCATCCAATGATTCAAATGAACCCTTCTGAATAAACTCACTGCCAAGTTGCAGCACACACCCTCGATGAAATACCCCATGCCCATGTGCAGGCACAATTAAATGCATAGCATTTGACAGCATATCTAAGGCTTTATCTCCATTTTCAGGCGGTGTAATTGGGTCTGTTTCACCTGACAATATCAGCACAGGCACATCACTATCAAACGGCTCAAAGAAGTCCTCATCTACAACGCCTCTTGGAAATATTTCACACATCGCCGCAATACTCTCCGCCATGCGTTTACCCAAATAAGTTGCCTCCAAATTCTGTAAATCACCGGCCTGCACAAAAGGAGCATCTTCGGCACACACAACAGAATTACTCATACCAATAGCAAAGCCTTGAGAAAACTCCGCACCAACCATGAGGGCTTGCGCCACCAAAGGCCCATAATTTTTTGCATGCGCTTGAGAAATCAACATCGGCAACAAGGCATTACTTTCAGTTGAATATGCCATCAACCTCAATAAACCGAACAACTCCTCTTCTGAAAATTCTTTTTCTGTCAGTTCACCACTGACCGGATGAGCAAGCGATACGTTGACGGGCGCTTTGCTCAAACGATCTCTCAACTGAGAAAATTTCATTTGAATACTCCCAAACTGCGAATGACATTCTTCCGACAGAGAGCAGCGTTCCGCCATTTGATCAAAGGCTGATTGCGAACGCCTTGCAATTTCACCACCCGCCAAATTTAGACCAATGTGTGAGACGCCATCCAAAATAACTGCACGTGTTTGCTCGGGAAAACGGCGTAAATAATGCTGGGCTACGCGTGTACCATAAGATACGCCATAGATACTTAGTTGCTCATAACCCGCCGCATGACGCACGGCATCCAAATCTTGCACAGCGACACTGGTTGTATAAAACCTTAAATCCGCATCAAGCGCATCCAAACACACCTGACTGAGTTTTTTAATTTGCTCAACATCACCCCCATTAATCTGCTCTGCTTCAGACATATTTATGCAAGGCAAAATATTGGACCGGCCAGTGCCACGTTGATCTACAACCAAAATATCACGCTCTGCGCGAATACCTTCCAGCACGGCACTGTAATTGACAGCCAAATCGATAGACGATGCTCCCGGACCACCTTGGATTAAAGTGAATGCATCCGGCTTAGGCGTCAAGGATCGAGATGGCAGCTTCATAATCGACAACGTTATCAAGCGACTGTTTAAATCTTTTGGGTTTTCCAAACGCGTCAATTTCGCACATTGTGCATCAATTTGCTGTGCTCTCTGTGAGACTAAACAACGACGAAAAACAAGACTATTGAAAGCAACATTTTCCATGTTGTTGTCATAGGCATTATCTGAAGCAGTTGCTTGCTTAGCAACATCATCGGCGATAGCCTGCATTGACCCTATAACGGCGCACAACAATAGTGCAACATAATATCTAACCATGTTTTGATTATTTTGAGTGAGTGAGAATAAACATTTTAACTGCACTTAAGCTTAGCAGTTTTATCACATCCTCAAAGAATTCAATCCATTAAATTTTTGATTAAATTAAGCCTCAATAACGCTAAAAAGGCATTTTAGCCTTGAAAATTATCCACTACTAAAATGCCGTCCTATTGCATAAAAGACTCACGATCAAGTTAAAAACCTTTTGGCACTAGGTTTAACATAGCAATCGCTTCACGCACATCATCTGGCCACAACCATAGGCGAAATTGCTCTGGAATTTTCGTATAGTCTTCTGGACCATGTAATTGGCGATTACTCATGTCAGCACAATAGCGGCTCCGCCACGCCAGCTGCTCTGGAAAGGATAAATCATCTCCTCTATCCAGTTTCTCGGCAATTTTAAATAGCTTTTCGCACATACGATACTCGTAGCCAGGCAACGACAACTCATTCGCATATTGCCCTCGCTTACTTGTTTTAGCTTGCTCCGCCGTATCCACAAACAACGATAAATCCAATTCACCCGGAATACTTGGAAACAATATAAACGGCGCAGCCCATCCACTTCCAATCAAGTCTAAATTAAAGGTTGCACGCTCAGCACGTGTCATCGAATCTCGTTCAGACTTGCTATAAGACGGCGCAATATAAGCCAGCAATCGCCCATAGTTATCAAATGGTGAGTCTGCGGTGCGAATGAACAATTTACGCTTTCTTGTAGACCCTTCTTTTGTCAAACGTTTATCCACAATATCTTTATGAAACGCACTGGCTTCTTTGCCTTGTTCATATTGCAAGGTGCCCGCATCAACATCTTCTAATTTCGGCAGAATATAATCTCGAAAGGCCTTGGATACGGGCACAACACCCTGCTTGATAAATGTCGCTAACGCCTTGAATTTATCATCGACTCGCTCAGCTCCCCGTTCCGATCGAGCAGTCACCTCTGGCGTGTCAATTGACAACATTCGAATCGGCATTCGAATATTAGGTGTGTCTCCATCAGACACATCGACCAAAGATTTTGCACCTAGCGATGGCAAGTTATGCCCTGCCGGACTCCATAACACTTCAATATCGTTACTCATACGTATTTCTCCATAGTGTCAAAGCTGCCACCATGGCAGCCCATGAATGCTTCACGCTACGCCTACCGGTTGACAATATAAAGACGTATTAACGAGTGTTAATCCCTAAAGACCGTCCTAGGCAACTCAAACGCCCCATTTCCAACAAGGCTACATTCCCTTGAAACATTCAAAATGCAGGCAAAAACAGCCTCAAGACACCTCGCCGCACACATACAACCAACGACCATCCATCCGTTCAAATACCGATTTCTCATGGTGCACATTTTCTCGACCACTATCATCCTTAAATCGTGCTTTAAACTCTACAAAACCTTGATCGCCTTTCTGCGATTTATCAACAATCTCCAAACCAACCCAGTCCGTTGTTCTCATGGATAGTTCTAAGGCACTCACGCCTGAAGTCATACTTGGTGCCCACGTTTTCAACAAATACTCACCGTATCCACCCAACGCAAAAGCGCTATATCGAGAGCGCATTAACTGCACAGGCGTTTTCGCAAGCTGCTGTTGATTTAAAAACCGATCACAACACTGTTGAAATAGCTTACCACTTTGACACACGCAAATATTCTTCATGACTATTACACCTCTAAATCTTCTGTCAAAACATCTCGAATACATAAAATTGAACGTACATTTTTGATGCCAGGAATCTTATAAATTTTCTGCTTCAAAAAATGTTCATATTCACGCGTACCATTTACGGCCACCTTAATCAAAAAGTCAAACTCCGCTGCACAAAGGTGGGCTTCTATGACCTCAGGCAAATTACGTATGATTGATTCAGCTTCGGAAAAATTTTTATCTTCATGCCTATCCATAGACACTTGGACCATCATGATTTCTTTGCGACCCAATGCCCGCTGGCTTATCACTGCTTGATAGCCTGTAATCACTCCTTTGTTCTCTAAATTTTTGACACGCGTCCAGCAAGGGGACTGTGACAAACCGACTCGCCGCGCTAACTCTGCGTTACTAATTCTCGCATCACGCTGCAATTCATCAATGATCTTTTTATCTAAATGATCTAGCTCATACGCAATCATTTATTTCTCCCATTATTTCCGATAAACACAAACAAAAGAATAACCTTCTAAAAAAAACAATAAATACAGATAATTCTTCCAAAATAACATATTTAAAAACAAATAAAAGGAGAAAATTCTTCAGTTTTAGGAATATTATTTTAAGCAACAAACAACAAAAACAAACCGACATTGACTAGAGCAACTTTATGAAAAAAGCGATAAACACAAACCCAGCAGGCGCAACACCACTCAAAGCCAACCCTTTTTTATCGCACCTAACCACCACACTAAATAGTATTGAAGAAAATGGCTTATACAAAAAGGAACGCCTAATTGCCTCACCACAAGGCGCGCACATTCGCGTCGATAACAAAGGACGATCACGTGGCAACATTATCAACTTATGCGCAAACAATTATTTAGGTCTGGCAGACCACCCCAATCTCATCAATGCCGCTAAAAGAGGCTTGGATGAGTACGGTTACGGCATGGCATCGGTTCGGTTTATTTGCGGCACTCAAACCATTCATCGCCAACTAGAGCAACGCTTAGCCAATTTTCTCAATAAAGACGACGCCATCTTATTCGCCGCCTGTTTTGATGCCAATGGCGGTCTTTTCGAGCCCTTACTCGGCGCTGAAGACGCTATCATTTCTGACTCGCTCAATCATGCCTCCATCATTGACGGCATTCGCCTTTGCAAAGCCAAACGTTACCGCTATGCGAACTCGGACATGAATGATCTAGAACAACAGCTCAAGACTGCCAAGCAAAATGGCGCTCGTTTCATCATGATCGCTACGGACGGCGTATTTTCCATGGATGGATTTTTAGCGAACCTTCCAGATATCACAAAACTTGCCAAACAATATGATGCCACAGTCATGGTCGACGACTGTCACGCCACGGGTTTCATGGGTCCAAATGGCCAAGGCACGCCAGCGCATTTTGATGTTGATGTCGACATATTGACTGGAACGCTGGGCAAAGCACTTGGCGGAGGAATTGGTGGCTACATCGCTGGTCCACAAGCGGTCATTGATCTACTTCGGCAACGCGCTCGGCCTTACTTATTTTCAAACTCACTCCCCCCGATGGTTGTAAAAGCCAGTTTGGCATCTCTTGATTTGATCGAAAAAGGTGGTCATTTAAGACAGAAACTATTTGATAATACACACTACTGGCGTTCAGGCCTTGAATCACTTGGCTTTGATTTACCTGCTGGTGAACATCCAATTGTGCCTGTTATGCTCAAAGAAGCAAAACTCGCTCAAACTATGGCCGCTGAACTCTTCGAGCAAGGCATCTATGTATCCGGTTTTTTCTTTCCAGTGGTCCCAAAAGGACAAGCAAGAATTCGCACGCAAATGAATGCGGCCCTTTCTCGAAAAGACCTAGATATTGCACTCAATGCTTTTCAAAAAATCGGCAAAGCCAATGGAGTGATATGACAACACCACACACAAACACCATGATGGCACTAGAAAAATCTAAAGCCGAGACTGGCATTTGGATGACTCAACAACCCATCCCCTGCATTGGGCCAGACGATGTATTAATACGCATCAATAAAACCGCTATTTGCGGCACTGATTTACACATCTGGAAATGGGATGATTGGGCACAAAAAACCATTCCAATCCCATTGGTAACAGGCCATGAATTCAGCGGGGAAATCGTTGAACTCGGATCAGCAGTAAAAGACCTCTCCATTGGACAGCGTTGCTCAGGTGAAGGTCATCTCATTGGCAAGCACTCTCGACAATCTCGGGCAGGCAAGTTTCACCTTGATCCAGAAACACGTGGAATCGGCGTCAACGAGCCCGGCGCATTTGCAGAATACTTATGCCTACCTGCCTTCAACGTCATTCCCTTGCCAGACGACATTGACGATGAAATTGGTGCCATTCTTGACCCATTAGGCAACGCGGTTCACACCGCCTTGAGCTTTAACTTGATTGGTGAAGATGTCTTAATCACCGGAGCAGGCCCCATTGGCATTATGGCCGCCGCCGTTGCCAGACATGCGGGCGCAAGGCACGTTGTCATTACAGACATTAACAACGACCGCCTCGCTCTGGCCAGCAAAGTCGCTGATATCAGACCACTCAACCCTCAGCATGAAGACTTACAAAGCGTCATTGCAGCACTCGGCATGAAACAAGGGTTCGATGTCGGTTTAGAAATGTCTGGCAACCAACAAGCCTTAGATCAAATGGTCGACAGCTTAGTCATGGGTGGCAAGGTTGCATTGCTAGGCGTGCCGCCAGAAAAGTCTCTCGTGGACTGGTCACGTATTGTTTTCAAAGCCATTACTATCAAAGGCGTTTATGGCCGAGAGATTTTCGAAACATGGTACAAAATGATCGCCATGATTCAAAACGGCTTAGATGTCCGTCAAGTGATCACTGATCGCCTTCCGGCAAAGGAGTTTGAAACAGGCTTTCTAAAAATGAACGAAGGCTCAAGCGGCAAGGTCATACTAGACTGGCACTAGCCATTGCCTACCGTGAAAACAGCATTGGTGATAACGCTTGAGTTTTTCAAACACTTTCCATAGTAGATTTAACAGTAGCGTCAAAACTGACGTCGTACGAACTGAATGGCCTATTGCGCATATCAATTGCTCCTAATGGTTTTTTCTACTATCGTACCCAGCTTAATTCCTCTTTAAATAAACAACTCACTTTACTGAACTCTACTGACTCAAGGTCATAAACATATGAACAAAAACATCGTTATCACTGGTGCCAACCGCGGCATTGGCTTATCACTCACTCAACATTACCAACAACAAGGCCACCAAGTATATGCTGCTTGTCGACACGGGTCTTCTGAACTCAATGCCTCGGGAGCCACCATCATTGACGGCATTGATGTCGCGGACGATCACTCCATTGCGCAACTGGCAACCGAGCTAAACAGCACAAAAATTGACCTATTGATTAACAATGCCGGCATTCTGCGGAACGAATCGCTAGGCGACATCGACTATGAAGCCATTCAAACACAGTTTACGGTGAATGCGCTCGGCCCCTTAAAAGTCACTGAAGCTTTACGCAATCACTTTGCTGACAACGCAAAGCTTGCCATGATCACCAGCCGCATGGGTTCAATTGAAGACAATACCAGTGGTGGACGCTACGGCTACCGCATGTCAAAAGCCGCACTCAACTGCGCGGCCATGTCACTCACACATGACCTGAAACCCAAAGGTGTCGCCGTCGGCATCATTCACCCAGGCCTTGTGGGCACCGAGATGATTGGCGGCCATGGCGACATCACCCCAGATCAAGCTGCCGAGCGCATTGCTCAGCGCATAGAACAACTCAACCTAGAAAATAGTGGTACCTTTTGGCACTCCAGTGGAGAGGTGCTGCCTTGGTAAAGCGAAAACAAGGCTCGCTTAAAAATAAGACGCTTAAGGCTTTCGGCGATGCTGGGTAATCAATCTATCTAGCTCATTGCCAAATTCGCGCCGGTCTGCCGAACTCAACGGTGGCGGACCGCCCGAATGTTCCCCACTTCCTCGCAATGTATCCATAAAATCACGCATCGTTAGGCGTGCTTGAATATTGCTTTGAGTATAGCGTTCGCCTCGCGGCGTGAGCGCATGACCTCCTTTTTCAATGACCTCGGCGGCTAAAGGAATGTCCGAGGTAATCACCAAATCACCCGCCTCCACGACACGTACGATTTCATTATCTGCCACATCAAAACCTCGACCGACTTGCACCGAGCGAATGTAGTCAGAAGATGGGTGCGACATCGGTTGATTTGCCACCAACACCACCATCACCTTTGCACGTTCCGCCGCACGAAACAAAATCTCCTTAATCACTACCGGACAAGCATCGGCATCCACCCATATTTTCATGTTTTCGTACTCGTTTTGATTAGGAGCATTATAAAGAAACCACTGCAATAAACGCACAAAAGACATAAAATACCTTTGCCTCAATATTCACTACATACGCTCACACCAACAACCCCTTGAAAGCATCAACATCTAAACCATGAACCCAACGATTTTATTAGGCACGGCTAACATCCCAAACAATGGTGGTGAATTGAGGCTCACTCAACGCGGCGATGATTTCTCAATTGACCTAAAAGGCGTGCCTGGATCACTCATGACAAGCCGTGTATTTTCATCCGAACTCGCTCTGGCCGAACTGGGTTGTGCGCATTTAAAAAAAACGGAAAATGCAACGGTGCTAGTCGGCGGTTTAGGTATGGGGTTCACCTTATCCGCCGCACTCAAAGCGACTACAGCTAGTTCAGAGGTAGTCGTTGCAGAACTCGTGCCTGAAATCATTGAATGGAACAAAGGTCCAATGGGAGAATGTGCAGGCAAACCGATAAGTGATAAACGGGCTACCATTCATTTAGGTGACGTGGCTGATTTCTTTAATCAAAACAAGACGGCTCAAACCAGACAAGCCAAGCAACTTAAAAACGCCACCTTCGATGCTATTTTGTTAGACGTGGATAATGGCCCTGAAGCCTTTACCCACGCCGATAACAACAATCTCTATTCAATGGAAAGCTTGAGCGCTATCAAAAAAACACTACGCCCTAAAGGTGTATTAGCCGTCTGGTCGGCATGGAACGAACCAACGTTCACAAAAACATTGAAAAAAGCAGGCTTCAAAGTGAATGTTAAAACCGTCAGAGCGCATAAAGGCAAAGGCAGCCGCCACACCATTTATGTAGCGACGACTAAGTAAACCGCCGTATTAACAGATTAAATAGTCAAACTTATTTTTTCTCAATCTTGGTTTCTGTCGCTTTATTCTTCCGACCAGAACGCTTTTGCTGCGCTATTTTGTCAATTAAAGAATCGCGACTACCGACTTCAAAGCCATGTCGATGGATTCGTTTAATTTTGCTACCAATCAAACGCTGAATAGCGTCTACACTGCGCTCCTCTTCTCGACTGACAAATGAAATCGCATGACCCGTTTGACCTGCACGTCCGGTGCGGCCGATGCGATGCACATAGTCTTCAGCAAGATATGGCAAATTATAATTCACCACATATTCTAGCCCTTGAATATCTAAGCCGCGTGCAGCAACTTCCGTTGCAATTAACACTTGCACCTTGCCTTCTTTAAAATTCGTCAACGCGCGGCGGCGTGCATTCTGCCGTTTGTCGCCATGACAGACATCCGCATCCACGTTTTTCTCTCTCAATCGAGTCAATAGCTTATCCGCTTGATGCGTTGTGCTGGTAAACACCAACACTTGATACCAACTATGCTCTTCTAACAAATCGATAAATAAGTCAATTTTACGGTTCTCTTCGACGGCATAAATCACATGTTCAACCGTGTCAGCCGTCACATTAATCTTCTTGTTAATACGAATTTCTTGGTGCTTATTGAGTATTTTATGCGACAACTCATTAATAGCGGGAGACAGCGTCGCTGAAAACAACAATGTTTGCCGTTTAGCCGACGTTCGGTTTAAGAGTGTTTGCACATCACTCATAAAGCCCATATCTAACATGCGATCGGCTTCATCTAACACGGCATATTCAACCGCTGACAAATCCACATTGCACTGATCGATATGCTCTAATAAACGCCCAGGTGTTGCAATTAGGACATCCACTCCCGCCAATAATTGGTTTTTCTGACCTGCCATTTTGCCACCGCCAAAAACAGCGACAACATTCATCGATAAAAACTGCGCATAAGCACCGATAGTGCTTGCCAACTGTTCGGCTAATTCTCGCGTCGGTGTCAAGATCAAGGCCTGTGGCGTGCCTAAACTCTCGCTTTTAGATTGAGATATCGGGCGCGGTTTGTCCAACATTTGTTGCAACACAGGTACTGCATAGGCCGCCGTCTTTCCCGTGCCCGTTTGTGCACAGGCTAATAAATCAGTGCCTCGACGCGCCGCGATAATCGCCTTTTCTTGAATCGGCGTCATGGTTTTATAACCACAAGCATCAATCGCTTTTTGCAGTTCTGGGGCAAGGTCTAAAGAAGAAAATATCATTGTCATCAGATTATTAAGTTTTCAAAGGTCGTGATCATCGGATAGCAAATCAAGTCAACATTGTCGTCATAGCCACGCAACACAGTGCATCCTGAACACGGAACGCACTATACACGATTGGAACACGAATGACTTACATGCGTTTAGGATCAACGCCAGAATGATTAGCTTGTGCCGGACATACCTTGCAAACGAATATCACTTTCAAAAAAGTATTCTTCATCGGTGAATGGGTCTACAAACTCAATCGTTTTGGCCAGCAGTTGTAATGGGCTTGAATAATCATCACCCTTATTTGGCATCAGCTCTGGATAAAAAGGATCATTCACAATTGGGCACCCAATCGACGCCATGTGCACGCGCAATTGATGCTGCTTACCTGTCACGGGTTCGAGCTTATAACGCGCTAAATCACCCTGAGTCTCAATAATATCCATCACTGTTTCAGAGTTTGGCTCTTTGTTCAATGCGTCGACTTCTTCACACATAATAAAAAAAGGGTCTCCACTAGATACAATGTGACTGCGATGCGTATAGGGAAAATCACGCTCTATTAATGGCGCAATCGCTTCGTAGCTTTTCTTGACTAAGCGCTCTTCAAACAGATATTGATAAGCCCCTCGGATTTTCGCATTACAGCTATACAACATAATGCCTGCTGTCTCGCGATCCAGGCGATGAATAGGGCTGATATCCTCTTGTTGGTAATGATGCTTTAAACGAGATAGCAAACACTCCCGAACATATCTTCCTGTGGGCGTCACCGGAATAAAATGCGGTTTATCCACGACAATGAAATGGTCGTTTTTAAATAATATCTTCTCTTGAAAAGGAATCCTCGTCTCATCGGGTATTTCACGATAATAAAATAAGTGAATCTCAGGTTGATATGGACTGTCTGGACCAAAAGCCTCTCCAGCTTCACTGACAATATGCCCACGACTCATGCGCTCTTTAACGATCTCTTCTGGAATAAACGGAAAACGCTCTAAGAAGAAATCGAGAATCGTTTCCCATTCCCCATACTTTTCAGTGCTGCTTTTACAATCCCCTACTTTAGGCAACCAAACACGGCTAGCCGACACGCCGTGACGCATAGGCAAAGGAGATTTCATCTTTTGCTTTCTATACCGAGCACCTCGTTTAGCATCTAAATTGGCCTTAACATTAGTGGGCATGTTCATCTTATGCGAATTCATCTAGCCAGCATTTAATCGGCACTAAAAGATTTAATGCTAGGCGCTTGAGTCATAAAGTGCTGAGCACGGTTTACGATATTGTGGCTCAACGCATGAAGATATTCAATTTCATTGTGATGAAAGGCATTGGATTTTGATAAGGCATCAATCAAGGCGCCATTCTCCAGCACGGTTAAGGTCCTTTGCCCTAAATACGTTAAATTTCGAGCAACCAAACCCTTATTCAATTGACATGTCTCGGCAAAATCTGCGAACTGGTAAGCATTCATGGTTTCGGGGTCAAATTCATCTCCCATAGCCATCGATAAGGCTTGTTTGAATTCAGGAAACATCGACACATTGACAAGATCATATGTTGGTGTAAAACGCGCACCATTTTGATCAAAAAAATAGCTAATATTTTTACCATGACTATCATAATTGCTGATGATTAAATTGAAAATTTGCCACCTTAGAAGCCATTGAACACTTTCAATAGGAGACGTCATCGCCTCGCTAAATGCAAATAACTTAGGCAGGCTTACGCCCTCTCGAATATGCTTTACATCTCGACCATCACCCAGATTTCTCTCGTATTTACTATCTCTTGGAATATCCAAAGCTTGGCAAGCATCAATCACATGTCGACGTAACACTCGGTCCGAGTTGGCATCATATTTTCGATCAAACCTCTTCACCACCAAAGCAGGGTGCTCACCGAAGCGCCTAAATTGGACCTGAGCGGTATCTAAGCCAACCGCTGATGACAATTTCATACAGAAAAATTCATTCAACACTAAATAAGGACAATCTGCTCTCTCAAACTTAAGAATATGGGTAGAGCACAG
>JBOEGT010000023.1:0-17239 GCA_050633585.1 Arenicella sp.
GTTATGCTGGCTAAGTATCGCTTATACGCTAATTAATCAATTTTATTTATTCACGAGTCGTGATGATCTGGGATTTGTTACCCCTGACTGATAGGAAAGACTATCAACCAAACACAGAGTGGACCACTCAAACAACAGGGAGCACACCAGCTTACCACCTATACTTAATGGGCCACTCTTTTTTATTCAACCTCATACGTGGAGTACCAACGGTAAATGGCTAAGAGGTAATTATGGCAGGACAACCAACTAAATATAATAAGGATATGCAAGCACTTGCAGATGAGTACATCGACAAGATTGTAGAGGTTATTGCAGAAGACGGAAAGCCAGTCAAAGTTTTTGCTTTTCAGGAGGATGGCTCAGTCATACCAAGCGTTGAAGGTCTTGCTGAATATCTAAGCGTTGCTCGTAGAACTTTATACAATTGGGCTGAAATTCATACAGAATTCTTGCACACGTTAGAACGAATCGAGGAAAAACAAAAGCGAATAACGCTAAACAAGGGCTTAATAGGCACATTTAATTCAACTATTGCAAAGCTTGTTTTAGCCAATCACGGTATGCATGACAAAGTTGATCAAGAGCATACAGGTAGGGGCGGCGGGCCAATTAAAGTCCAAGAGTCCGTCATACAGCCAGTTCTATCATTAAAAGAAATTGAGCAAGGTACAAATACAGATAGCTAATAAGCTTGTACCATTTGCGGCTAAGAAGAAACGATTAAAAATAGCCCTTGGTGGAAGGGGGGCAAGTAAGTCAATTGCATTTGCAGATTTATTCCTAGACTACTGTAATAAAGGTCAACGGCTGATGTGTGCAAGGGAGTTTCAAAACTCAATTGACGACTCGGTACACGGACTAATGAAAGCTAGGCGTGATGAGTTAGGCTTCACCACCGTTAGTGATAGCGCTACAGGCTTAACAAGTCGCAAAGGTGGTGAGATATTCTACAAAGGGTTATCACGTAATCCAGACTCAATTAAATCAACCTACGGGATAGATAAGGTTTGGATTGAGGAGGGCTCAACGATAAGTCAAAAGACAATTGATATTCTGTTACCGACCATTCGTGAGGAAGGTAGTGAAATCTGGGTGTCAATGAATAGAGGTAGCAGTAAAGACCCTATTTACAAGTCTTTGATTAAGCAACACGAAAAAGCAATACAAGAGCAGGGCTACTACGAGGATGAAAACATCCTGATAGTAGAGATTAACTACTTTGATAATCCGTGGTTCCCTGATGTTTTAGAGAAGCAACGACTAAGAGACTACGAATTACTATCAAGAGCTAAATATAATCATATTTGGTTAGGACACTTATCCGATACAGTAGACAACGCAATTATTGAGCCTGAATGGTTTGACGCGTGTGTTGATGCTCACATTAAGCTTGGCTTTGATCCTGAAGGTGTCGAGGTAGTTTCACACGATCCAGCAGATAGCGGAGATGCTAAGGCCATATCATACCGTCACGGTTCAGTATTTAAGGATGTGCAGCAAACAGAAGACTTTGACGTTAATACGGCGTGTGATTGGGCTACGGATTACGCTATTGACGTTCAAGCAGATGTATTTATATGGGATGGTGGTGGACTAGGTTTATCACTTAGGCGCGACATATCCAACGCATTAGACGGAAAGCATACACATATGCAGATGTTTAACGGTTCACACACAGCAATGAACCCTAACGCTATCTATGAGGAATTAGGAAGTGAGCTGCAACGTGGCAAGACAAACAAAGAAGCTTTCTTTAATCAACGAGCACAAGCTTACTGGTTGCTGAGGGATCGTATGTATGCGACGTGGTTAGCGGTAACAAAGAACAAGTACACCAACCCCGACGAAATGATTAGCTTTAGCTCAGAAATTAAAGATTTAGATAATCTTAGGTCTGAGCTATGCCGTATCCCACGCAAGAGGAACGGCAATAATAAGATTCAATTAATGAGTAAGGATGACATGAAAAAGGCAGATATCGAATCTCCTAACATGTCTGATTGTTGCGCTATGTCAATGATGATTGATACAGACGAACTAAATACCAAAAAACGTATAGCGCATGAAAGCCACGAAATGCCAGAAGTACACAACTATTTCTAAATGGATAAGACCAAGATAAACCAATACATCGCCGACCTTGACCGCGATTACTCTCAAAGCAGAGAGCAGCGAGAAAGATCAAGGGAGGAGTTACGCTTTGGCACGGTAGAGGGTGCTCATTGGGAGGGCGCTTTAGGCGAGAAGTACGAGAATAGGGCTAAAATGGAAGTAGATATGGTTAGTGAATTTGCTCACCGTACCTATGCATACTATTGTGATAACAGAATCACGGTTAATTACTCACCAGACGATAGTAAGACAAATCAAGAAGATGCCGATCTTATGGATGGGCTATGGAGACGTGACTCACTGCGTCGAGGTGGCCATACAGCAATAGATCATGCAGCATATGAGGCTATCTACTCAGGTATGGGTGCCTTTATGTTCACGGAAGAATACGAAGACGAAGACGATCCGCAAAACATGCGTCAAAACTTGGTGTTTCAAGAGATACCAGAAGCATATCGATGCGTAATGTTTGATTCATCAGCAAGAAAGATAGATAAATCTGACGCGAAGCATGTGACTATCCTAACGCCATATCACAAAGATGATTTAGCAGAGATGTACCCAGACCAGGTGATTAATAATATGGATCGCTTAGGCAGTTATGGGGGATTTCTATGGCAGGTTAGCGACCTAATTTATATCGCAACCCGTTATCATATAGAGAAGAAGGCTGTTCTTGTGAATTTCTACTCTCACCCAATGCTGTCTATTGATGACAAGAATAAAAGCTTTTTTCTAGAAGGTGATCAAATAAAACTTGATCACAATCAAGCGATAATGGATGGTTACGAGCTATTAACTAGCCGAAAAGTAAAACGCAAGCGAGTCTATAAAACGGTATTCTGTCAAGATTGCGAACTTGAAAAAACGATTGAGATAAAAGGCGATCATTTGCCTGTTATCCCTATGTACGCTTATCGTTCATATGTAGAGGGGCAAGAGCACTATTACGGCGTTATTCGAAAGCGTATGGACTCACAACGACTATTAGACATGTCGTTTAGTCTCGCAGCAGAAGCGGCGGCATACTCAGGACAGCGCAAGCCAATATTTACGCCTGAACAAATGAGCAGTCAGCTAGCAAGACGCTCATGGGCGGCTAGTCCTCATACAATCCCTTATCGCTTAGTTGATCCAATCAAAGATCAGCACGGCAACATGACGGCTTTTGTGGCTGGATGGGATGAGGGAGGCGGCATAGCACCAGCGGCGGCGGCACTGATTGATATGTCAAGCAATCATATATTGCAAGGAACGGCAGGTGCAGCACAAGACACAATCGATCCTGATGCAAGCGGTAAAGCTATCAACGCATCGATTAAGAGATCAGATCAAAACACACGGATCATATTCGACAACTTTAAGAAAGCGATCATTCATGCCGGTAATGTATATGCATCGAAAGCACGTGCTATCTACGGCTCTAAAGAGAATCGTGGGCGCACAATGCAGCTTATGAATGATAAAGAGCAGGTGCGGGCAGTGAAGTTGTTTGATAACAAGCCTGATATTCGCGGCATCTACACGGCTAACGATCCATCGCAAGGCAAGTACCAAGTGGTTGCAGGTGTATCGAAAGGCTATGACACACAGGCAGAAGAAACAATCGAAGTGTTGAAAGATATTGCTATCTCGCTTCCTGATGGTCACCAGTTAAAAGAAATGGCATTCGGTAAGATTATCCAGCTATTACCTAATAGCGACTTAGACGATATGAAATGGTTTATACGCAAGCAGGAATTGCAGCAGGGCGCTAAACCAGAAACAGAAGAGGAAATGCAGTTCATACAGCAAATTCAGCAGTCTCAATCACAGCAGGGTCCAGACGCTAACACGATGTTGTTAGAGAAGATGGCTATGGAACAAGAGACAGAAGCCATGATGAATGCAGCCAAGATCAAACAAATGGATATTGATAACCTGAAAACAGCGGCAGATATAGAAAACAAACAAGCTGATACGGTGCTGAAGCTTAGAGAGGCAAGGCAGCGATTGCAGTAACAGATACAAATCACTTAAAGCTCCACTACTTCGGTACTGGGGCTTTTTTTACGTCTACTCGACGGTAACAGGGTAGGGAACGGCACACCCTTTTATGAGCCATTACTCAGATGACAGAGGCTAAACATGACAGATGCGGAAAATAACCTAAAAGTAGAAGAGCAAGCGCAAGAAACCCAAGAAATTGAAACAGGCGACCCAGCTCAAACCGAACAGGTTACGGATGATACGCAGCCATCCAGTGAAGTAAGCGAAACTGAAGCATTAGAGGCAGAGTTAAGCGAAGCAGAAACCGAGCAAGAGCAAGAGCGTATCGCGTTCAAGCTTAAGAATAAGTTTAAGGCAAAAGCCACCGCAGCAGAAGCAACAGCTGAAGAGTTGAAGCGAGAGCTAGATGCAGCAAAAAATGAGGCCGCATTACTTAAAGCCGCTATGAGTGGCGATAAGAAGACTTTAACGCTACCAGACCAATTTGATTATGACTCTGATGAGGAATATCAAAAAGATTTGGAAGCCTTTTATTCTGCAAAAAGCGAGGAAACAGCAAGGCGAATAGTGGCGGAGGAGAAAGAGGCAGAGCGGCAACGCACTGAGGAATCTAAACGAAGCCAATATATTCAAGAGGTTGAAGAAAAGCACATAAATCGTGCAGCTAAGTTTATACAAAACTCCAAGATAGACGACGAAACATACTCCGAAGCACAAGCAAAAGTTGCTAACACCTTCGGTGATCAATTCCTAGTTAACATCATGGAGGGTTATGAAAACTCTGAACAGGTTATATGGGACTTAGGCAGAAACCCGCAGAAAATGCAGGAGTTTGTCGAAAAGTTTCAGAAATCTCCACTAGCGACATATTCGGACTTCACACGTTATGCCGATTCACTCGGCAAAGTTCAATTACCTACCACAACGGAACCTGATGAGGCTATCGAAAGAAGCGCTTCAGGAGTAACCGACTTTCAGGCAAAGCTAGATGCCATGAGACAAAACGGCGTGCCAATGACTGAAAGAATTGCCCTCAAACGAGAGGCAGAAGCGGCAGGGGTTGAGATTGATTAACCTCAAATGAGACATAAATAATGGCTACAAATACAAATTTTACTAAACAGGAAACTATCCTGAATGAGATGTTAGTGGAGGAGTTTTCCCCGTCTAACTTACACGCAAACCAAGTGTCCGTTAAAACAGCGGGCAACACTAACTATGATCAAACTGGTGTAACCGAGCGCCGAAACGTTGAATTGATGACTACGACTTCAACAGGTCGTGACATCACAGGTCAAGATAAGAATATCACTGCATTGACGGTGCCTGTTAGCTTGTCTGATGATGACATCATTAACGTACCTTTCACGCTTAACACAAGTCAATTAAAAGATAAGAGCTATCTTCGTCGTCAAGCGAAAGCGGCAATTAAGAAGTTATCTAATGCAATTGACCTACGAACAGCAGGAAAGATAGCAAACGAAGCGGGTATCGTGTTAACTCACACAGGCGAGTTTGACGATTACGATACATTGGCACGAGCTGAAACTGAGTTTCGCCAGCGTGAGATTGATACTACTGTTAATCGTTGCATCAACCTAAATCCTCGCGCATCACGAGCAGCAGCTAGTGTATTGGCAGGTCGTGAGTCAGGTATTGATCAGAAATCCGCATATGAGGCAAGTAAAGTGCCAGCGGTTGCAGGTTTTAGCACTCATGCAGCTAATATCATCGCAAATATTGCGGGTAATGCCACAACAGGTTTAACGGTAGATGGCGCGGATCAGTTATTGATTCCAGTTGCTTATAACTCTACGACAACTAGCAATCCAGCGGCTGACTCACGCTATCAAACGTTAACTGTTAGTTCATCGGCTGCATTGGCGGTGGGTGATTCCTTCACTATCGCAGGTGTTAACTCTATCGGCATGGTCAGCAAGCAAGATTCAGGCGCTCGTCAGTCATTCCGAGTGATTAGCAAGCCATCAGCAACAACTGTGCAAATCTCTCCTGCAATCATCCCAGCGGATGCAACTGTAGGCGGCTCTATCACGGCTGATAATTTGCAAGATGTTCTAGCCTACGCAAACGTAACTAGCGCACCAGCAGACAACGCGGCAATCACAATCTTGAACACAGCAAATGCACAAGTTAACACTTTCTTTGCTGAAGAAGCTGTCGAGTTATTCACATCTCCACTTATGGATGATGAGTTGTCTGCATCTATGGCAGTGAATCAAGAGGCTACCGACTCAGGTATTTCGATCTTGTTTGCTCGATCTTCAAGCATTGACGCGTTGACGGTTAAGTATCGTCTTTCTTGTAAGGTTTCAGCACACGTACTCGACCCATGTCGCGTAGGTGTAATGCTTCCTAATCAGGGCGCTTCATTCGGCGGGTAATAGTTATGCGCCTCATTCGTGGGGCGCATTTAATTTCGAGGTATAGAAATGACTAAAAAAGAAGATAAGAGCTGTAAGTTTTGCCTATTCACAGGCAAAGGCGACGAGCAAATCACTGTTTATTCTGAAAAAGAAAAAGCAGCAGAAATCAAAAAGGGCCGAACGGTTATTCACCCTGATTTAATTAAAAAGCCAGCTAAAAAATAATGACTCAGGCCGTTGATATCATCAAGCTATCTTTGCAAACGATAGGCAAAGAAACAGTAATGCAAAAGGCGGACCCGTCATTGTATGAGTCAGGCCTTTTGTATTTGCAATCACTCCTTGCGTATTTTAAGGAGCAGGAGATTCGCATATTTAACGAAGAGCCAGACGGTAGCGAATCCTATATCGTTATCCCACAAGTATTAACGGATGATATTAATGAGCCATTATCAGCGCGTACACACATTATTAATTGCTTAGCGGTTGAGTTCTCAACTATTGCCCGTGTTCCGCACGATCAATCAGGAATTATGAACCGTGAGCGCGATAGAAGCTATTCAATATTAGCTCAAATGTTTCGCGAGCATGTTATTGATCCGATTGTTCCAGATGGGCTATTGCCATACGGAGCAGGTAACAATAGAGGTCGTCAAACAAGATTCTTTCAGGGCGCACTAGAGCAAAGTAATACGGTAACGGTTGAGGATGAATATATTGTCGCTAATGATATTAGCGAAGCGATAGACGCTTTGAATGACTAATGATTCCGATTCCTTTACCAACAACTATTGAGGGGTCACGCTTAACACCGAAGCACTCTCGATACACAAACAACCTCATCCCGTCTCAAGACGCGCTATTGAGTCGCCCAGCTTGCACAAAGGTTGAGACTTTGGCCGTTGGACAGCCTAGAGGTATATTCGAATTTAAAGGGGTTATCTACTCCGTGTTTGGTCAGAACCTGTTTAGAGGCACTAACGGGCTTACACGCATAGGAAAGATTGACGGCACTGGGAAAATATCCGTAGCGGTTGATTTTGAAAAGGTTGCTATTGCGACAGGTGAGAGTAACTACATTTTAGGTACTGAGTTAGTCAAGATATATGATAGAGATTTGCCAGCATGCAGAAGCGTCTGCGTAATTGACGGCATCTTTGTTTGGGTTCCTTTAGATGGCAGCCCTGTTTGCTGGTCAGAGATTGGCAGACCTTCACAGATACGAGCCGCATCATTCTTTGATGCTGAACAATTACCCGATAAAAATAGAATATGCGCAAATATTCGTAATGACTTATTCATTTTTGGTGATGAATCAATTGAGCGATTTAGAAACATAGGCGATGCATCACAGCCATTCGTGAGAGTTAACGGTAGTATTGTATCGGTTGGTTTTGTGGGCGGTCTGGTCGAGACTCAAGATAGTTTTCTGTTTATAGGCCAAGATAAAGACGGCGGCTTTGCGGTGTACGTATTTGATTCGGCGCAGGTGGTTCAAATCTCCAGTGAAGCTATCAACGAGATACTTAACACGCAATACACAATAACAGACTTAAGAAACGCTGAAGGCCAACGATTCAATTGGCATGGCAAAGATTGCTATGTTTTTAGTATTAAAGACCGTGATTTCATTGTGACTCGCGGTGCTACAGGCTTTAACTGGGGATACTTATCAAGCGGATCAAACAAAGGCTTCTTTGAGTTTGATAAATGGGGATACAGAAATGCCAAGTTCCACAAAAATAGTGGGAAATGGTTTTGTCAGCGTTCGGACGGCTTGTTCGAGTTCACATATGACGACAAAGACACTGATGGGGAATTTATCCGATCGTTTCGCACTTATATCAGCCCAGAAACAAGGCAGATGATGATATTAAACTCTATGAAGCTAGGGGTGGCTCAAACACATGAGAAAGGCTCAGTAGGGTTATCAATGAGTCGAGACGGATTGCTTTACTGCGACCCTTTCTTTGTACCAACTGGCGGTCAATACGATAACGAGGTGGTTTTTGGTCCTGCTGGTGGCTTAGGTTATTACGACGGCTATGCAGGCATACAAATCAGCACTACAAGCAATATCGCTTTTGCAGTCGATTCAATCATAGTTTCATGAGTAAGGAACTAGAGAGGCTTAGAGCCGAGCAACCTAAATACGGCGATGTCATTGGCCATACAGAGCATGGAGATAAAGTTCGCTTTACAGATTCTATGCAGCATTTTATTGATAGTTTAATTCAGTACGCAATTAAAAATGATAGAGACGAGTCTGAGGAAGATTAAGCCCGTACTTTGTCATAAGAAGATAGCGCCTTTTGTGCCAGATATGACGGCAAATGTAGATGATTTTTTACCAAACCCTAACTGGCTTTATTACCCGTTCGGAAAGGGGTTGATGTACTTTGAGCCTGTTTATTACAGGGTGCAAGTGCATGCCGCTTTATTTGAGGGAGATATTCAAGAGGGCGGCAGAGATAGATTAAACGAAATATTAAACGATTTGAGAGATAGAGGATTTATTCGGATGTACAGCATCATTCTCAAGTCACACATCAGAGCAAGAACTATTTGCAGGGTTATAGGCATGAATAGAACAGCAGAACACGACTCTACAATTACATATGAATTAGATTTGAGGGCTGAGTAATGGGCGGTAGTAGTAGCGGTACAGCAGCAGCAGAAGCACAAGGCGCGGCAGCAGTAGAAGCGGCGAACATACAAAGCGGAGCAGCATTAGCGGGAGCTGAGATTCAAGCAGGTGCAGCGCTACAAGGCGCATCAATCACGGCAGACGCAACAAATCGAGCAACCGAGCTTAACGAGACTATTTACAACGAGACGGTCGAAAGACTAGACCCGTATGTGCAATTGGGTGCGGGTTCATTGGGTGATGTCGCGCAAGGTTCAACTATTGCAGGTTTGAATGATCGTTTATCACAGATACTAGACTCTGAAAACTTTAATGCATTGGCTGATAGTCAGCACCGTTCAGCTTCAACTTATCTAGCATCTAAAGGCTTAGGCCGTAGTGGTCGAGCAGCAAGCGAAATTGGGCAAATTGATGGGAATCTCGCAATGCAGATTGAAAATCAACTATTCGGCAGAGCGTCAAATAATGTTGATCGAGGACAGAACGCGGCAGCGAACCTTGGTGGTTTGGGGCAGAATTTTGCTAACTCTCAAGGCCAGTTATTGAGTGCAGGAGCAAGTCAAATTTCACAACTAACAGCGAATGGCGCAGCAGCAAGCGCACAAGGGTTGCAGGCAGCGGCAAACTATGGCGCTAATGCAATCACAGATAGCGCTAACGCACTGGCAGCAGGTCAACAAGCGGACCAGCAGCAACGCAATCAGAACATCCAAACAGGAGTAACAGCAACAGTCGCATTGCTTGCGGCATTCTCGGATGAACGTTTAAAAGAAAACATGCAGCCAGTAGGCAAGCATAAAGATTTAACCGTTTACGAATGGGATTGGAAAGAAGACGCGCAAGGCATTACGGGCACTGAAATGGACATAGGTTACAAAGCCCAAGAGGTACAAGAGAGGTATCCAGAATGCATTATCGAGCATGAAACAGGTTTGCTCATGATCGACTACCCGAAACTAAACGAAACACTGAAGGCGGCTTAAGATGCAAAGAGGTATTGATTATTCGTTCTATGGCGCTGGCAATATGCAGTCAGGCGACCTATCTAAGTCAATCACTGACGGGCTTGCTATTGGCCAACATATTAGAAACGTTAAGAATCAGAAAAAGGCAGAGGCACAAGCACAAGCCGAGAATGCCGAAAAAGATCAGGCGTTTGACGCGTATATGCAAGACCCAAAGAACCGCGACAATATGATGAATTTGTATAAGGCAGATTCAAAGCTTGCAACGGGTCTATTCGGTATTGTGTCGGCAGGTGACAAAGAAGAGGCCATGAAGATGAAAGAGGCTTCCGCTTATGCCGAACAATCATACTCAAATATCTACGCTTCATTGCAACAAGGTGATTTTGATAGCGCTAAGATGCAAGCCTTACAACTGCGCGGCGAGTTTGAAGCCAAAGGCTTTGATATTAAGCCGTTAGAAGACATAGCAACAGCGCAAAGCCCAGAGCAAGCCATGAGTATCGCTCAGACGAAACGAGCGCTTGCAGGGGCTACATTAAAGGTAGTTGACCCGCTTACATTAGATCAAGCGGCAGACAATGAACGTGCAGATAGAGAGCTAGCATTAAAAGCTAACGACCAAGAATTTAATCAAAATCTAGGTGTTGCAAAGTTTGGCGAGACCCAACGATCTAATCAAGCGCGAGAGAGTGTTGCACGCGGCAATTTAACGGTTAATCAACAGAGGTTGCAGCAAGATATCAATAAATCCAATCAGCCAAAACAAGCAGCAGCACGTAAAACCGCTACTGATGAGAATGGTGTACTTAGATTTGTCGATGATGGATCAAAAGTATTTCCAGCGGTTGAGAAGGCCGACAAGAAAGGTCAAAAAGAGCAGCGAAAGAATTTAAGAGCTTACAGCACATTCGAGAAAGCTATTGATAATGTCGATAGTGCAATGGACAAGCTTTTTACAACAGGGCCAGTCGTCGGAAGGTTTCCAGCAGTTTCAGCAGAGCAACAAACAGCAGACGGGGCAATCGCAACATTAGCGCCAGTCCTAAAGCAGATATTCAGGTCATCAGGCGAAGGTGTTTTCACCGACAAAGACCAAGAACTTTTAATGGCAATGGTGCCCACTCGTAAGGATGAGCCAGAAGCACGAAAAGCAAAGATAGCCAACATTAAATCGGTTGTTCGTTCAAAAATGGGTTTGGATGAGAGCGAAGAAAGCCAAATATCTGACGAAGACTTAATCAATAAGTATAAATAATGGCTACTAGAGAGGAAATGATTAACGCGTTGCGCAATGCTGACGCGGCTGGCGATGTAGAAGCGGCAAAGCGAATCGCGGCCATGCTGAGCGGTGGCGGGGTTCAGAGTAGTCAATCACTGGTTGAGCAAATGGACGCGGCGGAGGCAGCTGGCGACACGGCGTTGTTTAACAAGCTTGCAAAGCAGGGTTTTGAGCAATTCAAGCAGGGTAATCTCGAAAAGATCGAGACCGATAAAGAGAAGTTCCCAGAGCAGACCGAAGAAGAAATAAAAAGCAATCGATTTGAGTTGAAGAAAAGCAAAATGATTGAGGGGGTCAGCAACAATAAGGATAGCGGTACATTTATTGACTCAGTAAACCAAGGTATGACATTTGGTTTTGGTGATGAGATGACAGGCGCGTTTGGCGCTTTTATGAACTCAATTAATCTCGTGAATGATGACATGACGGTTAAACAATCGTATGAATTATTCAGAGATATAGCGCGAGCGCGTAACGACAAATTCAGTGATGAAAACCCCAAAGCAGCTTTAACAGGCGAGATAGTCGGCGCGGCTACTACAGGCGGCGCAGGATTATCTAAAACCCTGGGCGCAAAAATAGGCAAAGATTCAGCGATAAAGCTCGGTGCAAAAGGTGCTGGTGTAGGCGCTGCAGAAGGCTCTATATATGGCGCTGGCAGCTCGGAGGCTGATTTACTAGAGGGTGAAGTAAAAGACTTTGCTATGGACACTGCCGTAGGCGGGGGTATCGGCGGAACCACAGGCGGGTTAGCTTCGGGTGGTATTGGCTTTATTTCCGCTAAGATGGCAAAAAACAAGGAAATTGCACAAATTCTACAACAGAAACCAACGGATAACAGAGCAGCAGGATATGTACTGAAGGGTGAGAAGGCGCTCAAATCAAAAGAAGGCCAAGCTGCGTTAAAACAAGGTGTTGATGAAGGAGCGGTGGCGATCATCAAAGGCTCAACAAAAGAGGACAAGATAGCATTTAGAAGAATGCTTAATATTGTCAAAAGAGGTCAAACAGATCGTTTATTCAAAGAAGCCAATAGTCCTTCAGATATAGTTGGCGAAACAGTTACTAAACGCTATCAACACGTAAAAAACGTAAACAAAAGAGCAGCTAATCAATTAAACGCTGTCGCTAATAGGCTGAAGGGTAAAGAGGTTGAAGCGGATCAAGTATTAAATGATTTTATATCTGAGCTGCAAAGCAAGTTTCGTGTAGGGGTCACAAATGATGCTGGCAATCTAGTACCCAACTTTAATCTATCCAGTGTTGAGAATGTCGCAGAGAGTCAAAAGGTAATAAAAAACATATTCAATAGAATCAACAAGATTGATAAATCAGACGCTTTTGAATTACACAACCTTAAAAAAATGATTGACGAGGATGTTAGTTATGGCAAGTCGCAAGGCGGTGTAAGTGGTCAAGTGGATGGTTTGTTACAAGTATTCAGGGGTAAAGTAGACGGACTGCTTGATGAGAAATTCCCTATTTACAACAAAGCGAATACAGCTTATTCAGAAACAATTAGCGTATTAAATGACTTTGATAAGGCGGTGGGTAAATCTGTATCTGAGCTTACATCTAATAATGACAAAGCCATAGGTACGGTTATGCGTCGTTTAACGTCAAACGTCCAAACTAGGCAAAAGCTAGGCAATTCGTTTGATGCATTGGAAGATGTAGCGAGCAAGTATGGAGCTAAATTTGAAGGCAATGTGCGCGCTCAAGCATCAATCGCTAATGAGTTGGAGCGTGTATTTAAACTATCAGGATCGAACACCCTAAAAGGGCAAGTAGGTCAGGGTGTGGCCGAAAATGCAATTGATGCGGCAGGAAGGTCAACAGCACTCAACATTATGGAGGGCGCTAAAACTCTGGCCAATAAGTCGCGTGGAATTAACGAGCAACAAGCATTAATCGCTCTTAGGCGGCTTTCTGCGACGAAATAACCCATTAATCATGCGGTCCATAGCAAAAGGGGTGCAAACCTCTTTATCGCCTTTAACGGCTCCATAAATCTTGTCTAGCGTCCACATGTAGCCTAGCCAAGAAAGCGTAATCAGACTGCCAACTAAAACGTGACCCGAAAGGGTTGAGATGAGTCCAGCAGCGGGCCAACCAATCCAAAATATAAAAGAAATCATATGCCTATTTTTCACTCAAAAATTGATCAATATCTCGACGATTCAGGCGATCCAATTGTAAACGGTAAAGCGTACTTTGGCGTATTTGGTCAAGACTCTATCACACAGCCTATCACAATTTACAGTGATGAAGAACTAACAATCCCGCTTGCACAGCCACAACGCACAGATTCATTCGGTAGATTGGAAAATGATGTCTATGTGGGGGTTGATCATAGTTTCGAGATTCGCTCGACTGATGATGTTTTGCTGCATGGCCCTAAAAGCCGTAGATTAAGTGCTAGAACTAATGTTGGCATTGCTGACGGTCTATCTAAATTATCAGCGATCGAGCAGTCAGCAAACGTGTACGAGCTTGACGAGGGGTTTGCAGCAGCACCACCGAGCGCCATGTATTTGATGACGTTTGATGTGCCTAGCACAGATTACCCAGAGATAAACTTTGCAAACATAGCGGGGGAATTTCCAAGTACAGGCGTGCAGCAAGTAAAAGCAGGTCGTTTATACCATACATGCTTTGATGGCAATTCATGGGAGATAATTGACGATGACGCAAGTGATGACGTTGACCTTATTCTGAATGGCGCTGATTTAGCCAACTGTTATCAAGATAGTAAAAGACCAGCAAAGAAAACCGTTTTTGATGGAAAGTTAGGCGTGTTATTCGCTGGCGTTAGCTCAGTACATCCTATGCTATATGGTGTTTTTGTTCCTAAGATCGGGGCTGTGTATAACATTGTTGCAACATTCCAGCCGACAACATCTATAACCGGTAAACAAAAGAGTATAACGGCCCGATTTGTTGATTCACGACCGTCTGATGGCGATGGAATTATTGGGACGGTAACAAAAGATAATGTTGATATCCCTGATGATCCAGACGAATTTCAGGAGATATTTGAGAGGGTTATTGATTCGACAATGATCACTTCGGTTGTAGAGGGCAGGTTCGAAATAGAAGTTGAAAATGCTTCAAACTTTAACCATACAGGCGATCTTTTTATGTCTCGTGTTGAAATACAAGAGGTGGATGTATAATGCCTAATGTAGGGACACCACAATATTCATGTGACAACGACTTTGATTTAGATGCCATTTCTATTGAAAAAAACAGCAGTCAACTTCAGGTAGATTCCGCGGTTGGCCTAGCTCTACCCATAACGCAAGTCGTTGAAGGAGATTTCACTAGAACGGCAACGAAATTCTTTTCATATGATGAATCTACTGAGTCATTTATTGCTCTTCAGACCACAAAATTTGCATTGCTAGGGTTTTATATTGGAACTGGGTGGTCAGGAGGCTCCACAGGTTCAAGCTCTGTAATGGTTGGTGTGAATGATACGCCGATAGCAACTTCAACTACAGTTAATCAAGCAGATGTAAATATACTTTTTTCTGTACAGTTAAATTTTCCAGTGGGTCAGGAAGAGGCGGGAGCTTTGAAAGAGATGGATATAACTGTGGGGCAGCATTTGCAGCTTTTCACGCAAAGACAGGGAAATCAAGGCGGCTCAAATGAAAGTGGCAGCGATGCTCCTGATTTACTGGAGTATGCACAAATAATCTTTATAGAGAGAGAATAAAATGACTCAGGTCTATAACACTGATCAAGTAAACGAGATAGTTCGAGAAATAGGTGACAAAATAGACTATGACACTACTCCTGAGAGGATGCGTGATGCCATAGCCTTATTGAGTGATACAAACTTCCTGAATGATGCAAACCTAAGTAAGTTAACAAATATTGAGGGAACAAACTATCGAGGGCACTTCGCATCGTTAGCAGCTATAACCGCAACAACACCTGTTAGCGGCAACTTTGCGACGTATGATTCTGGAACTGGCAATGATGCGAAGCTCGCTATTTATGACGCAAGTGATAATCAGTGGGTGCAAGTCGGAGCCAACCCCTTAGACCCTGAGCTGGCAAGGGCGCAATCGGTTATCACGGCATCTCTGGACGGAAGTGTAGCGAATCAATTTAATGTTGGTTTTGACTTAATTACTGTTCCAGTAAATGCAGAAGTGTTATTAAAATTTGATACAGCTACCGCAGTGCTTCCCAACATAAAGTTTGGAACGTTCGCCACGATCTACCCAGTAAAAGGGGTTTCTGAAATCAATATCGACACGGTTTATAGGGCTGTAATAGATGGTGGATCAATATATTTAAAGGTTAACGACCCTTTAGTCACTTTCACGCCTGCGGACTGGCTTAGTCAGCAAGACGATACAAGTCCAGCAACCCCAGCAAGACACAAAGGTCTAAACGGTTCGATATTAGAAGACACTAACGCCATACATGTTTCTGGATTGTTTGTTCCGCCTATAGATCAAGCGCTATCTCTTCGACTCTTAATGGCTCCAACAACACCAATCACGGGAAAGAATAAAAATATAACATTTCAGGTGGTTGATAGTGAAGGAAGCCAAATAGGAAGTGATAAGCTATTTGAAGATTTTGATTTATCAGCTGACGACCTACATCACGACAGATTATTTGAAAATGTCTTAACGGCGACAGACATAACGACTAAAAAACGTGTTCGCTTTGTGATTATTGTTGATGAAGCAACAAACCATAATCACACGGGAAATATCCATATCGCGCAAGTAGAGGTGGTTTAATGCCTGTCAGAAATTTCATTTCATCATCAGGAGCGGGAAAGGTCAAAAGAATCACTCCTGTAGCTCTAATATTTAGCCCTGTGACAAACACTGTTAGCAGCAGAGGGTCATTGTCGGCGGCAACAATATCTGATCCTGACTTTAACCCAGATACATGCACAATTAGAATTAATGGTGCTGGTGCAGAGATGCCTAACGGTGATAGTTCGTTGACCTCTTCAGGCGGATTTCATGGGTTTGAATTAATGGTGCAGAATTCGACAACCATTTTAATGATTAGTCACACCACGCCTATATCAAACTTAACAGTAAATATTCTTGTTACAGAGTACGAGTCCACGGCGCTAAGCTCTCCCGTTCAGCATGGTTATGGAGATAGCCAGAACCTATCAGGAACAACGGTGAGGGAAGAATTAGTTACTATAGATACAGCAATCCAAAACCCGAATAAGTCTATTGCAATAGATGCTAAATGGAACGGCACAAACGCTGGTGGAGGTACCATCCTAGGTAGAACCTTATATCCTGAACCCATTGATTCAACCACAATAAAATTCAAGTATGTATCAACAAGCGGCACATCTTACGCGTTCAGAGCGTGGCAAGTTGTACCTTTTAAATAGGAATAAACATGTATAACCCAGTTTTAGTTTTTGATAGTGAGGGAGCTTTATTGCAAAGACCAAGCTCTTTAAAAGATATTTACCCAGACCCTGAAGCAGTAAGGGAAAATTCAACAGCTATGTATGGTGGCGGTGTTCAGTTTCTGGAGATGCCACATAGTGCTTTGGTAGCTTTAGATAATGATCTGGGTGAAGGCCTTGAGTTAAGACTGGTTGATGGAAGCCCAATAATACAGGATTTACCAGCAACGCAAGGACGCTACCTGTTAGCGGGTGATTTTATTGCAGAACTACCAATAACTATGCAACGCAAATTTGATGATCTGGTTATGTCTGGTGATCGTGAGGCGCGAGTCTTTGATAGATACATCAACACAGGCGCAGGCTTAAGCACATCAGACCCAACAACCATAGGCGCAGTGATGTATTTGTGCGGGCAAGCAGTCCCCGACGGGGACGGAGGCACAT
>JBOEGT010000024.1:0-62001 GCA_050633585.1 Arenicella sp.
CTATTTTAATATAATCAAAACCAATTGTTCAAGTGAAATTTTTCATTCTAAAACTCGCCATATCAATTATGGCAATGACGAGCTTTATGCATGAATATTTAAGCCAATATTGATCTATCCACCTAACAAGCTTTCCAGTAACTTTCGTTTTAACTCATCTTTGGCTTCTTCTTTCTGCTCGTCCTTCGTTTTAGGTTTTTCCTGCTCAGTAGGTTCGTTGCTCTTTGGCACTGAGTTAAGATCATCATTGCTTGACTCTGCCTTTTGTTGTTGAGAAGACTGTTTTTGAGACGCAGAACCAGTCGATTCTTTTGATTCCTCAGATGTGCCATATTTCTCTTCAAGCTTTTTATTCAACGCCGATTTCAGCAAATCTTTGGTGCTGGCTTCGCCGCCGCCATCGATGCCTAATTTGCGCTTCACATATTCCTCTTTCTCTTGCTTTACTTTATTGCCTAACAGAGATTTCGCTAAGGCTTTCATATCCACACTATATCGAGGGCTTGCTAATGGCCCCGTAAAACGTATAGGAATCGTTAAGCCTTTCAGGTTATCTAAACTTTCACCACCCTGCCCATCAAAACTATTCACCACAGAAACTTTCGTGGTGTAATCAACCAGCTCTTTTTCTAGGTCAACCTCTCCTGCGCCGGCCACCCTAAATAATGGTGCTTTCATATCAAAATCTGAATTCGTTAACACATTGTCATTCAAATTAAATGTTCCACTTAACGATGAAAATCGAGTCTCATCCGACTCCTCGCTTTTTTCCTCTAAATCACGCCCTTTATATTGGTTATAATAATTATTGGCTTTCCTTAATATCTTTTGCACATCAATGCCTTTTAAGGCGCCATCCTTCACTCCAACTTCTATCACTCCTTGACTAGATTGCTTACCATCAATCAACTCAACGACAACATCCATGTTTAAGCTACCCTTACCACTCAACTGATCAACATCACTGGTATCGATTAATAAAGGCTGTAAGTTAATCGAATCAACGTTCGTTTTTGCAAATTTGAGCTGCCCTCCAGCTTTCAAATCCTTATATTTAACTGTCGTTCTGAAAGTGCCATCATAGAGATTGGCCCCTGATGTAATCACGGTGCTATCGCCTTTAGAAACAACGCCTATCTTAATGTTTTGTATTTTTGCACCAGCCGCCACTAAGTCATTTATCACAAACTTTCCATTCGCTTTAAACTGTTCAAAGAGCGGGAACAACGAAAACAATACACCCAAACCAGCCGCTTCGTCAGAACTCGCTTTTTGCTGCGGTTGATCTTCGGATTTTGGACCATAATCATCCAAGTTAATTTTATCTAGTGCTAAGTCCAATTCGATATTGGGCTTTGCAAAATCATTGATCGCAAAGAAGCCTTTCAGCTGGCTGTCATCAAGCCGCATATCGATGTTATTGAGTGTCGCTGCATTTAAGCCGCCTTTCACATTGGCTGAAAATGATACCTGACTCAATGCCGATGGTTTTTGTGGCTCAAAATCGATATCAAAGCTTTGAATCAGTGCCTTGGCATTAAAAGCTGCCACATCGACACGTCCTGAAAACTGAGGGTTATCAATAATGGTCTGCGCTGCCAATTGATTCACATTGACCGATACACCATCAAGCTCAGCAAGCAAGGCCGCAATGTTAGCGGTTTGTTTTGCGAGATCAACCGCTACCTCTTGACTGGAAAGAATGACCGATCGCCCTTGAAATTCGCCTTGAGCAGACAAAGACTGGATATTCAACTGTTGAGATGATTGATTAAAATTCACTTCTGGAATATTCAAATCCATATCTAATGGGCCAATCTCCTCATCCGATATCGCAATTTTTGACGCTATTTTAGTGATATTTAGCAATGCGTTTTGGGCAAAATCAACCGAGTTGATACGCATTTGAGCGTTGATATCTCCTCTTTCTACCATCAACTCTAGGTCCGCCGCTGTCACTTCAACCGTGTCAGCATTGATTTGCGCCTTTCCGGTAAGATCAAATTGAGTCACGTCTGGGGTGCTACTATCTAACAACTCTCCCGAAACTTCGAGATCAGCCAGACTTTGGCTTAATAAGTTCCCAGTCTTTACGTTCAGCTCTCGAAGTTCATAGCGTTGACCTGTCTGACGATCATCCCAGACCAATTTGCCTGAGGCTAAATTCACGCCCTGAACTACCAACGCTGCACCCGCCGATGCGGCGGTCTTTTCATCGTCTGCTTTTGCCGTTTCGGGCGCCGAATCACTGTCACCGGCCAAGCCATCAAGGCTACTGATACCCGATTTAGTGGTAATCAATTCGACCGTTGGTTGTGTTAACACAATGGTATCCACCTGAATGTCTTTAGTGTCTTTGGTGAGACTTTTTAACAATGGCAGAATTTTGAGCCGTATGTTTGCGGCATCAACTTCCAACATATTGCCACCACCAAATTCATCGCTCAGATGATTGGGCTGAGATAGACTGAGCTTGCCTGTTGACACACCAAGCCATGGAAAAACAGATAGCTGAAGATCGCCTTCGATGACTAAATCACGCTGTGTTTGATCTTTCACCAGTGTTGAAATTTGATCACGATAATCATTAGGGTCAAAGAATTTTGGCACAATGATAATGGCGGCAATAATCAACAATACTAGAGTAATGAGAATGCCAAGAAGCCAACGAAGAATACGCATAAAAACAGCCTTATTGATAAAATAGGTAGTGAGTAGATTTATGAAACATCACTGGCTACTTTAACAATAAATAGAGAGAGCAATTGCTAATTACTGCAAAATTGTCATCTTCGGTTTAATGTTTGACTGAGCCGCATATTAATCAATGTGGCAAGCCTTAATCGAGAAGTGGCGACTTGAGCGACTGTGGTTTATGTCGATTCAACAGGAATACGCTGATTCAGTACATTGCGTTCTTGCTGGTATTCATTGGCTTTTTGAAGTTTTTCTAACGCTTCATGCAACACCTCAATACCCGCGCCCGCTTTGTGAGCATGATCACTAATATGTTGCCGCCATAAGCGCGAATTGGATTGCCCATGGAACAATCCCACGACATGACGAGTGAGATGATTTAGCCGTGAGCCTGCCGCAATCCGTTTTTGGCAATATGCCACGTAGCTTTGTAATACTTGCTCTCTACTGGCCACCGGGTGAGCGTCATCGTACAACAAGGCATCTATTTGAGACATGATATACGGATTCGAATATGCTTCCCTACCCATCATGACACCATCCACGACCTGTAAGTGCTGAACACATTCATCGAGGGTTTTAATGCCTCCATTAATGATGATTTCTAGCTCAGGGAAATCTTTTTTCAGCGCATAAACCAGCTCGTAGTCTAGGGGCGGTACATCGCGATTTTCTTTCGGGCTTAAACCTTTCAACCATGCTTTACGAGCATGAACTAACAGCACCTGACACCCCGCATTCGCAACTGCATCTGTCAAAGACCACAGTGCTTCTCTCGGCTCTTGATCGTCAACACCAATGCGTGTTTTCACCGTCACAGGAATATCCACTTCCGCTGTCATCGCTTTGACGTTTTCCGCGACCAGCTCAGGGTCTTGCATCAAGCAAGCGCCAAAACTTCCCGACTGCACCCTGTCACTAGGGCAACCCACATTGATATTCACTTCATCATAGCCCCATTGCTGCGCAAAACCGGCGCATTGAGCCATTGCCGCAGGATCACTCCCGCCTAATTGCAATGCAATCGGATGCTCGGCTGGGTCAAAGTCTAAAAAACGCGATCGATCACCATGAATTAATGCACCGGTTGTCACCATTTCTGTATACATCACAGCATGATGTGATATTTGGCGCATAAAATAACGCGCATGCCTATCCGTGCAGTCCAACATAGGGGCCACACAAAATTTACGATCAATCGGTGCTTTTAAGGTGGTTGTTTTCAAAGTTCAATCACAGAATGCCATCATTTCAATGTCACTATTATACCCTCAATTAAACGACTGGCATCATCTTCTTAATTGCAAAAAAATCGTCAAAACCGCCACCTTGATACCTTAATGAAAAGCGAAAAATTCAAGCCTTCTCTCAACGACGCATATACATACATTGCATGCTAAGACTTAAACAAAGCTGACCTCAGGGCCTTTAGGGACAATACCAAGAGGATTGATCGCCTTGATAGAATAGTAACCTGCCTTGATGTGATCAAGGTTGACGGTTTCTGAAATGCCGGGGAGCTTATATATACGCCGCATATAGTCGAACAAATGCGGATAATCAGCGATGCGTTTTTTATTGGTTTTAAACAAGCCATGATAGGCCACATCAAAACGTATTAATGTGACAAACAATCTGACATCTGATTCAGTGATGATTGAACCCAACAGGTATTTTTGATGCTGCAAACGTGTCTCAAGCTCATCTAAAGTACTAAAGAGATCATCATAAGCCTTTTCATAAGCGGCTTGAGTTTGGGCAAAACCGGCTTTGTATACCCCATTATTGACCGCATGATAGAGGTCATTATTCAATAACATCATTTCTTCACGCAACGCTAATGGTCGCAAATCGATATCATTGGTCGCCAAATCACCAAATGATCCATTCAACATATCAATAATATCGGCTGACTCATTATTCACGATAGTGATGGTTTGCTTATCCCACAAGATGGGAACAGTCGCCCTGCCCGTAAACTCCGCATCGGCGTGCGTGTACAGTTCATGGACAAATTGAGCGCCATGTATTTCATCATGAGAACCCTCCTCAAACTGCCACCCTTGATCACCCAAGACTGGACTCACGACAGAGTAGGAAACCACCTCGTCTAACCCTTTCAATTTACGCACCATCAACGTGCGACAAGCCCACGGACAGATAAGTGCAACATAGAGGTGATAACGCCCTATTTCCGCCTTAAAGCCAGACTCTCCTGTTTTACCCGCACTGCCATCCGGTGTGATCCAATGCCTGAAGCTCGACGTTTGCCGAACAAACTCTCCCTTATCAGAAGTCTTCTGGAATGGGTCCCATTTTTGTTGCCATTGACCATTTACTAACATTCACATTTCCTCATAGCGCCTAATTGGCTTTTTTTGACTTAAATTAATCATTAAACGATTGAATTTTTATCGAATAGACAACATATTGTTGTCACAATCTTTTGTTCACCACCATTTACTTCGCACTTTATAATGCACCAACGTATTCAACGCTTCGCTAAGTCACGGTTTTTCCAAAACAGCATCATTGCGGTTATTTTATTTACCGCTCTACTCATTGGCATTGAAAGCTTTCCACAACTGATGTCGAATGATTTGCTGCAAACCTTTGAACAATTGCATGACATTATTCTGTGGATCTTCATTTTAGAAGCAGCTATCAAATTAATAGCCGCTTGGCCCAAACCTCAAGAATATTTCCAAGACTCTTGGAACGTGTTTGATTTCACATTGATCGTCTTGTCTTTGCTGCCATTCTCAGGGCAATTTGCCATGATTGGTCGCCTTCTTAGACTATTTCGGGTGTTAAGACTAGTCGCTGCATTACCTGAGCTACGCCTCATTGTAGAAACCTTGCTTCGTTCCATTCCATCGATGCTCAATGTCATTATTTTGATGAGTATCATTTTCTTTATTTATGGCGTCGCTGGTTATCACTTATTTCATGAACATGACCCAACCCACTGGCGAGATCTCAGCTATGCCATTTTGACCTTGTTTCGCATCGTCACCTTAGAGGATTGGACTGATGTGATGTATAAAGCCATGGAATTATCACCCTATTATGGTTTTTACTTTGTCAGCTTTGTCGTGTTTGGCACCTTCATTGTGATTAACTTATTCATGGCGGTGGTTATCAACAACCTAGATGAAGCAAAAATGAGCCAGTTAAGCAAATTAGAGAACCCAGATCTGCATCAAGAGTTGATGCAAACCCTTCAAGGAACTCGTGAAAAACTAGAACATCTCGAAGCGCAACTCAATGCATTAAAAAATCAAAAGTAAGCTTATGATGCGAGAGCAAGTATTGATGCTCTCGCTTTTTTCAAAGTCTCTTCTGCATGACTTCCTAAACCACTGGCGTTGATGATCTCAACATCTTTCACACCAATAAATCCCAGATAGTGTCGCAACCAAGGCGTTAAAAAATCGATATCACTGCCGACTTGGGTGCCGCCTGATGTCACAACAATGTAGGCCTTTTTCCCTTCAAGCAAACCCTCGGGACCGTTTTCTCCATATTGGAAAGTCAGCCCCACTCTGGCAGCCAAATCGGCCCATGCTTTGAGAGCCGCTGGCATTGAAAAGTTATAAATAGGCACACCAATCACGTAAGTGTCGTGCTCCATTAACTCATTCACAATCACATCCGACAAAGCAATCGCTTGCTTTTGCTCGTCAGTCCGATCTGACATCGGAGTGAAATATGAACCAATCATGGTATCGTTTAGAAAGGGTAAATTTTGACTCACATCTCGATGCGTGACTTTGCTGTCATTCGCTTGAATAGACTCAACTACTTCAAGCCCTAACTGACGAGATTGTGAACCTTGGCGACGCCCACTGGCATCAATGTGTAGAATTTTCTTCATGTGTATTTCTCTATTAAATTAACGTGATAACCCTGTTTTTGAGTCTGTTTCTTTTAAGCATCGTGCGGTACATCAATGATTAATACTTCTGAATCACTTGCAGCCTTAATGCTGACTGATGCCTGTTCTGTGACTGCCACACCATCGCCTTTCGTTAACGTATTACCATCAACCTCAAGCTCACCGTCAGAGACTAAGAGATATGCTTGATGCTTAATCACTTGTTCAACCATGTTATTTGCCATGATTTTTCCGGCGTAAATATAGGCGTCTTGGTGAATATAAAGTGGCGCTTGGCCATCGCCAGACACCAAAAGAGGAAGGGCATCGTTGCGGGCCTCTTTAGGGAAAATATGACTATCCCAGCGCGGTTCAACACCGTGTGTGTTCGGCTCAATCCAAATTTGGAATAAACGGGTTTCTCTATTTTCTAAATTAAATTCAGAATGCTGGATACCAGTTCCCGCACTCATGACTTGAACATCACCTGCTTCTGTGCGGCCTTCATTGCCATGGCTATCTCGATGCGTAATTGCACCTTCACGCACATATGTAATAATTTCCATATCTTTATGTGGGTGAGTATCGAAGCCGCTGCCAGCCTGAATGATGTCATCGTTAATCACACGAAGCGCACCGAAACCCATGCGCTCTTGGTCATAGTAGCTTGCAAAACTAAAATGGTGTCTTGCATCTAGCCAACCATGGTTAGCGCGTCCTAATGATTCGTATGGATAGATGGTGATCATATTTACCTCCCGTGATATTTGAGCGTTATTCACTATTTATGTGACAGCGCCTACATTACGAATGCGCCTTTTGTGGCTGGTTACTCAACCTGATTTGGTCAATGGCATACTTGCCTGCACCTTGTATCGCAACGGCTGCAGCCAAGACAACTAATAGTGCAGGGAACTCCCAACCACCGCCTTCTGCGCTAAACACCCAACCATTACTAAAGTGTGCCCACGTGGCTCCTAACAAGATAGGAATCGATGCCACGGCAATTAAACGCGTGAACACACCAGCAATCATTGCTATACCGCCGAACACTTCGAAAATGATAGTGAAATATGCAATAAATGCCGGAAGGCCTAAGCCTTCGAAGTAACCCACGGTGCCTGGAATCGTGAACACAAAGACTTTAAGCAAGCCATGTGCTAGTAAAATAATGCCTAAACTCATACGCATCAGAAATGCGCTATATTCATATTGATGAATATTCCCGTGTGAATTAAGTAGTATCTTCATATGTATCCTCTTGTATTTGTGATGATGTCATGAAGTCTTTGAGAATCCTTCATGGTTGATATGATGACAATACCAGTTCCTTAAAAAATGATAATATGCAAAATCAATACATCATTAGTTCCAAAAAGTTATTAATATGGACCATATTTCTCGCATCGGCATTTTCATCGAAGTCGTCAAACACCAGAGCTTTGCAGGGGCAGCCCGCGCCCTTGGCATGACTGGGCCAGCAATTAGCAAACAGGTTCAATCTCTAGAAAAGCAACTGGGCATCAAGTTACTCGAACGAACAACACGACACATTTCCTTGACAGAAGAAGGCAGCCTGTACTTTGAACGAGCACGCAAGGCCATTGAAGATTTAAACGAAGCCGAACAACAAATCCAAGAACTGAAAGAGAAGCCTACGGGCAAGCTCAAAATAAATGCGCCAATGTCTTTTGGCAGCAAATATCTCACAAAACCAATTGCTGACTTCGCTAAAAAATACCCGGATGTGGATCTTGAAGTCGTATTTAATGATCATTGGGTTGATGTTATCGGAGAAGGCTTTGATGTCGTTGTGCGCATTGGAGTGCTTGAAGATTCAACGTTAATTGCTCGTAAGTTAGCAGATTGCCCAATCAAATTATGCGCCTCAAAAAGTTTCTTAGCAAAGCATGGAACTCCCACAAACATTGAGCACATCAGTGACTACCCTGGGATTGTGTATAGTTTGCATACACAAGGTGGAGAATGGCGCTTTAAAGGACCTGATGGAAAAATAGGAATGCAAAAGCTGAAGCGCACCTTTGCAGCGAATAATGGCGAAATGCAGTTGGAAGCGTGTTTACAAGGCGTCGGCATTGCCGTTGTGCCTATTTTCAATGCCTCTTCTTATCTACAATCTGGAGAGTTAGTAGAGATACTTCCAGATTTTGAAGTGTATCCACAAAGAGGCATTTATGCGCTCTACCCTCAAAATCGCTACTTGGCGACACGCGTTCGCTTATTCATTGATGCATTAAGTGATGCCAGCAAACAATTACCATGGTGAGAGAAAAAGAAAAGTTTTTGAAGGCAAACATAGAATCATCAGGTCAATTATTAATAGACCCCAGATACATAATATTATTTACCATTCTTTTACGATAAAATGTCTGAACGACGACTCTCGATGGCAACAAGCTTCCTTGATCACAAGGCCGCTTTCAATAAAAAATTTAATAACACATTATCTTCTATCAAAGATTGGACGCTCTCCTTGATTAAACCTTTTGAATTTTGGCATCCACGTGTTTTTGAAACACCCTACTATGTATATCTGGCTATTCAGTGTGTGTTAAATGGAATTGGCATTAAATCCCTTGCCAAAGCTAACTATCATTTGGATCATGGGGAAATTGGGATTGGTTCGAAGTATGAAAGCCAATTAGCCTTCAACCAAAAATACTTTTTACCCACCACATTGGTCAAGGATGATTTAAGCGCTGACGATAAGAAAGCGTTTATCCTGTCTTTTATTGCAGAACACGGCTACCCCGCTATTCTCAAATCCGATGTCGGTTGCGTGGGTAAAGGGATTGTGAAAATTTCTTCTGAGGCAGATCTTGATAAGAAAATTCCGTTATTAATCGGAGATTACATCCTACAAAAATTCACACATAACACGTATGAGTGCGGCATTTTTTATATACGTCAGCATGGCATTCCCAAAATAACAGGCATCAACAAAAAGCATTTCCCAAGCGTCACTGGAAATGGTGAAGATAATATTCTAGACCTTGCCAAACGACATGAACGCTACACACATCATTGGCATTCTTTTTTACAATATATTGACGTAGAGCGTATTCCCACTTCGGGTGAAGAAGTGCCGTTATCCTTTATTGGCTCACACACACTAGGTTGTAAGTTCACCGATGACTCTGACTTATTAACACCTGAATTAGAGCAGGCTATTTTTGCCGTTTTCTCCGATCAACCGGGGTTTAACTTTGGCCGTGTCGATGTCAAAAGCCCAAGCGAAGCAGCATTGCAGCAAGGAGAGTTTGTCGTGATTGAAGTGAATGGTGTCGCTTCACTGCCAACCCACATGTTTGATCCTAAGTTTTCAGTGTTTGACGCTTATAAAATCTTTTTTCAACACGCCAAATATCTTGCACAGATTGGCCGAGAGCATAAAAATAAGCCCATGCATTTATTATCGGTTCGCGAGGTGTTTGCTAAAGCCAAAAAGAATCAATCGATGCTCAATAAAGTCCATAATCAGCTAAAAGATTGATACATATATCAAGCGCAATCCCATGAGAATTAACGCCACACTGATAATGGAGTAATAGGCTTTTACATCCACTTTTGTCGCCATTCGATAACCCAAGCCAACGCCTATAGGGACTAATGGCAAGAGCACCAAGGACAGAAGCAAACTGTCTTTAGATAGCTGACCTGAGGCAATAAACGCTGGCAACTTAACCCAATTAACCAGACCGAAAAATACGCCTGTTGTCCCAGCAAACACTATGGGTGACAGCTTCTTTGGCAACAAATAGGCCGCCACCGGCGGACCTCCAGAATGGACGTGAAAACTGGTAAAACCCGCGATACTTCCCCAGAAAACGCCTTTCACCGTATCGGTATGTTGCTTAACTTCCTGTGAAGCATTATCAATGCGTTTTTCAGCATTCACGACAAAATGTCTTGCACCAAAAATCAAGGCAATCGCACCCACCAATAATCGCGCATGATCATCATTAAAGGCCCCGACAGTTAGGTAACCTAAAAACACACCAAGCGTTGCGCTGGGCACTAATAATGCAATTGACCGTTTGTCATAAACTTTCCAGAATTTTTTTAATACAAGAACATCCATTGCCATTAATAAAGGCAAAATAATCGCCGTCGCTTGCAATGGAGAAATGACCAAAGACATTAAAGGCACAGAAATAATGCCAAACACCGCACCAAACCCACCTTTTGATATCCCATATATAAGCACAGCTGGCACGGCCACTAGATAAAAAGAGGCATTAGTCATCAATTCTGACACTAGACATCATCCCATAAACGATAAAAAGGCTCTTATCATACCAATCACAGACAGCACTGACAGACTCCAAAGAAACATCATTTTTAGTTTCTGCTCCTCAAGGTAACGATATAAAACATTACCCACGAGAATACCAAAAAACATCGGAACAATAGCCAGCGCAACGGTATAAAAAACTCGCTCATCTAACTTTCCAGCAATCGCGAGACTCGGCAAAAATATGGCGCTTGTAATGAGCAAATACACCACCAATGTCGCTCGAATCTTCGTCATTGGCAATGAAGAAAAAGATAAAAATGTCGCAACCACAATTCCGCCAGCAGCAGCAACACCACTGGCAAAACCAGATACCACACCAGCTGAAGCGTACATAGAATGCGTCAATTCACCACGATATTTAACTCCCCTTAAAACTAACAATGTCATCATAAAGATAATGACTGAAATACATAGGCGAAGGACTTCTTGTGATGCAATCGACAGTATATAAACGCCTAAGGGTATGCCTATCAACATGCCTGCTGTTACCCACGATAGTTTTTTCCATAACGCATCGTTCCAAACATTCAACAACATATGGATGCTAGCCACTAATTCCAAAATAACAACGATTGGAATGAGTAAAATGGGATCAAGAAATAACACATTGCTGGCTACAACTAGCACAGAGAATCCAAATCCGATGCACCCTCTGACAATGCCTGCAAAAAACACACAAGCAAAGAAGACAAGCAAATGCCATGAGACATCGCTAATTAAGTTCAATGAAAACATCGCGCCAAATCAATTAATAAATCAAGGCGTAGTATCTCTTATAAAACAAAAAATACGCAGTAAATACCTTATAAATGTCACTTTTTATGATCTATTTCCTCTATCGTTAGCCATCAAATTCGTAGAAGAGTTATTCTCAAGGTAGAATAAGCGAGCATTGCAAAGGAAAATAACAATATGAATTCGGTTACGTCTTTTTTTTCAAACCAATTAGGCACTCATTTATCACAGTTTGACATCACGGTCGTGGTGATTAGCATAGTGCTCGCTGTGGCAGCAAAACCTATCATCAAATGGCTCAGCTATGGCCGTCAAGAAGAGAATCGTAGTCAAATTCGCATACAAGTCATGCGCGTTCTTAATATATTGATCATTGGTGCGATCATTTTAAAAACCGTTTTCACATCGAACGCGGATGCTTCTTGGTTAGCTAAAATCGTGCAAGTACTGATTACGATCTATTTTGCTGTTTTAGGCACTCAAGTGATTCACTTTTTCTTATTAAAGCGTTTCGGAAAACAAAGAAATTCTGGCGAACAGACCATCATCACTGATAGCTATGCAAGCCGAGCACTCAGCATTTTCTGCGGAGCATTCATCGCGATTATTGCCGCTGTTGGCATCTTGCAAATTATCGGTCTGGAATCATGGCTACAGGCAGGTGGCGTATTTGGCATTGTGGGTATTTTTCTTGCAATGACACAGGCATCTTGGGCACCCGATATCATTGGAGGCTTAATCATCCTCAATAGCCGTCGCTGTGATGAGGGCGACATTATTCAGTTCCATGACAACGGACAGCCTATTATTGCGCAAGTATTTAAAACTAAATTTTTTCATACTGAGCTATTAGAGCTCACCAATAACCATCGATTAATGATTAGAAACGATCGAATGCGTCATGTAATCCTGCATAACTTATCACGTTTTGCTTCTGCAAAAGGTTTACGTGAGTGCTTATCGTTTAATATTGGTTATGAACACTTAGAGGCCGATGTTAGCGCCATGTTCGAGCGTGCTTTTGCCAAATTTGATGATTCAACAGAACTCAGGGAGGAACAATTTCGCCCAGAAATTCGTGTACTAGAAACCGGGGATTATGCCGTAAAATGGGGCGTGTTTTACTACATTAAAAACATCAAAGAAATGCTAGCGATCAGACAAAGTCTACTGAGCTATATTCTTGATGAATCTATTGCGAGCGATATTTCACTTGCCACGCCCACTCTTCAGGAAATGAGAGCAGAAATAAGGCAAGTGAATCAATAGCACAAACCGTTGATTTACGCCGATGCAAACTCACCCGCTTTTTGATAAATCGCTCTTAGCATAGCGTGCAAGCCATTACTGCGTGTCGGACTGAGGTGGTCGGTAAAACCGATGTCTTTGATAAAGTCAGGCTTTGCATTCAAAATTTCTTGTGGTGTTCTGTCACTGTAAACCTTGAGGACTATCGCGACTAAACCTTTAACGATAGCAGCATCACTTGAGCCATCAATATGCAACTTTTCATCTTGCATGACCATATTCAACCACACTTGAGATTGACAGCCTTTAATACGTTTTTCTTCTGTTTGCCATTCTTCCGGGAAATCATCTAAGGCTTTACCAAGGTCAATCACATATTCGTATCGTCCCATCCAATCATCAAAGATTGAAAACTCTTCGACTAACTCTTGTTGTGTTGCTTCAATACTCATTTCAGTACCTATACTAATGCCCATGAGGGTTACCCGATTTTTTTCCAACGTACGCCATCGGCGCTGTCTTCGATAACAATATTTTTTTCAGTCAAAATATCACGAATTTCATCTGCTCTTGCCCAATCTTTATTGGTTCTCGCCGCCGTTCTTTCGGCAACCAAGGCATCAATCTCCGCAGTTTCATCGCTGCCTACATCACCGGAAAACCACTCTTCAGCAGAACTTTGTAAAATGCCAAGCATCTCACCACACTTGAACAACGCGCCCTTAATTGTCGATTTTTCAACCGCATCGTCTGATGTATTCGCTTGTTTTACCATGGCAAACATTTCAGCCAATGCTTTTGGCGTGTTTAAATCATCTTCTAAGGCTTCAATAAAGGCTGGTGGTATTTCTGCCGATTCATCGGCCTCTATTTCAGACATGTCTCGCAATGCGTTATACATCCTATCCAGAGCATTCTTCGCCTGTTGCAAAACGTTATCATTCCAATCTAGCGGTGCTCGATAATGCGCATTTAGCAGGACATATCGTATGGCTTCTCCAGGGGCTTGATCTAACAAGTCCCGAACCAATAAAACATTGCCAATGGATTTAGACATTTTTTCGGCATCAACATTCACGAAGCCATTATGCATCCAATAGTTGGCATAGGTTTCACCCCCATGAGCACATGTGCTTTGCGCGATTTCATTTTCATGGTGTGGAAAGACCAGATCATGTCCACCGCCATGAATATCAATCGTTCTACCAAGGTGTTTAGCCGACATTGCCGAGCATTCAATATGCCAACCTGGCCGGCCTCGTCCCCATGGGCTATCCCAACCTGGTTGATCGTCACTGGAAGGCTTCCATAGAACAAAGTCGCCAGCGTCTTTTTTATACGGCGCCACATCTACGCGTGCACCCGCAAGCATTTCCTCTGGGTCGCGTCCTGACAAGGAACCATAATCATCATAAGAACTCACGGAAAACAGAACATGCCCTTCCGCTTCATAGGCATGCTCACTAGCCACCAATGATTCAATCATTTCAATAATCGCATCAAGATTATCGGTGACCTTCGGCTCATGACTAGGCGGCTTCACGCCCAATGCACCCAAGTCTTCGTGATACGCTTCAGTGAATTTTTTAGTAATGACAGAAATATCAACCCCCTGATCGGCGGCTGCTTTATTAATTTTATCGTCAATATCAGTGATATTCCGCACATACGTCACTTGTGGGTAGAGATGCCTTAGCACGCGAACCAGAATATCAAAAGCCACCGCCGGACGGGCATTACCAATATGCGCATAACTGTAGACCGTTGGGCCACACACATAAATCAAGATATTATCGCTATTGATCGGCGTAAACTCTTCTCGTTGACGAGTTTGCGTATTATAAATTTTCACTATGAGCTCCTAAAAAGCCAAATGTTGGGTGAAGACAGGTTTCAGTGTGAGTGGATTAAATAGTTAGAAAGCATGTCGCCAAGCCATGACGGCTTGGTAATCACTGTCATTGACAGCATCCAACGAGTTCACCTTTTGCAACTGAAGTTTCAGGCGCTGATTTTGTCCAAGAGCGCGGCTATACGCAAGCTCGAACTGTGTATTTTCATTCGAAAAAATACCCGTATAGTTTTGTAGGGAAGCACCATCCAACAATAGGCTTTGGTGACGTTGAAATTTATCACCAACAGTATATTTAGCTAAGAACTCAATGCGGTCATTTTTTGAAATAACGTCTTTCGTTTGCAAACTAAAGCTTAGCCATTGAGCACTACCAAAATCATTCTCTTCATAAGCTGAGTTGCCGTTATAAAACAATCGTGTACCAACATCTGCATAAAGGTTGAATGACGTTCCGACAGATTTAGTCAGGCGTGCATTAATAAAGGAATAAGGAAGGTCATTATTGAGTGCTTGCTCATAAGAGCCATACTGCAAACTCAATTGCGGAACACCCTTTTGCCAGTTTTGATCGATGAAGTCTGACGTCCCACTTAGCTCAATAAATTCAGTGCCTTGATTCGCAATTTTGTCAGATACGAGTGTTTTTTGAATTTGAGGCTTCTTCTTTTTCTTTGTGCTCAATACAACCGCTACGATTGCTGCAATAGCCACAACCCCCAATATGGCACCGCCACCACTGCTGCCTCCACCACCATCACTACTTTCTTCGGCAGGCGGCTGCTCACTATCGGTATTCTCAAGCAAATCAACCACTGAACCATCCGTTGTCGTTTCGGTACCGGTCGTGCCACTGTTCGTCGTGTCGGTTGTAGCATTTGTATCCGTACTTGTATCTGTTGTCGAATCAGTCGTTGTCATGGTATCGGTTGTCTCCATGGCATACATTGAATGGGAATTAAATACACCCAAACAAAGCGACACTGCAATGACGGTGAGTTTTGTCTTTAATGTATTTTTCATTGAAGGTGCTTTTTTTGGGTAACGACTGTTCATGCTATTCATAATATGTGACGTGAAAAATTTAAGTCTAATTGAAAGAGTTTACGATTCATCGTTTAACCTTTCTTTATAGTACATTATCATGTAAAGACCTCAGCATAACTCAGAGGTATTCGAAAAATTAGACCTAATTCGTTCAATTGATGTAAAAATGTGACGAACAATCGCTTATTCGTCATTTTCAATCAAGCAAGAATGGATTAGTCCATTATAATTAGCTCTTTTAGCTATGCTGATATCTCTTGAGCATAATTTAACAGTTAAATCGGCAATTGACAGCAAATTTTAATCATGTGTGAACTTCTTGGCATGAGCGCCAACGTACCAACCGACATTGTGTTTAGTTTTACTGGCCTCATTGAGCGCAGTGGCAATACAGGCCCACACAAAGATGGCTGGGGCATCGCCTTCTATGAAGGCAAAGCTTGTCGCACTTTTCATGACCCTGAAGCAGGTTGTGACTCCGCCATTGCTAAGCTAGTGAAAAACTACCCGATTAAAAGCAATATCGTCATCAGTCATATTCGTTTAGCCAACAGAGGCAAGATTAATCTAGCAAACACTCATCCATTCACCAGGGAATTATGGGGCTGCCATGTCACCTTTGCTCATAATGGACAACTCAAAGGCATTAAGAAAAAAGCGCTGAAGGGTTACACCCCTGTTGGGACAACCGATAGTGAATATGCTTTTTGCTGGCTATTAGGTGAGATTAAGCATGCCTTTCCCAAAAGGCCAGCAACCAGCAAGCTCAAACGATTTATCACTGAACGTTGTCACGAATTACGTGAAATGGGCATCTTCAACATGTTACTCAGTGATTCAAAATTCTTATTCGCTTATTGCAGCACCAAATTGTGCTGGATCACTCGCCGCGCTCCTTTTGACTTAGCAAAACTGATCGACACTGATATGAGCGTTGATTTTGGTCAAGAAACGACACCCAAGGATGTTGTTAGTGTCATAGCAACCGCGCCATTGACGGACAATGAAGTCTGGCATCACTTAAAGCCTGGTGAACTCATTTGCCTAGAAAAAGGCGAGATCAAATAACACCGCACTCACCACATCTTATTATCTATTTTTTAGATTGTTTTTATTTTAACAATCAATTTTATATAAAAATTTGATCGCTATATACTGTGATTCAAGAAGCGTACTCATTGAAAACATTATGTTGCTAGAAAAAGAATGAAAATCATCTACCAAATAATCGGAACCCTATCATTGGGAGTTGGCATCCTAGGTGCTTTTCTGCCGCTCCTTCCAACCACGTGCTTTGTCTTACTCGCTGCCTGGTGCTTTTCAAAGTCATCGCCGCACTGGCATCACGCGTTAAAAAATAATCGCTTTGTCGGCACATCGATAACACATTGGGAAGAGCATCGTACCATTCCTGCGCGTGCGCAAAAGGTAGCCACTATATCTATGTTGTTATCAGGGCTTTACAGCACCTTAGTATTCGACAGTCTCACTATCAAATTGTCCATTTTATTTTTTATTAGTCTAGGTGTTTGGTGGATCAACCACATACCGACAAGCAAAAGACATTCTGCGTCAGAGCACTAACTTAGATTGGCTTCGAAACGTCAGACTTAAGGCAATCAATGACATAATAGAAAAAATCACAAGCATCCACCCCCCCATGCTTAAACCCCATAGAGACCAATCTACGACGGCACAATCTCCACTTCCGTGCAGCGTCGTCCCGATCATGTCAAATAAACCATAGTCCCCATCTTGTCCCCAGCGATAAATCGGATCAAAGCCACATTCTGGGACTTGGTCCGCAGGCAAGTGTTGCAACCATACCTGACGCCCAGCAATACCTGCACCAGCGATGCTGCATATCGAAATCAAGCCAGCATAAAACCGGTGCAGCTTGACTCCTGGTCTTTTGAGAATGCCAAGCAATGACACTATCGCAACACCCACCAAGCAGGCTCGCTGAAGCATGCATAATGGACAAGGAAATAAACCTTGTGACTGCTGGAAATAAAAATACGCAATAGCCAACAATGACACACTACCCACTAACGCTATCCAATACCATTTCAATGACACTTTCATTTTATTTACCTGTATTCTTTTGTTCTTTTAGGTTTAAGGAAAATCAATAATTCTCTCTTCTAAGTTCTCTATATCGACATCTTCTTCAGACACCACTTTGTTCCTGACTGAAATACCGGCTTGATGGACCGATTGAGGATCTCCAGACACCAAGGGGTGCCAATCATATAAATCTTGCCCTTCGACAATCAATTTATAAGCACATGTTGGCGGCGCAAACTCCGCGCATTCAGCAACATTGCTGGGGTTCATCACCATGCAAGAAGGCACATGCTTTTGTCGATCATGGTACGACGTGCACTGACAGCTATCCGCATCAAATAAGCGGCATGCGACATCGGTGAAAAACAACTGATTAGTTTCTTCATTCTCAAGTTGCATGACACAACATTGCCCACACCCATCACACAATGACTCCCATTCTTCGGAAGTCATTTCATGTAAAGGCGTGGTTTTCCAGAAAGCTGATGTCATGGCAAGACTCTAATTGAGTTTAGTCAAAAAAACTATGGTTAAAACGATCAATGGAACAATAATTGTGACAAATGGATATCACCCAATAACGGTAAAAATATGCCAATAACCTAGCAAATACAACTTTCAGCGCATTCACCGTATTCCGTGACGAGTAGCAAGCCCTTAGCCAACCAAAGCCTTGCGCCATTTTTCTAACTTTTCTTGACGCGACATACTGGCATAAGCTGGACTTGTTGAGGGCAGTTGCACAATCTGATAATGGCTTTCAAACAGCGTTGGAAAATATTTTTTAAGCAATCGAAAACTTGCTGCGCCGTTACAAGCAATGACCTCCATTCTAGGCATGTCTTTAAGGACTTGCATCATGTCATTAGGCTCCTCATTTTTGATCTGGCTATCAAGACTCCCCTCTCGTTGGCAGCGAGCAAGCACATCCCAAACGACAATTTGTTTCTGGCTGATGATATCCACCCTCTCTTGATAAGACAACGAAACATCAAAGCCAAACAACTCGGACATGATCCACCAAAATGCATTTTGAGGGTGCGCGTAATATTGGTGCTCTTGCAAAGATTTCATGCTGGGTGCAGAGCCAAGAACAAGATGTGTCGCACTGTTGTTGTTGGCATTCAAAATGGGAGGGAAACCAATAACCTGACTATGTTGGGAATTTGCGCGCATCATGAAGAATTCATATCAATAAAAAAAGCGCTGCATTAACAATACAGCGCTTTTACAATATCAGACCTTAAGAGTCTAAGTAATCGATGCTTGATAAATACTTTCGATAGAATTATTCATCATCGCATCAAACTCGCTATCAGTTAGTGATACTTGCAAACCTTCAGTGAGTGCACGTGAAAAACTCGCAATCACTCCTGCATTACAGGATGTGCGCTTATTAGCTTCTTCACGACTATATCCACCTGATAAAGCCACTACTTTCAACACATTGGGATGCGCCACACAATCGCAATAAAAACCATCATCTTCAGGAAGAGTTAGTTTCAACATGACCAATTGATCATCACTCAGCGCATTCAACTGCATTAATAACTCATCACGCAATAAGGCTTCAGCCTCTGCTTTTTTCGGGCTATTAATGTCGATTTCAGGTTCAATAATTGGCACTAAGCCAGCTGCAATAATTGTTTTTGCGACTTCAAATTGCTGTGCAACAACAGCACCAATACCAATCGGGTTATCGGTTTTAATCACTGAACGCATTTTAGTACCAAAAACACCTTGTTTTACGGCTTTTGCTAACAATGAATCTAATGCAGGCATGGGCTTCATGATTTGAGCACCATCTTCCTCATCAGCTAGGCCTTTATCAACCTTTAAAAATGGGACAACGTTTTTATCTTCCCATAAATACTGCGCCGACATTTTACCGTCGATTTGCCGATCTAATGTATTCTCGAACAAGATAGCTCCCAAGATGCGCTCACCCGTAAAGCTTGGGCTGGTAATAATTCGGGTTCGCATTTGATGCACTTGATCAAACATTTGATCGTCATTGTCATAAGCCGTTTCTTCAACACCGTATAGCTTTAATGCTTTTGGCGTACTTCCACCACTTTGATCAAGGGCGGCAATAAAACCGGTTTGGCTTTTTACTTTCTCTAATTGCTGTTCAAAAACGCTCATTCTCTGTAACTCCACGCTATGTTTCTGTTCTATAGGGCTCTATACATTGCTTATGAATGTACTGTAATAATTTTCAATGTGTTCGTTTGACCTTGGACTCCACGCATATCACCGCACGTCACTAAAATTTGATCGCCTTTTTGCAATTTCATTTTACCTTTTAATGCGCGGATGATTTGATCATCCAAAGTGTCACGGTTATCTAAATCTAAATCCCATGTCAAAGGATATACGCCGCGTAACAACGTCACGCGCTGTGCAGTATCAGGATGTCTAGACAATGCAAAGATCGGGATCCCTGAACTGATTCGGGACATCAATCTGGGCGTGTGACCCGACTCCGTTAAGGACACAATGGCAATCACTGCTGATTTATTAGCAATGTACATGCTAGCCATTGCAACACTCTCTTCTGAATCCTGAAAATTTCTGTCATCTCGATATTTTCGCGGCATCAGTCTTTTGCGTTCAGCACCTCGACAAACGCGGTCCATCGTTTGGATCACAATATGAGGATGGTTTCCCACGGCTGTTTCAGCCGATAACATCACAGCATCTGTGCCATCAATAATCGAATTAGCAACATCCATGACTTCCGCACGCGTTGGCAATGCACTGGTAATCATTGATTGCATCATTTGCGTTGCCGTGATTGTAAAACAATCATTATTTCTGGCTACGTTAATAATTTGCTTTTGTAGCATGGGTAATTCTTCATCACCAATTTCGACGCCCAAATCTCCTCGAGCAATCATCACTCCATCGGACGCTGCAATGACCTCATCTAAGTTTTCAATCGCCTCAGCGCGCTCAATTTTAGAGACAATCGCGCCATTACCACCTGCAGCAAAGAACAACTTACGTGCCTCTTCGACGTCTTCAGCACTTCGCACAAACGAAATCGCTAAGAAGTCGGCTTTTTCACGCCCAGCAACCACAATATCGGCCTTGTCTTTTTCTGTCAACGCACCTGCTGACAAACCACCACCGCGGAGGTTTAGGCCTTTATTATTTGATAGCTCACCACCCACAAGTGTTTCACAGTGAATTTTCTTATCATCAAGTTCAATGACTTTTAGTTGAATGGCGCCATCATCCAGCATCAATTCACTCCCTGAACTGACTTCTTTATACAACTCTTTATACGTCACTCCAATACTATTTTGATCGCCTAGACTTTCATCTAGTTCACAATCTAGTGTGAAGTTATCGCCAACATCTAATTGAATAGGACCTTGCTTAAACTTTGCAATACGAATCTTAGGGCCCTGTAAATCCACCAAGATGCCAACCGTCTGATCGCACTGCTTTGCTAAGCGACGGACACGATTAAATCGTTCAGTTTGATCTTCATGCGTGCCATGAGAAAAATTGAGGCGAACAACGTTCAAACCATTGTTCACCATATCAGTAAAGACGGCATCATCATCTGTAGCAGGACCTAAAGTCGCGACAATTTTTGTTCTTCTCAAGTTCGTTGCACTCATAAAATTATTCTTTTTATTGTTACTCGTTTTAATGAAACAGTGATGCTCATGATTCGTTATTTATACGCATCAATGTTTATTGTTGAGATGCTCGCTCTTCTAAAATAGCAACAGCCGGAAGTTTTTTACCTTCAAGGTATTCTAAAAACGCCCCACCGCCTGTCGAAATGTAAGAAATATCATCAGCTAGACCAAATTGATCTATGGCGGCTAACGTGTCACCACCACCGGCAATTGAAAAAGCCTCACTGTCTGCGACCGCTTTACTCACTAATTTCGTGCCGTGACTAAACGCTTCAAATTCAAATACGCCAACCGGTCCATTCCAAATGATAGTACCTGCACTTTTCAGCAATTGAGCGAAGTCTTCCGCTGTCGATGAACCAATATCAAAAATCATATCGTCTTCCTCTACGTCGGTAACTGCTTTTGACTCCGCAGGGGTGTCAGCTGAAAATGCTTTGCCGCAAACAACATCTTGCATCGCAGGAATAGCATTACCAGACGCTTCAGCGGCTGAAATTAACCGCTTCGCTTCATCAATAAGGCTCTCTTCATACAAAGACTTACCAACATTATGCCCACGCGCCGCTGCAAAGGTATTAGCAATGCCTCCACCGACAATCAGCTGATCTACAACACCTGACAAGCTCTCTAAAACAGTCAATTTTGTCGATACTTTTGAGCCGCCAACAATCGCTACAACAGGTTTCGCTGGATTGTCCAAGGCCTTGCCTAACGCATCAAGCTCGCCAGACAATAGTGGACCTGCACACGCAATAGGCGCGTATTTCGCCACACCATGAGTGGATGCTTGAGCACGGTGGGCGGTGCCAAAAGCATCCATCACATAAATGTCACACAACGCAGCCATCTGCCTAGACAAGTGATCGTCATTTTTCTTTTCTCCGGCGTTAAAACGAACGTTTTCACACAAAGCGACCTCACCTTCAGCTAACTCAACACCTGATAACCAGTCAGACTCCAAACGCACAGGGTGATCTAATAATTCAGCCAGCCTAATCGCAACAGGTTTCAAGGAAAATTCTGAATCAAACTCTCCTTCCGTTGGTCGCCCTAAGTGCGACATCACCATCACCTTGGCACCAGCAGCAATTGCTAATTTCAATGTCGGCAGTGAGGCTTGAATGCGTTTGTCACTGCTTACAACTTTCTCGCCACTGTCCGCATCATCTTTTAATGGCACATTGAGGTCTTGACGAATAAGAATACGTTTACCTTTGAGTTCTGACACATCAAAGGAAGAAAAATTAATAATACTCATGTTTAATAAAATAATAAGTTAAGCGCTCATTAAGGCTTTGGTCGTATCAAGCATGCGGTTCGAAAAACCCCATTCATTATCGTACCAGGAACAGGCTTTCACTAAGCGACCTTGATCAACGTTGGTCAACGTTGCGTCAAAAGTAGAGCTGAATGAATTATGGTTATAATCAATCGAGACCAAAGGAATGTCGGAATATCCTAAGACTTTATCATCCGCAGCATCACGCATAATTTGATTGATTTCATCAATAGAAGTATCTCGCCCTGCCGTGAAGGTTAAATCCACAAATGACACATTTGGGGTCGGCACTCTCAATGCATAGCCATGCAACTTGCCGGCCAGTTCCGGCAGCACTAAACCCACAGCCGTTGCAGCACCAGTAGTCGTTGGAATAATAGATTGCGTAGCTGATCGAGCACGGCGCGCATTTTTGTGATATTTGTCAATTAATACTTGAGTGTTGGTATAAGCATGCACCGTGGTCATCATGCCTGAAGTAATGCCAACAGTGTCATGTAATACTTTCGCCAAAGGTGCCAAACAATTAGTCGTACAAGATGCATTGGAAATAATTGTGTCGGATGACTTTAAGATATCGTGATTAACACCATAAACAATAGTGGCATCAACCTCACCCTTTGCTGGCGCAGAAATAACGACTTTCTTTGCACCCGCGGCGATATGTTTTCCGGCACTTTCTCGGGTACGAAAAACACCTGTACACTCAAGCACCACATCTACATCTAACGCTTTCCAAGGCAGTTTTGCTGGGTCTCGCTCTGAAAAAACAGTTAAACGATCTCCATTAACGATCAAGTCATTGCCATCAACACTCACGCTTCCATTGAACCTGCCATGAACAGAATCATATTGAGTTAAATGTGCATTGATCTCGGAATCACCCAAGTCATTGATGGCAACAATATCAAATTGATCTTCTTGATCAGACTCAAAAATAGCACGCACAATATTACGTCCAATGCGACCATAACCATTGATTGCAATTTTTATTGCCATACTATTTCTCTCTCATAGTCATTGTGGAAGCTACCCGTAAAAAATATTTTACGTCGTTTTATGCAAGTGCTTTCGCGGTGCGGACAACATTGTCAACCGTAAACCCAAAATACTCGAATAACTCATTAGCCGGTGCTGATTCACCAAAACGATCCATACCTATCACCGCCCCTTCAAGCCCAACATATTGATACCAAGCAGCGGTCGCACCCGCCTCAATGGCGATTCTCTTTGTCACGCTAGGCGGTAATACTGAATCACGGTAGTCTTGATCTTGCTTCGCAAAAAAGTCGACTGACGGCATAGAGACCACACGTACAGACGTGCCCTCTTTCTCAAGTGCTGTTGCGCTGTCCATCGCTAAACCCACCTCAGAGCCCGTAGCAATTAGAATCAAATCAGGCTGACCTGATGTATCTTTTAGGATATAACCACCCTTGCTAATATCTGCAACCTGCTGCTCAGAACGCGGTTGGAATGGCAATGTTTGTCGAGAGAACACCATGCTAAACGGCTGATCCGTAGACTCGGCAGCTAATCGCCAAGCAATCGTTGATTCAACCGTATCGGCAGGACGCCACAACGATAAATTAGGAATCAAACGCATGCTGGCTGAGTGCTCAACAGGTTGATGCGTAGGCCCATCTTCACCTAAACCAATTGAATCGTGTGTAAACACATAAATAACTGGCAATTTCATTAACGCTGACATACGAATAGCATTGCGTGCGTAATCAGAAAACACTAAAAATGTCGCGCCATAGCCTTTGAAGCCACCATGCAACGCAATACCATTTAGCATCGCTGACATGGCAAATTCACGTACACCAAAAAATAAATAGTTGCCACTCGCATCCGTTGGAGTAATACCTTTTGAACCAGACCAAATCGTATAATTGGAACCCGCTAAATCAGCAGAGCCCCCTAATAATTCTGGTAATTTAGGCCCAAAACCTTCCAGCGCTTTTAATGAGGCTTTGCGACTCGCTAAGTCTTCAGCTTTCTCAATTGTTTCAGCAACAAACGCATCCGCAGCCGATGCCCAATCAGCATGCATCTCACCATTCATTCGACGTGTATATTCTTTGGCTAAATCAGGGTGTGCACTTTCATAGTCTGAGAGTGCCTTGTTCCAATCAGACTCGGCTTGTTGACCTTGTTTTTTTGCGTCCCAAGCATCTTTAATGTCCGCAGGTACTTCAAAAGCAGGATGCTCCCAACCCAACTCTTGACGAACTAAATCAATTTCATCTCCACCTAATGGTGCACCATGGCAATCTTCTTTACCTTGCTTATTTGGAGAACCTTTACCGATCACTGTTTTACAACAGATTAAGGTTGGCTTATCGCTATTTTTCGCTTGCTGAATAGCGGTTTTAATTTGTTCAGAGTTATGCCCATCAACTCCTGCAATCACATTCCAACCATAAGACTCAAATCGCTTTGGCGTATCATCTGTGAACCAGCCTTCTACTTCGCCATCAATTGAGATGCCATTATCATCCCAAAATGCCACCAGTTTGTTGAGCTTTAAAGTGCCCGCTAACGAACACGCTTCATGTGAAATACCTTCCATCAGGCAACCATCGCCTAAAAAGGTATAAGTATTGTGATCAACAATCGTATGTCCTGGCTGATTGAATTGTGCCGCTAATACTTTTTCAGCAATTGCCATACCTACTGCATTCGTAATGCCTTGCCCAAGTGGTCCAGTCGTTGTTTCGACACCGGGTGTATAACCATACTCAGGGTGCCCGGGTGTTTTCGAATGCATTTGACGAAAGTTTTTAATATCTTCAATTTTAACGTCATAGCCTGACAAGTGGAGCAATGAATATATCAACATTGATCCATGCCCATTAGATAACACAAAGCGGTCTCGGTTATGCCAGCCAGGGTTTGCAGGATTATGGATTAAAAAATCATTCCATAATACTTCAGCAATATCCGCCATCCCCATAGGTGCACCTGGGTGGCCTGAGTTAGCTTGTTGAACAGCGTCCGCAGAAAGGACTCGAATGGCGTTAGCCAGCGTTTGACGAGAGACAGATGACATGGTTATTTTTCACAGTCTTTTAGCTTGTTTAAATATTTTCAAACAAACCGAGTTAATTAACACTATATACGCGCAAGTTTTTGGCATATTAGTCGGTCACAATCATTCTAAGAACATTCTTTTTTGTATTTTTTCTCGCGTTAAAATAACCGCTAGAAACGTTTACACAACATTGATAAGTTCTTATTGATTGATTAGGCTTGTATGATAACCAAACAGCCCCAATATTGCATCGTTAGGATGAGTGATTCTTACTAAAGATTTGCAAAAAAATCGTGATGATTTGTAGATGACTTGCTTTTCAAACAGTGATTACTGCTATTTTCACCTCATCCAAACATTTTTTAGCGAGCCTAATTAATAGAACTATAACTATGTGCTGTACTAGCGCTATACTCGCTGACACAGATACGAACTGCTTACAAACAGAAAAAATTATGAATAACTCTGCTGTTCCACGCCTAAGCACAGTGCTCCAAGGCCCATTAAAAGAACTCGAAAGCACGCTAATTGCTAATGAAGACAAAATTGAACAATGGTTTCGTAGCCAATGGCAAGTCACTCCTGCGCCTTTTTATTCCTCCGTTGATCTTCGCAATGCCGGTTATAAAATTGCACCTGTAGACACCAATTTATTCCCCGCCGGCTTTAATAACATCAACCCTGACATGGAAGCGCTCTGCGTACATGCCATTCAAAGCGTCACCGACCGCTATATGCCGGATGCCTGTAAAATTTTATTGATAACAGAAGATCATACGCGTAATCAGTTCTACTGGAAAAATGTGCTTCGACTCGAGCACTACTTCAAAAAAGCCGGCTATGAAATCAAAATCGGCTCAATTTCATCCGAGTTAACTGAATCGAGTACTTTAGCGCTTGATTCGGGTGAGTCGGTCACTAGACACCCTCTCAAACGCGTGGGTGACAAGATCTATGTCGATGATGAAGTACCTTGCATGATCATTCTTAACAACGACATGAGTGGCGGCTTCCCTGACATTTTAAAAGGCGTCGATCAAATCATCGCTCCACCACCTGAACTTGGCTGGTCAAACCGACTAAAATCTGAACACTTCACCCATTATCAGCAAGTTGCGACCGAACTTGCTGAATTACTCAACATGGACCCATGGTTATTGAACCCCATATTTAACCAGTGTGGCGAGATTGATTTCAAAACTCGTGATGGCGAAGACTGCTTATCAGTCAAAGTGGCAGAAACACTTCTTGCCATCAAAGCCAAATATGATGAATATGGCATTCAGGAAGAACCTTTTGTTTTTGTCAAAGCCGATGCAGGCACCTATGGTATGAACATTATGGTTGTCCGCAATCCAGACGAAGTTCGCGACCTGAACCGCAAACAACGCAATAAAATGGCGAAAGGAAAAGATGGCCATCATGTTGCCAATATATTGGTGCAAGAAGGCGTTCGCACCTATGAAACCTGGGGAGAGAACAATGATGTTGCGGAACCTGTTGTTTATATGATCAATAACTTTGTTGTCGGTGGCTTTTATCGAGTGCACACCAACCGCGGCATTGACGAAAACCTCAATGCGCCAGGCGCTCATTTTGAACCATTACCTTTTGCAGATGATTGTGTTCGCACAGAACCTGATGGGGATCCAGATTGCCCTCCCAATCGATTTTACACCTATGGCGTCATTGCTCGTATGGCGTGTTTAGCTGCAGCAAGAGAAAAAGCAGATGTCATTTAAACTTGATACCATTAAGATCGTTTCAAAACTCACACTTGAGAACCACGACAAAGAACAACGATAGAGAACAACAGCATGGCTAACTCACCTAAACGGCTTGGCATTTTAATGGATCCGATTGAATCCATTAGCTACAAAAAAGATTCGACATTGGAAATGATGTGGCAAGCACAGCAACGTGGCTGGCAATTGGAATATTTTCAACAAAGCGATTGTTTTGTCGACAACGGCAGCCCTAAAGCGACAAGCCGAGGAATAAAAGTCGCCATGAACCCTGATAACTGGTTTGAATTCACACATACGAAAACCATTAACCTAGGTGATTTAGATGCCATTCTCATGCGCAAAGACCCTCCATTTGATATGGAATTTGTCTACACGACCTACATCTTAGAGTTAGCTGAAAAAGCAGGCAGCCTAATCGTCAACAAGCCCAATGCGCTTAGGGATTGCAATGAGAAAATGTACACTCAATGGTTTCCTGAGCTCACCCCTAAAAGCTTAATCACTCGAAATGATAGGCAAATACGTGCATTCTTAGAGGAACATGATGACATTATCGTCAAGCCGCTTGACGGTATGGGCGGCACATCTATTTTTCGCCTGCAAAAAAATGACGCCAATCTTGGCGTCGTCATTGAAACCATGACAGACTATGGCAAACAATTTACATTATGCCAACGCTATATCCCAGAAATCACTGACGGAGACAAACGCATTTTAGTCATTGACGGTAAACCGATTGACTTTTGCTTGGCTCGCATTCCAAGCCAAGGCGAAACACGAGGAAACTTAGCCGCTGGCGGCACAGGCGTAAGCAAACCACTCTCAGAACGTGACCGAGAAATTTGCGCAGTTGTTGGCCCAGAACTCAAAAAACGCGGTATCATCTTTGCAGGCTTAGATGTAATTGGTGATTATCTCACTGAAATAAATGTGACAAGCCCAACATGCATTCGCGAGCTAAATGAGCAAAATGGTCTCGATATCGCCTCAACATTAATGGAAGCCGTAGAACAAAAACTTTCATGAGCAACACTCAAGCACGAATTCATCACGCTGTCCCAAGCAGCTTATTAAAAGAACCCGGCACAGGTTTTTTTGTCGATGGCAGACTACAAAGCGCATTATTTATATCAGCTGCCGCTCACATATTCTTGATATTAGCCGTCGGTTTTGCTGTCCCTAAAATCATCAACTCCGGCATCGTCAACAACACACTAGATGTCGTTATCGTCAACCAAAGCAATAACATAAAAAGTGAAGATGCTACTGTTGCAGCACAATCTGACAATTCCGGCGGAGGCACTTCAGAACTAGATGCTTCAACACCATTACCTTGGAAAGCCGTGACACCGAACGACGTCGAACAGCTCGCCATTAATGCAAGCTCCGATAAAGAGGTTGAAGAAGTCACTGAAGAGCTGTTTGTTTCATTTGGTCGAAGCGAAATCATTCAACGTGACGAAGAGACACCCACTGACAAAAAAGAGGAACAACGAAAAGATAAAATCAAATCCATTCAACAAATTCGCCTCGAAAAAAAACGACTTGCTGCAAAGTACAACAAAGAGCGCAGTGATTTTCAAAAACGACCTAAACGTGAGTACCTATCTCCGGATACAGCTCGAAGTGAGTCTGCGGCATACTTAGTGGCTCTGGTTGAAAAAATAGAACGCATTGGTTCATTAAATTTCCCTTCTGAAATTCGAAACAAAAAGTTGTCTGGCAGCCTAATTGCCGACTTAGCATTAAACAGAAACGGCACCATCAATAGCATTAAAGTTCTAAAGTCTTCAGGTAACCCCTTACTCGATAAAACAGCCATCGACTTTATCCGAACGGCTTCACCCTATAAGCCATTTAGTGACAGCATGCTCAAAGCGGATACCAATATCATTCATATTACGCGAACGTATATTTTTACGCCAAACACTATCCGCAGTGAAGCAACTCAACGAAAATAACCTCCTCGCTATTGGCGCGGACGATACATTGACACATTAGCATGAAGGAACATCAGGTAGTGATTGGTTTCGACTTTGGCACTAAACGTACCGGCATAGCCGTTGGACAAACCTTCTCTAAAACAGCTCAAGCACTCAAATCAATTTCTACAGTCCACGACTTACCTGCACAGCATGAGCTCAAAAAAACCATTGAAGAATGGCAACCTAATATAGCCATCATTGGCAAACCTCCCACCGCCAGCAAAGGTTTTATAAAAAAACTCAATAAACTGGCACGATTCCTTCAGGAAGATTTCAGCTTAGAATCGATATTCATTGATGAATCACTCACGACAGAGCAAGCCAATTTCGAACTACATTCCGCACAAGTAAAAGCACACCAAAAACAAGAAAAGCGTGATTCAATTGCCGCCAGACTCATTATAGAAACCTATTTTGAAACCATTACATAAATACAAACATTCATTAAAATAGCTTTTTTATTGATAAGCAAATCCTATTATTAGGCAAAGAAACGGTGAAAATGTGTTTGGTTTTTCAATCAAAACCACGTATTATCGCCACTCAATGAGAGTCCATTACTACACTTCATTGTTAATAGCATTAAGAGGTCTAAACGCTTGAGTGACGCGCAATTACAGTTGACCCAACATGGGAAATTGCAACATTTTCTGACCATTGATGGTCTCTCCGAACAGCATTTGTCAAACATCATGGATACGGCAAAACGCTATATTCAATTTGATCCTAAAAAAAACAAAAGCAAGTTAATCAAAACAGATATCCTCAAAGACAGGACTATTGTTAACTTATTTTTTGAACCTAGCACTCGCACTCGCACAACGTTTGAAATTGCCGCTAAGCACTTAGGCGCTGACGTCATTAATTTAAATGTCGCTCGCAGCTCCACAACCAAAGGCGAAACATTACTAGACACCATCCATAACCTGGAGGCAATGCACGCCGATCAATTCGTCATTAGAGACAGTCATGCTGGAGCGGCTTATTTCGCTGCTCAACATGTTGAAGAGCATGTCAGCGTTTTAAATGCAGGAGATGGTCGTCACGCACACCCAACTCAAGCCATGCTAGACATGTTCACTATTCGTGAACACAAACCCAACTTCCAGGAATTAAGCGTCGCGATCGTTGGAGACATTCTTCATTCGCGAGTTGCTCGCTCTCAAATTGGCGCTTTAAAAACATTAGGCACTAAAGATATTCGAGTCATTGGACCAAACACACTCCTACCAACAGAAATTGATTCAATGGGCGTTCAGTCATTCAATTCGATGCAAGAAGGCTTAGAAGATGCTGACATTGTGATGATGTTGCGTTTACAACGTGAACGCATGGAAGGACAATTATTTGCTAGCGACCGAGAATACTTTAACGCCTTTGGCTTGGATAAGGCAAAAATGCAATTTGCCAAGCCAGAAGCACTTGTTTTACACCCGGGCCCTATTAATCGAGGGCTAGAAATCTCATCCGGCATTGCCGACAGCCAACAGTCATTAATATTACCGCAGGTAACTAATGGCATTGCGGTAAGGATGGCCATTATGGAAATCACACAAAAACATCGGTCAGAGGCTGCTCGATGAAACAAACAACGTCAATAATTATTGTGAATGGTCACGTTATTGACCCCGCAAACCAATTCAATGCCAAAGCTCATATTGTTATCACTGGCAATAAAATTGCTCATATTGAAACACAACTGAAAGAACTGAGCGCTATACAACAACAATTTGCGCAAGCAGAAGTCTTTGATGCCACAAATAAACTTGTGACTCCAGGGCTAGTCGACTTACGCGCTCGCTTTCGAGAACCTGGTCAAGAATACAAAGCAACGATCGCCTCTGAAACTTATGCGGCAGCCAAATCTGGAATCACCTCTGTCTGTGCTCAACCAGACACCGACCCTATTGTTGATAGACCCTCTGTTGCGAACACCATTAGAGAAAAATCAAGACTCGGCAATGGCGCAAGAATCCACCCTTTATCCGCTCTGACTCACCAATTAAAAGGCGAAATGCTCGGAGACATTTGGACAATGTCAAAATCTGGCTGCTCAGGCACGAGCAATGCAAAAAACATTATTCCAAGCGTGCTCATGCAACGCCGGGCCATGCAATATGCCGCAAGCTTTGGCATTAGAGTGCATTTATACCCGCAAGACCACGAATTACTCGGAAATGGTTGCGTACACGAAGGGTTAACTAGCACGCGACTAGGCCTCCCGTCAGTACCTGCCGCGGCAGAGATTGTTGGCCTTGCCCGCGATATCGCATTAATAGAGACAACAGGTGTCAAAGCTCACTTCATGGGGCTTTCCTGCGCTCGCTCAGTGGAAATGGTTGACCAAGCACAAAAAAAAGGCCTAGACATCACCGCTGATGTCGACATTCATCACCTACTGCTTAACGAATGTGATATGAAAGACTTTGATAGCAACTTTCATATTCAGCCACCACTAAGGACCAGTAACGATCAGCTTGCACTGATTGAAGGTATCAAACAAGGTGTCATTACCGCCATTTGCTCTGATCACCAACCACATGATGCCGATGCAAAACTGGCCTCATTTAGTGAAACTGAGCCAGGTATTTCTGGTATAGAAATTCTCTTACCAGGCATTCTAAAACTAGCAGAAGAACACACAATAAACCTTGAAACATTACTCAGCTTAGTCACTGACAAGCCCGCAAAAGTTGCTGAAATCAATGCCGGTTCGTTATCGATTGGCAGCACTGCTGACTGCATCATTGTTGATCACAATACCTCATGGGAACTTAAAGTCGACGACATACTGAGCCAAGGCAAAAATACTCCGTATATTGGGGAAACGATGAAAGGGCGTTGCATCACGACTATCATGGATGGGCAATTAGTCAAATAGCCTCATTGCATCTCAACAGTGATATAAGGCTTAATGCCAAGACAATTAAAAACCATCGTCATCATCATCTACCAGATCAACATCACTCAACGAGCTACCGATATCAGCTACTGAAGCATTCTTCCCTTCGAGCTTAATTTTTAAGCGTAAGTTATTCTGAGAATTCGCATTTTTCATTGCGTCTTCATAGGTCACCAAACCGTCTTCGAAAATTTCGAACAGCGCTTGGTCAAACGTCTGCATTCCCCACTCCTCACCTGAACGCTCAATCACTTCATAAATTTCCTCGATTCGATCCTCCCGGATCATATCGGAAATCAATGGCGAGCAAATTAAAATTTCCAAAGCAGCGACACGACCTTTACCATCCTTCGTTGGCAACAAGCGTTGAGAAATCACCGCATATAAATTTGAAGCCAAGTCATTCAATAATTGCTCTTTACGCTCTTCAGAGAAAAAGTTAATGATGCGATCAATGGCGCCAACCGCATTATTTGCGTGCAAAGTAGCAATACATAAATGGCCCGTTTCACTAAAGGCAATGGCTTTTTCCATTGTTTCAGGTGTACGAATCTCACCAATTTGGATCACATCTGGCGCTTGACGCAAAGTGTTGACCAAGGCATTTTCAAATGAATCAGTATCGATACCCACTTCACGCTGGGTCACCACCGATTTTTTATGACTATGAACAAATTCAACCGGATCCTCAATAGTAATAATATGCCCGGACATATTTGAATTCCGGTAATCCATTAACGCAGCCATTGAGGTACTTTTACCAGAACCCGTACCACCTACAAAAATAACCATTCCCAGCTTATGCAATGCTACTTTTTTTAATACATCAGGCAAACGTAATTGTTGAAAATTAGGAATATCACTTTTAATGTAACGCAGCACCATGCCTACACTGCCTTGCTGCATAAAAACATTGACACGAAAACGGCCCAATTTTTTAGGGTGAATCGCAAAATTACACTCTTTATCGGCCTCAAAATCTCGACGCTGTGATTCATTCATGATGCTATAGCATAGTTCACGTGACTCCCTAGCGGTTAAGTCCTCGCCTTTAACCGGAACAATCACACCACCCACTTTAATCAGCGGCGCACTACCTACCGTAATAAATAAATCTGACGCTTCGTTCTTCACAACATTGGCTAAAAGATCTGAAATAGAATGCATAATAATTTCCTAAATAACTGGCCTTATAACAACGGATTTTTTAACTGCGTTTATCAATAGATTAAACAGTAACCGTTCCATACTTTCGTTTACATACTCGAGCATGCCTACATAAACTTTGATTTATCAATCGCGTTACGCCTTGCATCAACCAATGATATCTGACGGCTTGAGACCAAGTTTTCTAAACACTGATCTAATGTCTGCATCCCATGTTGCTGTCCTGTTTGCAAAGCGGAATACATTTGCGCTACTTTATCCTCTCGAATCAAGTTTGAAATTGCATTGGTTCTAATTAAAATTTCATGTGCCGCAACACGCCCTCCACCAATCTTCTTCAATAAGGTTTGCGCAATCACAGCACGAATTGATTCTGACAACATTGAACGTACCAAGTTTTTCTCCTCTCCTGGAAACACATCCACGATACGGTCAATCGTTTTAGAAGCTGACGTAGTATGCAATGTACCAAATACCAAATGGCCGGTTTCGGCAGCGGTTAACGCTAAACGAATAGTCTCTAAATCACGCAACTCGCCCACAAGAATAATGTCCGGATCTTCACGAAGCGCAGAGCGCAACGCATTTTCAAAGGAGTGCGTATGCTGATGAAGCTCACGTTGATTCACTAAACTTTTTTGGCTTTGATGAACAAATTCAATGGGGTCTTCGACGGTTAAAATATGATCATTACGCGTTTTATTAATATAATCAATAATGGCAGCCAAGGTCGTTGACTTACCCGAACCGGTAGGCCCAGTAACCAGCACTAAACCTTTGGGGTTCTGTGCAATCGTCTCAAACACCTTAGGTGCTTTTAAATCTTCTAATGTCAACACTTCAGAAGGAATGGTCCTAAAGACTGCTGCAGGCCCCCGGTTTTGAAAAAAAGCATTGACACGAAAACGCGCAACATTAGGTAATTCGAAAGAGAAATCCACTTCTAGATTTTCTTCTAATGTTTTGCGCTGGTAGTCATTCATAATATCAATGACCATTTTTTGAACTGCTTCTGCATCAAGCTCTGGGAGCTTTAGTTTCTTAACTTCACCGTCGACACGAATCATTGGCGGCATGCCAGATGATAGATGTAAATCAGAAGCGCCGTTTTTATTTGCAAAACCGAGTAATTCTGCGATATCCATAGAAAGGACCCTCTTGTTATTTTTCGTTATTTTTTGTCAACTTCTCAATCCAAATGAATGAAAATTCAACGATTATGCTAGATATAATACTATGGCAATTAAGAAATCGAAACCACGATTCTTCTATATCGAGTAATATCTTGCAAAAGCAAAAATTCATCAAGCCAATATGAGCAATATAGACACCCATAAAAATAAACTACTCAATGTTCAAAAACGCATTCATAACGCATGCGCAAACGTTAGCCGAGATAAAAACTCGATACAGCTCATTGGTGCTAGCAAAACCAAGTCCGCTGATTTAATACGAACATTCGTTTCTCTCGGACAAACTCATTTTGGTGAAAACTACTTATCCGAAGCAATTGAAAAGCAGGCAAACCTGACTGATTTAGACATCACTTGGCACTATATCGGGCAAATTCAAAGTAATAAAACAAAGCTAATTGCTTCTCATTTTGACTGGGTTCATGGCGTTGATCGCTTTAAAATAGCCAAACGCTTAAATGATCAACTCGACAAGGACCGCCCTATTAACATTTTGATACAAATCAACTTAGACAACGAGCCAAGTAAATCAGGAGTCAAGCTCAATGAAGCGCTCGACTTAGCGAGGCAGATCCAACCCCTAAACCAAGTTCGTTTGCGCGGATTGATGGCACTGCCAAAACCCCAAGACAACTTCCAAAAACAAATATCTTGTTTTATCCAATTAAAAAATGAATTAGATCGCATTAATCACACACTTAACCTTGAGCTTGATACCATTTCCGCTGGCATGTCGAATGATTTAGAAGCCGCTATTGCAGCAGGTTCAACAATGGTCCGTATTGGCACCGATTTATTTGGAACGCGCACATAGACCCAGTACAATCAACATCATTTAACATCAAACATTCAATTAAAACATACATGAATATGGAAACTGAAACATTTACGGTTGGATTCATCGGCGGAGGCAACATGGCTCACAGCATTATTGGCGGCCTGATTCCGGAGGTTTTATCCAGCAAATCGATATATGTGTTTGATCCCAATGCTGAGCAACTACAAAACCTTGCCAAAGAATTTGATATCACCCCTTGTCATGACAATCACGAGCTTGTTGCGCAAAGTGATGTTATCGTCATTGCGGTGAAACCTCAGGTTATGTCAAAAGTGTTAACACCGATATCGCATGACATCGCTGATAAAAAACCTCTGTTAATTTCAGTTGCAGCAGGCATTAGCTGTGAATTGATTAATACGATCATACAAGAGCAAGCCCCGACAGCAAATGTTGCCGTTATCCGTGTGATGCCAAACACCCCTGCTTTGGTTAAAGCGGGTGCAAGCGGTTTATTTGCCAATGAATACACCAACGCTAAGCAGAAAAGCATCGCTGAAACATTAATGAAAGCGGTTGGCTCTGCTCTATGGGTTAACCAGGAAACAGATATCGATGCTGTCACAGCCTTGTCCGGCAGCGGCCCGGCTTATTTCATGCTGTTTGTGCAATCATTAATTGATTCAGCAACAAAGGCAGGACTCAATCATGATGTCGCCAAACAGCTGGCTATCGACACTTGCGCAGGCTCAGCAAAGCTCATGCAATCCAGTGAACTATCCATTGAACAATTAATCAAAAATGTCACTTCACCACGAGGCACAACCGAACAAGCATTACTGAGCTTCCAAAGCCAACAACTACCGAATATCATAGACACTGCCTTTAATGCTGCACTCAATCGTTCTATCGAATTAGGTGAAGAGCTTAAATCCAATGAGTTAAAAATAATAGAGTAAAATTATGAGTTATTTAAGTGATGGTGGTGCGTTTCTGGTTGATGCTATTTTCGGGATATATATTTTCTGTGTGCTCATTCGTTTTTGGATGCATTGGACACACGCCGACTTCAGGAACCCCATAGGCCAATTTTTGGTACAACTCACCAACCCCCTTTTAATACCTTTTCGGCAAGTTATCACCACTAACCGTGGCTTTGCCTTTGCAACATTGGGAATAGCGATTGTTCTCACAGCAATCAAGTTTTTTATTCTGTTCGCAATGAGCAAACAAACACCAGCGATTACAGGGCTGATCATGCTAGCAATAGCTGACATATTAAAATCCAGCGTTTTTATCTTTCTTGGGGCTTTGCTCATTCGCGTGATTAGTTCATGGATTGCACCTCAAGGCAGTTACAACCCCTTTTTATCGGTCATCTATTCGCTAACAGAACCTTTAATGGCACCAGCTAGACGCCTTATTCCGAGCATGGGAGGAATGGATTTATCCCCTATTTTGATCTTAATTTTCTTACAACTTAGCTTAATCATTATTGTTGCGCCAATATCCGATTTAGCGCGTTCGTTGTTATAATTAACGTGCTCTGCACCCTTCTTTCGTTATGAATGCCGAAGCACTAAAAACAGACTTACCTGCGAATTCGATTGGAATAGTCACACCTAAAACGATGGTGATTAATTCGCCATTAGAGCTTGAGTGTGGGGAAACCCTCACATCCCATTCTTTGGTGTATGAGACATATGGCGAACTCAATACTGAAAAAAGCAATGCCATCCTAATTTGCCATGCATTAAGTGGCAACCACCACGCTGCAGGGTTCCATGAAAATTCAAGAAAATCTGAAGGCTGGTGGAATGAGCTCATAGGCCCTGGAAAAACGATTGATACAAATCGATTTTTTGTTGTCTGTTCAAACAATATCGGAGGCTGCCATGGCAGCACTGGCCCCACAAGCATCAACCCAAAAACTAACGAACAGTATGGCCCTGACTTCCCTATCGTTACCGTTGCTGATTGGGTTAATTCACAAGCACTTTTTAGCGACCAATTAGGCATAGACGTCTGGGCTGCGATTATCGGAGGCAGCCTTGGAGGCATGCAAGCGCTGGAATGGTCAACTCGCTTTCCAGACAGACTTCAACATGCCATTCTTGCGGCTTCATCCTCAAAGCTAACCGCTCAAAACATTGCATTCAATGAAGTAGCGCGTCAAGCCATTCGTCGCGACCCCGAATTTTATGCAGGTCGATATTTTGACCATAATGCAAAGCCAGTGAACGGCCTGAGAGTAGCCCGCATGTTGGGACATATCACTTATTTATCGGATGACATGATGGCTGAGAAGTTCGGCCGCGCTCTTCAAGACAAACAGCTCATTGACTTTAGTTATGACGCCGAATTTGCCGTCGAAAGCTATTTGCGCTATCAAGGTGATCGCTTTGCTGACCAGTTCGATGCGAACACCTACTTACTCATGACCAAAGCTCTGGATTATTTTGACCCCGCAAAATCCCATGACGACAACTTAAGCGATGCGCTAAAGACTGCCAAAGCCAACTTTTTAGTGATGTCTTTTACCAGCGATTGGCGATTTTCTCCTGAGCGTTCACGAGAAATAGTCAAAGCATTACAAGACAATCGGTTAAACGTTAGCTATGCTGAAATTAATGCCCCGCAAGGACATGATGCTTTTCTTATGCAAATAGAAGATTACATTGATGTTTTTCAAAGTTACATGAACAAAATCAAGGTATAAAATGATGCATAAAACCGCTCATCAAACACCTCGCCAAGATTTCAAAATCATCAGTGACTGGATCAGCAGCAATGCGCAAGTTTTAGACTTAGGATGCGCTGATGGTTCATTAATGCGCCATTTACAGGACACCAAAAACATCCATGGCTATGGCTTAGAACGAGAAGCAAAAAATATTGCTAAATGCATAGATAATAATATCAATGTCATTCAAATGAATTTAAATGATGGACTACCCAGTTTTGAAGATAAAACATTTGATTACGTTGTTTTATCCCTAACACTGCAATCTATTAAGCACGCCACCGATTTAGTTGATGAGATGCTTCGAGTTGGTGAAGAAGCGATCGTATCATTTCCAAATTTTGGTCATTGGAGCATTCGCTTGCAACTCGCTTTAGGGGGAAAAATGCCCGTCTCTAAACGACTACCTTACAAATGGCATGACACGCCCAACATCAGGCTTTCTACAGTCCATGATTTCGAAGAATTTTGCGACAACCGAAACATTCAAATTTTAGAATCTCGCGTATTAAACAACGACTATAAAACAACGTTTATTCAACAATGTTTTCCCAATCTTTTTGGTAGCATTGCTATGTTTCGCCTCAGCCGAAAAACGACATAACATGCTAACAACAACGCATTCATCGTGTATTTTTTCGCAAGTCAAACAGGTACTTCTTACCGCCGACAGAGCCTGCTGTCTTTCTAGGCGTAACACCGAGCATTAAATCATTAACGTAAAACTGATAAGCACGCTGCTTAAAACAATCGCAACGGTCATTATTAAGTAAGCTGTATATGACATAAACATCCTCCTTCAACTTTATCCGTATAACTACACTTAGCGATTATCTCTCCCATCCGAGAAAACAAAATATAACTTAAGTTATTTAAAGATGCAACGTTTTTTGCAGCATACATCCAGCAACTACAAAACGAACAAAGATTTAAAGGTGGAGGCTTGCTCCGATGACAACGGCCATAATGTCGAAATTTTCAAAAACCATACCAAACTCAGGATTGATGGATTTCAAATATTCCCGACCATCTTCAAACTTAAGCTGCTTGAAGGCGATTTGCCCATTGCCGATATCAGCCACGATATAATCGTTATGTTTAGCCGTTAAATCTGGATCAACATGAATAAGATATCCATCCGGAAATGATGGTTTGACGCCAATCGGCGCTGTCATAGAGTCCCCTTCAACAGCAAAACAATAAGCATTAACACCACCGCCTATCCTGGGCACAATACTAGTTGACGTTTTAACCTTTTGCGGCCACGCCAAGATTTGAGAACTTTGCAACACTGGTACAGACGCAATTAGTGGCTTAGCTTGGTACGCCACGGCTGACTCATTAATCGCAACGCCAGATTCCAGCTCCCGAGCACTGCATTGCAAAGCATCAGCCAAAGCAACCAGATTTCTTGATGATCGACTGTCACGCTTCTCCAAATTAGCGATTGCAACCTGGCTCACACCAATCATTTCAGCCAATTCACCTTGAGTTAAGCCCAGCTGCAGCCTTCTTTTCTTTACGTTTACACCTAATGCCATACAGACATTTTAATAACAATTGTTGTATCTTCCTAATAACATAAGTTTGCATTTAAAAATAACCTTAGTTATATTTAAATAATGAAAGAAAACCTAAGGAAAGCTGTGGATATAGCAGGGGGACAGGCAGCATTAGCCAAAGCTATCAATGTTTCTCAACCGAGAATATGGAACTGGCTACATCGAGATCACGCCATACCTGCCGAATATGTATTACCTATTTGCCAAGCAATCAACTTCCAACTCAAGCCTGTCGATTTACGACCTGATGTTTTCAATGGGTTCATACACGATTAACAAAAGGCGTTTTCTATCGATACATGAACACTAAAGACTGCAAGTTACAGGCACTATTGCCTGCTTGCCCTTACCTTTTTGAGAAGCGACTACACGATAAAATTTCTCAAAGTCATTGCCACACTTTTTCAGTAGCGCGGAAAATTGTGGAACCAAATCTCTATAAGTGGCAAAGGAAGCCATCCTTGCATTATTCAATGGTTGCTTCATCCACGAGCCATACCACGCTTTCCCTGACCAACTCCCTTGCTTGAGCTGTTCGTATTCTCGCCTAAATTGCTGAAATATCTCAGACTTGTTGTCACGCATGGTGGAGTTATCTAATGGCTCTTGGTAAAGCTTTTCTAAGCGCGACTTGGTCAACTTAATCAACGCTGAAAAATCGTTTCTCACACGCATACGCTGTTGATATGTCGCCAACTTATTGGGCTTATTCAATGCCAACCAACGAACCGTGCCATACTCCCCAACCACAGTAGCAAACGCCTCATTAAAAGCACTATTCCCATTCACATAAAGCTGTTGATGAGCAAGTTCATGAAACATGACTTCCGCCATTGGCACTTCACCATGGCGCATCATCGAAGGAATTAAAGGGTCATTGAACCAACCTAATGTTGAATAAGCCGTCACTCCTCCAACAATTGTTTCAAAGCCTTTTTTTTGCATTTTTTCAGCATACGTATTCGCGGCTATTTCAGAGAAATAGCCGCGATAACTGGCACAACCAATCACTAGATAACACCACCGAACAGGCGTAATAGAAAACTCTTCTGCTGCCACCACTGACCATACAGGGTGCTTTCGCTTCATATCAACAAAGCTCAAATAGCTATCATTATCGGGCAGCGCTAGCTCATCAACGGCAAACTGCCGTAATGATTTCGCAGAAACCAGCAGTTCCTTACGCCTACCATCGCTAACATCTATTGCTTTATCAATAGATTCTCTAGCCAACATCATCTTACTGTGGCCGACAACACTCTGAGAGTAATACCCAACGGTCTCACACGAACTCAGTAATATCCCAACAACAATAATGATGCCAACCTTAATGCCATAGCGCTGCATAATTACCCTCTTTTAGATGCCAACTCATCACCAACTGCCTTATATTTCAATAGCCCTTTCCTCTACGATAGCGATCAACTCTGGAAAAAGCCATAAAAAGGCCTTTTCAAAATCTATATAATATCTTTCCACTTCATCGACGGCGCCAAACAGTTTATTTTCAAATCGAATACGATGAGATAAACGGTCTAATGTTGTACCCACACCTTCCAAGCTTTGATTCACTAATAAACCATCATCTTTCATCATGAATTGCATAGACCCTAGCATTCGATCATGCATTAAAGGCATCACCTGAAGAAGATTCTCATACACATCATCGACAAACACTCTCAAGTTCTTATCACTAAATTGTTCCCAGTGTTTTATCAAGAAATGGTCGAAAACCACATCAGAAATAATACCCGTAAAACGACGTCTATCCTTGCTCATCAACTGCTTTAAGATTGGCAAAACAGAATGTGCATCCGTAAATTTATCCACGAGTTTATGATTTTCTAAGCCCGCCAAAACTTCAGGTGGCTGTTGCGTTAAATCAGCTCCTGCCACAAAATCACCCAAGAGGTTTCCATACAACGAAAAAGGTGTCGGCTGTGCTAAAAAACAGTGTGCTAAAAAATTCATATCGTTTATTGTAGAGCCTGAAACCTCTCAGGCATAGACGAGCATTACAATGAAACCTAAATACTTTTTATACCTTGTCTTTCTCGCCGCAATTTGGGGACTATCATTCTCGTTCATTAAAATAGCCACACCGGAATTCGGTTCGTTTGCGCTAGCATTCATGCGGATTATTTTAGCCGCACTCTTCCTGATCATTGTCAGCATCCTGATGGGGCAGGGGCGTATTTTGCTCAAAATCATCTTGCAAAAAGATAAACGCTGGCACTGGTTAATTTCTGGATTAGTCGGCCAACTATTCCCGTTTATACTCTATGCAAAAGCCGAACTGACAATATCCGCAAGTGCTGCTTCCATCTTAAATGCAACAACACCTATCTGGGCGGCTATCGTCGCTTTCTTCTGGTTAAAGAAAAAATTTTCAATCATTCAAATCACAGGGATTGTTATATCGTTTGTAGGTGTGAGCATTTTAGTCAGCAGCTCCAGCTTACACACCAATAGTGATTTTGCTAAATCTAACCTATTAGGCTCTGCCGCTATCTTATTGGCCACCTTTTTCTATGGTTATGGCTCTAATTATTTAAAAAAATACCTCAATGACATTGCTCCACTTCAAGTAGCAACTGCCAGCACCATTTATGCGGCCATCGCAGGATTGCCACTTGCTATTTACTTCTGGCCAGACACGTCAATATCCTCAGAAGCTTGGAATGCAACCCTATTACTCGGACTGTTATGTACAGGTTTTGCGTTTATTATTTTCTTTGAATTAATATCAAAGGTGGATGCCACTAGCGCAGTATCCGTCACATTTCTCATTCCTGTTTTTGGCGTATTTTGGGGAGTTAGCTATTTAAATGAATCGTTAACAACAACCATGCTAGTGTCAATGATCGTTATTTTGGTAGGTGTGATCATGAGCAACCTACCTCAAAAGAAATCTCCTCAATAAGAATATGCTAAACGAACTTCTTTTCTTTGAGAAACATATGTATTGAAAGCCAATCATTCCCTGCTCAAAACCCTAATCCAGATAACCACCAAGCGCTTGGATAGGGTTTAAACTTGTATTACTTGATACCCAGGCAGCAATAGCATAACGAGGCGCTTTGACATCCGACTGAGGCAACTTGCCTTGCCAAGCAGAATTATTCATTTCATAGTCAATGCTATCTAACACGATAAAATCATGTTGAAGCGTTTTTCCGGCATTTTCACCACGTTTCACGTCTGTCTTGATTCCAATGCCCAACAAGGCGACTGTCAAAAAGTAAGGCTTTGTTTTTGACCCTGAATCGACATCAGAACCACCTTTATTTTCAAGCGCCAATTTACCCTGTTGTGAATGATCAAAAGTTGCTTTAAATGAACCATCATCAGCAATATCAACATTTAAAACACCAACTTTTTGGCGATCAACGTCAGCAAGCTTGCCTAAATTGGCTCGACGCCAATGACGCCATTCTCGACCTTCAGCCCGAACACCCGGCGTATAAACAGTTCGTTCACGATACTCCAAAGAATATAAACGCTGCCTCTCACTAAACTTCTTTTTAGCATAGATATCTTTCCAACCTATGTAGTCCCAGTAATCCACATGAAATGCTACGGGCACAAAATCACGCCATAAATTATCTTTTTCCAACAATGTTGTTAACCAGTGATCTGCAGGAGGACAACTACTGCAGCCTTCTGAGGTATATAGCTCGATCAACGACACTTGGGAAGCTGAGCTCTTGAAGTTTTGCGCTTGATATGACTTTGCGGCAGCAAATGATGAAACCAAAGATAAAAAGATAACTATAAAAAGTAATTTCATACAATTTCGAAGCATATAAACTTAAAACATATAAACCTAAAAAAAGAAGGTTAGCAGCAGCAATACATAATCACCACCGCTAACCTTAAAGAGGATGAAGAAAAGTGTCTAATCTTCGTATATAAAGAACGGACAATAGGACAACTACTTACATTTTTTTAAAATTTATCGCCCTTAAAAACAAAAAACACCGTTAACAAGCCGATACCAACAAAAGCACCACTTCTCAGAATTGTCACTTAAAAGCATTTGCACCGCCTTAAAAAAAACCATAACATCTAGCTATGCATTTCAATCTTACACAAACCACTTTATTGAAAAAACTCTGGCTCTTGCTTATTCAGCGTAGCCTCGTGTATTAATGCATCATTCATTTTTTTCTGGCTACGATCTTGAGTATCGAAGCCAGAGAAAACGCTTGTTTCAATCCTCAAATCAAAGCCCCGTTAAATAACCTTGTTTTAACACTATGGATTAACAGGACTATGACTCACAACAATCACCTTATTGAAAACAAAAAACATTATTTAATTGGCTTAGGTTTTGCCATTGTCGGCGCTGCTTTGTTTTCTATTCGCCCTATTCTTGTCAAATTTGCCTATCAAGAAAGTGTCGATAGCGTCACTTTATTAACCCTCCGCATGCTCTTTTCTGCGCCATTTTACATTGTGCTGCTATGTTACTTCCTTCGCGATCAAGAACGCAGAGAAAGCATCAACACCAACATTGTCGTTTTCACCAGCGTTATTGGCTTGATGGGGTATTATGCAGCCAGCTTATTGGATCTATACGGGTTGTTATATATTTCCGCACAATTAGAACGCCTATTATTGTTTACCTACCCAACCTTAGTCGTTATTTTCGGCGCCTTGTTTTTTGCTAAGCCCATTAAAGGGAACATTATGGTCGCACTCGCATTCAGCTATGGCGGTATTGCTTCCATTTTCTTACATGATTTACAGCATTATGGTAACGACATTGTCAAAGGCAGTATTTTTGTCGGCCTCTCTACGATTGTATTTGCCTTTTATGTATTGTTTGGCAAAAGCATTATCAGCCAAATTGGAAGCCGCATGTTTACTTGCATCGCCATGATTGCCGCGAGCATTGGTATCATCATACACTTCCTTATTACTAACGATCTTCAAGATCTCAACACTAGCTCTACGGTTTATTTAATTAGTTTTGCCATTGCCATCTTTTGCACGATCATACCTAGCTTTTGCATCTCTGAAGCCATTGCCAGAATTGGACCTGATCGGACCAGCATTACAGGCACTATTGGCCCAGTATTTACCACTTTTTTCGCTGTCAGTTTGCTTGGAGAACCGTTCACAATATTCCATGCGCTAGGTATGATTTTGGTGGTCATTGGCGTTTCTATACTAGGGTATAATAAACCTGTAAAAAGACCTTCGTCCTAACCATACACACTAGGAAAGATACAACAAAAATGGGGGAATACATGCCTGTCCGTGATATACAACTACACTCAAGTTGGTTAACACATTTAAAAAGTGAGTTTGATCAAGCCTATATGCAGCAGCTCTCACAATTTCTCCGAAATGAAAAGTCAGCGGGAAAAGCAATTTATCCGGCAGGCGAAAACATTTTTAATGCCTTTAACACGACTCCCCTCAATGAGGTGAAAGTCGTCATCCTAGGACAAGACCCTTATCACGGCCCACAACAAGCACATGGACTAAGCTTTTCGGTCCCCAAAGGCATTCGTATTCCCCCATCCTTAGTCAATATATATAAAGAAATTCATGCGGATCTTGGCATCGCCCCCCCACAGCATGGGCACTTACAGACATGGGCTGAGCAAGGTGTTTTGCTCCTCAACAGCGTCCTTACCGTTGAGCATTCTTTAGCCGCCTCACACCAAAAAAAAGGATGGGAGCGCTTTACAGACGCTGCTGTAAGTATCATTAATAACGAATGCCAACACATTGTTTTTTTGCTCTGGGGAAGTTATGCACAAAAAAAGGGACAAGTTATCGACCGACAGAAACACCTAGTATTAAGCGCCCCACACCCCTCGCCCTTATCGGCACATCGAGGCTTTTTAGGGTGCAAACACTTTTCCCAAGCAAACAACTACCTAGAACAACAAGGACTTTCCCCCATTAATTGGTCTTTACCTGATTAAGAAGGCTCGCAACACTTCACACACAACTACTATATTCATACATATGCCTACGCGCCGCCCCTCAGCATCATTTACTGAAAACCATCGACCATCTAGACTGGATAATATTCGTGTTGTACTGGTTCGAACCTTTCACCCAGGAAATATAGGCTCTGTCGCCCGATCCATGAAAACGATGGGCTTGACCGACTTGTGCTTAGTGGCACCTAAAGATTTCCCTTCAGAAGAGGCGAATAAAATGGCCATGAGCGCCCAAGACATCATTGAAACCGCCATGATTGTGGATGATATCCCTAGCGCCATAAAAGATTGCACGATTGTCGTTGCTAGCACTGCAAGGATTAGAGGTATTGATTTACCTGAACTAACCCCTGAAGAGACGGCCGCCGCTTTTATGAATACACTCGGCGAAACTCACAACACTGATAATAATGTTGCGTTAGTCTTGGGGCCTGAGCGAATGGGACTTCATAACGATGACATTCAACATGCTACTCATCGAGTCACCATCCCCACTAGCCCGATGATGCAATCCTTAAATATTGCTGCAGCTGCACAGACACTGTGTTATGAAATATATAAACGTCATATACAAGATATTCCTGCAGAACACTCCAACAAAGGCCATCTAGACACGACCGGCACGCTGAAAGAAACCAAAGCACGCAAGCCTTTAGCCAATAGGGAAGACCATGAGCGCTTCTATCTGCATTTAGAAGACACCATCAAAACAACAGGCTTTATCCGTGAAGGCCATGGCGGCCCTATTATGTTGAGATTGCGCGCACTGTTTGCGCGCGCAGAACCCGACAAAGAAGAAATGAATATTCTTAGAGCGATTTTAGCGTCTATTGACAAGCAGCTAACGCGCTAGAAGCCCAAACAACTAGTCACAAACAAACTCGCCACCACCTACATCTTTTGGCTTAGACGGCGCTTTACAGACACCAACTCTAATAATAAAGTCATTTACTGCTAGGAATTCAGTTTCCATCGGCTCTAAATCAAACCTAAATAACGGATCGAGCAAAGCAGCATTGACTTTAAAGTCACAATTATTTGTAAACCTGAATCCTCCAGAGACACTTTCTGATGACAGACAGCCCCTTGCATCAACTGACGATGAAGAACTACCACTACCACACGCACTCAACATTGAAATACCTGCCGCAGCCAACAAGACTTTGATCGTTTTTTCCATTACAGACTCCTTTTGTCCATTACCTTTTAAAGAGGAGGCATCATAGCAATTGCAGTGAACATTTTATAGGCATGAACACGCAATGATAAAAAAAAGTTCACTTATGATACAGAATCAGCCGATAAAGAACACCTTCCTCGTTCCGGGTTAGGCTCTACCTCAGCCTGCAACTTTTCACTCAACTCAGATGCGCCGCCAATATATTTTCCTTGCATCCATATTTGTGGCACTGTGACAGGAGTTTTCTCTCCAATAATGGGCTTCACTCGAGCTAACATTTCATACAATGCCCGCGGCTCCTTGACCACGTCATAGTATGTATAAGGGGTTCCTTGGTCATCGAAGTTCTTTTTCGCACGGACACAATGCGGACAACTAGCTTTGCCAAAAATAATATTTTTTTCGTTGGAAATAGGCGTTTTTTTTGCATGCGCTTCGATAACGGCCTGAGTCAACACTCCACGGTTTAGTGCACGCCCTTGACTAATGATCTTTCCTTCCACCATGATAATTGGCGCATGCCATCCACCTTTCAATAAAGGCTTCCACCACTCGCTTAACCAATCACGAATGTCTAAATTAACCGATATTCCTTCAAGGTCAGTTTCAATCGTGTCTTGAATAATATCTGCCGTTAATGAACACTCTCCACAAGGGATATTCACTTTAAACGGCCCCCACGAGCCAGCCCACCGATATACTTGAATATTAATCGTTTCTGTCGTCAAAAAAATAACCTCCAATTTTGTAGAAATTCAGTTTTATCTCACTCATCTATTAAGACCTTTAGACGTTAAGAAACCTCACAAATAATAAAAATCGCTAAATAGCAACTTTACCTGCGTGTCATGACACAAAACCTCTATGTTCGGACATGCTATAAGTTGTAACATAGTACTCAAAGTGAATAATTAAATTTCAACGGTGACTTACTTTTTTATATTCAACAAAACATATAACACTATGTCAAAAAAAATAGCCAAAATTGAACTACGTATTTCTCCAGAGCTTAAAGAACAACTTTCAATACTGAGTTGCAAAAAAGGTGGAACTATTAGCAGTTCGGTGCGCGAAATGATTGAAAAAGAACTCTCAAACACAGAAGCACAACCTATTCATTTTGAGAATAGAACCATGATACCCCGTTTTCCACAGTTCACAAAAACTGCTATCACAGGCATCGTGTGCATTTCTTTAGGCATTGCGTCATCACTATCTATATTTCAGCAGGACACTCATGCGCAAGCAAGCATCCGCATGGCCTTTTCTGAATTAGACACAAATGGCGATGGCGTCATTCAACGGCAAGAGTATAACGCAAACATGTTCGATGAAACCGTCATTAAAAACGCAGCATTACCCAGTGCCTGTAAGGAAGAACCCGACGCAACAGTTGTTAAAAAATCAACATGTGAACCCATATGAAGACAGTCTTTCAAAAAAACCGATTTAAAGGCTAGACGGTCAAGAGTTTACGAGAATTGATTAAAATGCTGATAAGTTAGTCAAGTTTGAGGCGTTCAAAAAATCCATGCTCAGCAACATGACTACGCACTTCAAACAATTAAATTCAAACGCCGACAATTGCTCTCTTGACGAATTAAAGCAAAGTGTTTCATTGGTAGACGAATTCGGGTTAAGCAAAGACTGCATCGACGCTTTAGAAACACAAGACACGAAGCTGTTAACTCAGACCAACTGTAATAACACTCGCTGTGAAACCATTCGCGATAAAGATGAATTTCGCATTCTGTTTTTTGGGATGCACGCCAATAGAAATGGTCAAATTTGACTCACTGAATTCTTGCAAGAAATTTAACCCTTCACTCGCTTCAACAGTGGACATGCAATTTTCAGGCACTCTAACATCCGCAGCAAGTTCACACGTCTTGTTAGAATACCTGAGCTTAATATCGATACTCGAGTTTTTACACCTTAACCTGTTCAAGCAAGCTCAAATCAAGCGATGCAATGAGGCCTGATTGAATAGGTTTAATTTCGGCATTGGCGGCATCAGCGCCGAAACCAGCACCAACGACTGTCCGCTTTTCTCGCTGGCCTTTCTCTTGAGCAACGATGGCAACAACGGCATTTGCAATATCAGCAGGTTGAGGCGCATCATCGCCTTCAAACATAGATGCAATGGTTGAGCTAATTGCCTCAGGTATTTGAGCAATGTCTCCATATTCACCCACCACATCAGTCAATTCTGGGATGATTGCATTGGCATACATATTTGTCGGATATGCGCTGGGTTGAATCAACACAACATCCACACCTAATTGAGAGAGCTCATAAGACATACTATCCGTTATTGCCTCAACCGCATATTTACTTGCACCATACAAGCCAAAAAATGGAAACGTCACGCGCCCCAAAATCGAGCCTATATTAATAATCAAACCATCTTTTTGTTGACGCATAAGCGGTAAAACAGCCTGACTGACACGCATCAACCCAAACACATTGACATCAAACATACTCTGAACTTGGTCAATATGAAAACTTTCCGAAATTCCGGCAGCTGCAACTCCTGCGTTGTTGACCAACACATCCAAAGCAGTTTCACTCTTTGACACCTCCTCAATTGCTGCTTTCACGGACAAGTTGTCAGTCACATCAAGCTCCAAAACTACCGCACCAGCACCTTCCAACTCACTGACAACCTCTGAATTATTAGTGTTCACATTACGCATCGTCGCATAGACAGTATGACCTTCAGCCAACATCGCAAGCGCCGTTAACCGACCAAACCCTGATGAAGCGCCTGTTATTAATGCTGTTTTTTTAGACATGAGATAGACCTCGCTATAAAAATTAAATGTTTTAGATAATGTAAGAACAGTAGTATTATTTATCTCTAAAACAACATAAACAGCAAAACAATCAACGCACTTATGCAAAAAAATCACAAATGAAATCACACACTCCTTTAACTATTTTTATTCAAGTCATCGAAAGTGGCAGCTTTTCCAGCGCTGCACGTCATTTTAATATGGCACCATCCGCCATATCTCGCCAAATTTCGCATTTAGAAAAAGAACTAGGTGCTCGTTTATTTCACCGCACAACAAGAAAGCAAAGCCTCACAGAAGCTGGAGAAATATATTACCAATATGCTCAACGCGTTCAGGCTGAACTTGAAGCCGCCGAAGTGGCGGTAAATGAATTAAGCGATTCACCTAAAGGGATACTGCATGTCACCACTGAAAAAGATTTTGCCGAAGCATTTATACAACCGTTATTACCTGCCTTTTTTGAACAATATCCCGGCATACAATTACACCTGTCACTAGGCGCAAACATCGTTAATTTGGTTGCGGATGGCATTGACCTAGCCATTCGTATAGGGCACTTAGACAATTCAAATTTGATTGCACGCAAATTAATGTCCAGTCCGTCAATCGTATGTGCTAGTCCAGAATATTTAGCAAAAAATGGCTATCCTATAGAACCTTCAGACTTAAAACATCACAATTGCTTATCATTTCGCACCAATACAAGCTCAACCACATGGAACTTCAAAAGAGCCGAACAATCGATTAAAGTGCCTGTATCAGGAAACCTCACAGCTAATAGCGTCAACATGCTAAAGAACGCCGCCTTAAATGATCTTGGGGTTATTTTTATTCCGCAATGGTTTGTGCAGCAAGAACTAAAGGAAGGCTCACTGCTTGCAATGGATTTTCAATCCTCAGAAACACCCGTGAATGCCGTATTTGCAAACAATCGACAATTAGCCCCAAAAGTAAGAGTTTTCATCGATTTTTTCGCCAAACACTTGCCTTTGAATAGCTAGAAAAGCAATTCTTATGCTGGTCAGTTGACGAACTTAAAACAAACTACCTTGGACCGGCAAGCCCCCTTCAAACTCAGCAATGTCATCTAAGTTATCAATAGATTGCAATGCCGTCATCGCCTGCTGCAATTGAAGCTGCTGATCTGGAGTTGTATAGGTTTTTAACATTGACTGCAAACCCAAAAGCTCAAAATACTTTGTTTCAGCATCTACCTCAACCACTGCAATTAAACCATCACTCCCGCCTCGTGTTACAGTAACAAACTCTATAACAACATGATTATTTGCATTCAGTGTCATTGCTAACGCCATCTCGAAACATCACAAACGAACTTCAATGCCCGCGGCTTGCATCGCTTGCTTCGCCTGCTTAACGGTATATTCACCAAAATGAAAAATACTCGCTGCAAGCACTGCATCCGCTTTGCCATCGGTCACACCATCAACTAAGTGATCAACATTACCAACGCCGCCTGAAGCAATCACAGGAATAGTCACCGCCTCTGATACCGCGCAGGTCAGTTTTAGGTCATAGCCTGCTTTGGTTCCATCTCCATCCATGCTGGTCAACAGAATTTCGCCTGCGCCGAGGTCATCCATTTTTCTAGCCCATTCAACTGCATCAATTCCCGTAGGCTTACGACCACCATGCGTGAATATCTCCCATTTATCTTCGGCATCCCCCTGACTTTTAAATTGCGTTTGTTTCGCATCAATCGCCACAACAATACATTGTGAACCAAAAAAATCACTGGCTTCTTTAATGAAATCAGGGTTAAACACAGCAGTCGTATTGATAGAAACTTTGTCAGCACCCGCATTCAGCATTTTACGAATATCTTTGAGCTCACGAATGCCTCCGCCTACCGTCAATGGAATAAAAACATGTTCAGCCACTTGCTCCACAACCGACACAATCGTTTCTCTATCATCAGAACTCGCCGTAATATCTAGGAAAGTGATTTCATCAGCGCCTTGCTCATTATAACGCTTTGCCACCTCGACAGGATCACCTGCATCACGAATGCCAACAAAGTTAACACCCTTAACGACGCGACCAGCATCGACATCTAAACAAGGAATAATTCGTGTTGCTAACGCCATAATGGTTTATATAAATTCGTGGATATGTGTATTAATTTGCTTATATCAATCGATTTTACGCGATTACCCTAAGAAACCTTAGCAACACAATATGCCTGAGCTTCTGCAAAATTCAAGGTTCCCTCGTAGATGGCTCGACCCGTAATCACCCCTTCAACACCTGAGTGCTCGATCGTGAGTAATTGCTCAACGTCGAGCATATTGGTCACTCCACCGGAGGCAATCACAGGAATATCAATGGCTTCAGCTAACTTTTGGGTCGCGTCAATATTCACACCTTGCATCATGCCATCTCGTGCAATATCGGTATAGATAATTGATTGCACACCATCCCCTTGGAACTGCTTAGCCAAATCAATCACATTCACATCAGATACTTTTGCCCAACCATCGGTGGCTACCATACCGTCTTTGGCATCCAATCCGACAATAATGTTCTCTGTGAACTCAGCAGCGATCTTACCCACAAATTCAGGTTCATTCACCGCTCTTGTGCCAATAATCACGAATTGCACGCCAGCATCAATATACGTAGCTATCGTCTCACGATTTCGTACACCACCACCAATTTGCAAAATAATATCAGGATGTTTTTCTGCAATAGCATGCACAATATGTGCATTCACAGGCTCGCCAGCAAAAGCACCGTCTAAATCGACTAAATGAATACGCTTTGCGCCTTGTTCAACCCATTGACTTGCCACTTCAACTGGAGACTCACTAAATACGGTGGAGTCATCCATTTTGCCTTGACGAAGCCTAACGCACTTACCTTCTTTTAAATCAATTGCAGGAATAATTTGCATGGAGAATGTTTCTCTTATCTTTTAATAACAGTGATACTTTTATACAGCACCATTCCAGTTCGCAAAATTCTTTAATAATTGCAAACCATCGTCATGGCTTTTTTCTGGGTGAAATTGCGTGGCAAAGATATTATCCCTTCCCACAGCAGCGATAAATTCATGGTGATAGTTTGCCATACCGTGAATAATTGACTCATCAGCACTCGTTGCCGCATAACTATGCAAGAAATAAAAACGTGCTTGGTTTTCGATCCCTTGCCAAATTGGATGGTCTGTTTTTTGCGTGACTTGATTCCAACCCATATGAGGTATTTTGGCATGCACATCACTCGGCTGGTGAGCCGTAAAATGCTCGACCTCGCCATCAAAAATGCCTAAACCGTCAACCCCATTATCTTCGGTACAGTGAGCAAACATAGCTTGCATACCAACACAAATACCAAAACAGGGCTTTTCAGCCAACGCTTTATCCACTGCATCAGCAACACCATATTCGTCATAGGCTTTAAACCAAGAACCAATAGCACCTTGCCCAGGCAACACCATACGGTCGGCATTCTCAATATCTTCAGCGCGCGAAGAAACCAAAATGTTTTGCGTTGGCGAAACAGCCTTAAACGCCTGCTCAACAGAACGCAGGTTACCAATGCCTAAATCAACAATAACGAGTTGCATAAAAAGTGTGTCTAAAAGTAGAGGTAAATTGGCTTAATGCCAACAGTCTTATAAGGACCCTTTCGTTGAAGGAATCACTCCAGCACTGCGATCATCTAATGTTAACGCCATCCGCAAAGCACGGCCAAACGCTTTGAATATTGTCTCAGCAATATGATGCGCATTCTTACCTTTCATGTTGTCAATATGTAAAGTCACCAACGCATGGTTCACAAACCCATGAAAGAACTCATCGAACAAATCAACATCGAAGCCACCAATACGAGCGCGTTTGTAATCCACTTTATGCATTAATGTTGGCCGTCCAGAAAAGTCTATCACGACACGACTCAAGGCTTCATCCAATGGTACATAAGAGTGGCCATAACGAGTAATGCCTTTCTTATCACCGATGGCTTGAGCAAATGCTTGACCTAGAGTAATGCCAATATCTTCAGTGGTGTGGTGATCATCAATGTGCAAATCACCCTTGCATGTAATCTCCAAATCGATCAAACCATGACGACCAATTTGATCCATCATGTGCTCTAGAAAAGGCACACCAGTATCAAAACTAGTTTTACCTGTACCATCAAGGTTTAGCTTGACCGTAATTTGAGTTTCAGAGGTATTACGAGTAACTTCAGCGACGCGTGCGTTCATGAGTAAGGCTTTGCAAAAGATGCATTAATAAAAAACGGATTTTAGCCGATGCAGGTTTTAAACGCACGTAAAACCAACACATGAACTCATAATAAAAACCTTTAAACAGCATTCTATTGATATTTGTAAACATTCAATTCAACGACAAACCAACACAATTGCTATCACTATTGATTGATACCTCGCAATTTAACGATCACTTTTAGACCTCCTAGATTCTCACTCACCCCTATCGTTACTGAACCGCCATAACGCTTAGCAATTGCATTGACAATACTTAAGCCTAAACCAGCACCTTCTTGAGTGGAGGCAGATAGCTCCTTGGCCTCAACCGATGATTGCGGAACACGGTAAAAACGCTCCATCAAATTTTCCCAATACACAGGCTCCACGCCTTTACCTGCATCCTCAACCGTTAACAGTGTTTGATCTCCTACCTGCTCAATGGAAACTAACATCATCGTTCTTTCGCGTTCTGTTGAATAACCATAGCGAATAGCGTTTTCAATTAAATTCCGACAAATTGCTTCTACAGCAAATGAATCAGCCTTGACGGGTAAAACATTGACACCATTCATTTCGCAATCAACACACGTATGAGCTGACAACATATCACTGATTAAGTGCCTCACTAATTCGCATAAATCAAAATTCTCAGCGCTCTCAGCCCCCGCAGCTAACGCTTCAGCATTCACCGCTTTTGCGAAACTTAAAAATTGATTTGCCACTCGAACCGTCCTATTTGCGGCAATTTCAATATTCGGTAATTTCTCCCACTGCGAACTATCGACAGATTGTATTTGTGAAACCAAGCCTGAAACAGGGGTTCTTAATTCATGCGCGCACGTATCAAGAAATTGCCGCTCCTTGGTAAGCTGTTTTTTAATGTTCGTCATAAACTGATTCAACGCATTAACCAATGGTTGAATTTCACTGGCATGCACATCTTTTGGAAAAGGCTTCAAGTCTTCAACTGGCGTTTCAGAAACCGTATTTGCCAATTTATTCAGTGGTTGCAAACCAGAGCGAATCGCAAAGTGAATGGCATACATAGCAAACGATAAAATTAGCAATAACGGAAGAAATATAAAAGCAACTATCCTGCGAACAATATACCGCCTTTCTAAATCTCGTAACGCAACAAGAACACAATTCCCTGAAAAGCATTGTGTATTAATCACCCAATTAATGCCATCAATCTTCTTCACATACTCTTCTTGCTTGACTGGACGTGGCAACAAGATGTTTCCTTGCTGCATCACCAAAGACTCGCCCCGCCATCCCAACAATATCTGCGTAGGTTGAGCGGGCAACACAACACTTTCAAAATTCTGCTGAGACAAAACCCCCACCAAGTTATCCGCTAAATTTTGTGCTTGATTCTGAATAAAGCTGCGCGTTTCATGATAAGCAAGAAATTTGCTATATATCGCAGAGACTATCCAAGCGACAAAAAACACCAAACCGACACGAATCAGTAGCCGCTTTTTTAGCGAGAATTCTCCACTCTTGGAATTAGATAACCAATGCCACGCATTGTTTTGATTAGTGTTGGCCATAATTGTTTTCTCAATTGCGAAACATAGACTTCAATCGTATTTTCTTCGACAGATTCATCCCATTTATAGAGTGCATCGATAATTTGTTGCTTTGTTTTCACGCGTCCCGTGGACTCTAATAAATATTGCAACAACTTGAACTGACTGAGGGGCAAGGTGACAAGCTGATTGTCAAGATAGACCTGCATTTGCCCGGGATCTAAACTCAGTCGCTCATATTCTATTAACGCAGCAGCACGTCCCATGCTACGACGCTGCAAGGCGCGCACTCTTGCGACAAGCTCATTCATATCAAACGGTTTAATTAAGTAGTCATCTGCGCCACTATCTAAACCCAACACTCTGGCTCTAGGCTCATCGCGTGCTGTCAAAATTAACACCGGCATGACGGCACCATCCGACCGAATACTACGTAAAAAATTCAATCCATCACCATCAGGCAAACCAAGATCCAAGATTAACAAGGTCAACTGCTTATCTATATCCACTGCCGCTTTTGCCGCTTTAATACTGTTAACCCACTCAAGCTGCAAACCCGCCTTTGCTGTGCTTTTCATAATAGCATCAGCAATGATAAAATCGTCCTCTACCAATAAAACTTTCATAGTCTCGCAATATACCGCATAAAAGGCCGTATCAAACTAAACCAAGATACCGCTTTTCATCATCTAGTTTTGTTTCGGCAAATCCACCATAAAAATGACAGCGGGCTTATTAGTCGGATTCTTCACCCAGTGAACCGTATCCGCTTTCTCTATCCATGTATCACCTGATTTAAATGTACGCTTTACCCCGTTTCGATACTCAACAACAGTGCCTTTCATAACATACACAATCCCAGGCCGCTCTGCATGAGAATGCTCGGCAGTTGCACCACCAGGCATCAACGTAATTTTTCGACTTCGAAAATCATACCCTTTCATGGCAGGAATTTGCGCTTCGAGAGCATTCTGATGCGCCACAACAGGACTTAGACCATGACTCTTTTCAGGCGCCTTAGCGCTATTTCCCGCATAAGCTGTGGCCGCTGCTATAGCCGCTACAATAAGCGACAAGCCGCCGATTAAATATGTTTTTTGCATAATGATTTCCGCGTTGTTTATTGGAAATCACACTGTACAATGTAAACCTGACTAGCGCCTGATGATCAAATCAAATAATACTCAGATATGCTCATTTTCGTTATCACTGAAAATTTTTCAGCAATTAATTCAGGGTTGTTTTAGTAAAACCATCCTTGAAAAACATATGAAATGCTCTCTGATTAGCAAAAGCGATAATAAACTCATCATATGTCCACAATTGATAAGTAGCATGGGTCCCAACAGGCGAAGACTTCGATAAGGGTTCCCCTAAAAGAGCCAACACTTTATCCTGACTCTTCCAACGAACCTGGTCAATACTTTGTGCGTGAGCTGTGGCGGTCAATAAACCACTCATGACTGCCACTGATAGCAAATATTTTATTGTTTTAAGCATTTTTTCATCCTATTTTTTGACTTAGACACCTTAACAAGAAAATCAATAATCCGCCAAAAAGTGACATTTTATCCATCTTAAACACATAAAAAAACCTGGCTGATAGCCAGGTTTTTTCATCGTTCTTAAAATATAGCGATTACGATTTTCGTATACCTTCAATATGTAACTCCAGCGCAACTTCTTTGCCGACTTTTTCAGAGATATTAAAGTCTTTTAATTGCAAGGTCGTAGAACCAGAAAATCCTGCACGATATCCACCCCAAGGATCTTTGCCTTCCCCTATTTTTTCAGCATTGAAAGTAATACTCTTAGTCACTCCATGCAGCGTTAAATCCCCTGTCACTTCTATTTTATTGTTTCCTTTGTCCATGATTTTTGAACTGACAAATTTTGCAGTTTTGTACTTAGCGACATCTAAAAAGTCATCACTTCTTAAATGATTATCTCTTTTTTCATGGTTAGAGTTAATACTAGCAACATTGATATCAACAGTGACTTTCGACGCAGAAACATCCTTTTCGTCATAACTAAAGTTTCCCGAAAAGTCATCAAAGCGCCCCGTCAACCATGAATAACCTAGATGTTTAATTTTAAAATTAATAAATGCATGAGCACCTTTTTTATCAATTTCATACTCTGCTGCATGAGCACTCAATGAAAGACTTGAAAAAGCCACTGCTGTAGAAACTGCCAAAATTATTTTTTTCATCACTTTTCTCTTATTAAATAAAACAACGATTAACATTTGATATCCAACATCTGTAGATATTTTTTCCGATACAACGCTAACTACTTCTATTTTTTATAGCGCTGATTGCATCAACACTCGCCATGAAATCGAAACCAATGCTTTCATATAAACGAAAACACCCCAATTACACATTATTGACATAAGAAAGCTTTTTCACTGACTTTCTTACAATCAATTCAATTAACAGTTGGTAACACAAAAAAAAGCCGAACTATCTTTCGATAGCTCGGCTTTTGACTTCTTGAATAAGCTTGGTTTTAACCTAGGGCTTTCTTCATCATTGTTCCCATGTCTGATGGATTCAATGCAACATGAACGCCTGCGGCTTTCAATGCTTCAATTTTTGATTCAGCCGTACCTTGGCCTCCCGAAATAATCGCACCGGCATGTCCCATGCGCTTTCCTGGAGGTGCTGTCACACCGGCAATAAAACCAACCACTGGTTTAGTCATATTGTCTTTGATCCATGCTGCACATTCTTCTTCGTCAGTACCGCCAATCTCGCCACACATAACAACCGCTTCAGTTTCTGGGTCGTCATTGAACATTTTCATGACATCAAGATGCTTCATACCATTCACCGGATCACCACCAATACCCACACATGACGATTGACCTAAGCCTAGTTGTGTCAATTGATGTACCGCTTCATAAGTCAATGTACCCGAGCGAGAAACCACGCCGATATTACCTTTCTTATGAATATAGCCTGGCATGATGCCAATTTTGACTTCTTCAGGTGTAATAACGCCAGGGCAATTTGGACCAACAAGCACTGTCTTGCTGTTCATTTTACGCATACGGTCACGTGTTTTGATCATATCCGCGACAGGAATACCTTCCGTGATACAGATGACCAAATCTAACTCAGCATCAACCGCCTCATCAATGGCAGCCGCGGCAAAACGCGGTGGAACATAAATAACTGAGGCATTCACACCATGCTTTTCTTTCGCATCAGCAACGGTGTTGTAAACTGGAACGCCTTGAACAGTCTGGCCTTCTTTGCCAGGTGTTACTCCTGCAACAAAGCATTCTTTACCATGCGCATAATCCAAACATTGTGTTGTATGGAACTCACCTGTATTACCCGTGATACCTTGAGTAACGATGCGTGTATCTTTATTAATTAAAATAGACATATCTGATCTCCTAAGGCCTTAACCTTTTACTGCTGCAGCAATTTTTTCAGCCGCATCTGCCATTGTGGTAGCAGTTTGTAGTTTTACATCAGAGTCATCTAAAATTTTACGACCCGCTTCAACGTTAGTACCTTCTAAACGAACAACTAATGGCACTGTAAGCTCTACTTGTTGAGCTGCTGCAACAATGCCTTCTGCGATCACATCACAACGCATAATTCCACCAAAGATGTTGACTAAAATGCCTTCAACTTTTGGGTTTTCAAGCATAATTTTGAATGCTTCACAGACCTGTTCTGTTTTGGCGCCGCCACCAACGTCTAGGAAATTAGCGGGATCGCCACCATACAACTTGATGATATCCATTGTTGCCATCGCCAGACCAGCACCATTGACTAAACAACCGATATTGCCATCTAGAGAGATATACGAAAGATCCCATTCAGACGCACGAATTTCATTCGCATCTTCTTCATCTAAATCGCGATATTCAAGGATTTCAGGCTGGCGATAAAGTGCATTTGAATCAATATTGAATTTTGCATCAAGCGCAATAACTCGCTTGTCACCTGTGACCACTAATGGGTTGATTTCAGCAAGCGCTGCGTCAGACTCAACAAACGCAGTATAAAGTCCCGCTAAGAAGTCAGCGCCTTCAGCAACAGCTTCCGCTGGCATGCCCATCTTGGCACACACATCTTCTGCTTCTGAGCGGTTTAAACCTTCTGTTGGATCAACAAAAATTTTCAGAATTTTTTCAGGCGTTGCTTCAGCAACCTCTTCAATATCCATGCCGCCTTCAGAGCTACACATCAAGACCACTTTTTGTGTTTCACGATCGACTAACGCACCGACATATAGTTCATCAGCAATGTCTGCGCCTTCTTCAATGTAAAGGCGTTTCACTTCTTTACCTTCAGGGCCTGTTTGATGAGTAATCAATTGCATGCCGAGAATGTCATCTGCATATTCACGAACTTTGTCCATGGAAGTAGCAACTTTAACGCCGCCACCTTTACCACGTCCACCTGCGTGAATCTGTGCTTTAACAACCCAAACATTGCCGCCTAGTTTTTCTGCTGCCGCAACAGCTTCATCAACTGAGAAACAAGCAATACCGCGCGGTGTCGTGACACCGTACTTTCTCAGGATTTCTTTACCCTGGTATTCGTGAACATTCATGAGAGATTCTCTTTGTTTAAATTTATGTTACTGATTTAATGATTCTTCGCGTCCAGCCGCTTGAACAACCGCGCAACATTCTACCAGTTTATTCAACAATCAAAAGAGCAAAACTCGCATTAATCAAAATTTGAAGAAAAAAAATGAATTTTATATTCATAAAGTTGCATATAACTCCTCCAATAAATCATTTCTAAACCGCCAAGGCACAGAGTTATTGAACAAAAATGCGAAAAAATATTCTTTCCCATCCTTAGTCATATAGCCCGCTAAGTTTTGAACACCATTCAGAGTGCCCGATTTAGCGTATGCATTACCTTTCAAATAAGGCTTCATCAGACTCTTATATGGTTGGAATTTACCCAACAATTCGACAAGCTGTTTTGCTGTCATTTGGTTTTCTCGAGACAAGCCAGAACCCTCGACAATCTTTGCGGAATCGCTATCACCCAACTCGGCTTGCAACATTTTCATCACATAACGAGAAGATGAATCAAAGCCAACTTGAGCGTTTGTATCACGCATTTGTAGAAACAGCTGATTCGCAATAAAGTTATTTGAGAAAAACAACATTGCCTGTATTGATTCTTTTAACGATTTTGAGTTGACGTGTTGATAAACCAACTGCGCTTCTACTGGCGTAAAACCTGTTCGCGTGCTTAACGGCTTCTTTAAACCATGTTCTTGTAATTTAGCCACCAATAGCTCTGCAAAATATTGTTCTGACGTCGCTGTCTTTAGTAAATTAATACGGTGCACACCATTGCTTAGCTTTTGACTTAACTGTTTTGCAATCGGCGTGATAGGAGTTTGCGGTTCCGCACTCAAAACCTTGCGCCCTTTCTTGCGCACATTAATGGTATTAAAATTTGCTGACACCGCCGCAAGGGGCGCATCATAAGGTTGCTGACTAGCCACTCTCCCCGGAACTTTTAACAAAGGGAAATGCGTACCATCTACAACCACTTGATGAATAGACAGAAACTGTTCATCCAGACGTTGAATCAGTTTTTTTGCAACAACATCTAACTCTTCAGAAGTTAAATATGGGTCACCGTAACCTTTTACCCACAGCACATCACCAGAAACAAAAAAATCCGTCTTAAAACGGTAATCCAAACCAAATTTTTCAATGGCGGCTATCCCTGTCGCAATCTTTATTGTTGAGGCAGGAATCAGTGCTTTCTCAGCATTCCAAGAATATAAGACCCTGCCTTGAGCCTCGGTCACTAGCACTGCGGATTGTTGACCAAAATGATGCTTTTGAAACAGATTCCCAGCGTTAGCAAAAACGCCAAAACCAAAAAACAAACTAACACATAAGACAATATGAGAAATCATTCTATACATAGAAAGCAGTATAAATGAATTCCATATCAACAAAAGAAACAAATCATGACACCTTGTTCAGGAAAACAATGTCATTTTAGCAAGCATAAAAAAAGCAAGCCGCTAAATAATAGTGGCTTGCCTTTAAACTAAAAGCATTCGCTCTTAGTTATTTAAATCATAGAAATCTATGCAGCGACAACGTTAGTCGCACAAGGGCCTTTACGACCTTCGCCAACTTCATACTCGACTTCTTGACCATCATTCAAAGTTGCATATCCGCCGCCACTTTGAATTTCAGAATAATGTACAAACAAATCATCACTGCCATCACTCGGCTCGATGAAACCAAATCCTTTTTCAGAATTAAACCACTTAACTTTACCTTTACTCATAACTATCTCATTCAGCTTAAAAAAATCTTGGGATTGTACCTCCAACTGAACAAATAACCCGCGGCCAAGAGAACAAAGGAAGAAGCAATTCCTGTTAA
>JBOEGT010000025.1:0-106909 GCA_050633585.1 Arenicella sp.
TTGCCAGTGCGTTTAATATTGACTGCGATAACGATACTTTACGCGCAAATCATAATGATAGAGTGCGTCGTGAGTGGGAGAATATCCGAGATTTTTTGGCCTTACATTATCGTTTTAATGACAGATTGCAAACACCATTTTGGAACTTCGCTTTAAATGAAACACCGTTAAGCGGCATCGAAGACTATATTCGTTTCTATCAAGACGTTGGTCCAAGTGCACTGGGTTTTCAGATGTTGCCTAAGGTCGATTTGTTTTCTCAAGAAGGCTATTTAGTCATGTTGTTAGGCATGCGTGTGCCATGGAAGGGGTCAGAAAATTATGTTTCATTATCTTCAGAACAAGCAAATGTTTTGAAATTTTATAAACAAGGAAATATCTTAAAAGCTATGCAGGCTGTTGCTATGAAAGGTTTACTATCTTCCATGTGACCTGATAATTGTAGGTATGATCAATGAAATTAATTGACGTTATAAGAAGAATTTTGTTATGTTTGTAGGATGAGTAACTCATCTAATAGCGATCAAAGCGGGTGCTTGCAATCTCAAAAGAAGTTGCACAAGGCTGAATTGAAGAAGTGGGCACCACCCCATGTGATCTCAGTACCTTTAAACATGACTGAAGGAAAAGATGCTCAATGGTTTGAAGGTAATTGGGGAGGGACCAGTTGGAGTGTGGCACCTAGTTAGCTTCAATGAAAAACTTTAAGAGTGGGCTGTGACTGACTCGTTGGGGGTTGATGGCATCCCAGCCAAAGTTGCCTTCTATTACTTTAAATCCTTGTTCGGTCAATATAACGTCCCACGCTATAGTGTATACAGAAGGAAACAATAAGTGTGCGTGGATAACTTGATTGATTATCGTTGACCATTGGTTAATTTTTTGACCGCGAATTTCACCGCTAGAGATATTAATATTGTGTGTCTGCCAAAGCATCTCATTGTTTTCTGACTCAATGCTTTCTTCTAATAAGGCATAAATCAAAAAAATATTTTTTGAGTTTTCTTCCGGTTGGTAGCTGATCAACCTCAATGAGTTAGGTAAAGATGTTGTCAAAATATCGTTTACTTGATTGCTGCTAGGGTAATTTTTTTGGAGCAATAAATTGCGTTGGTTTAGGGGTAAATGCGTTTTTTTTTCTAGGTGTTTCAGCGAATAAGAAATAAACTCAACGAGCTTTTGCTTGTTGTGAATCCTAATAAATTGTTTGTCATAGTTAATCCCATAAGCGTTGCAGTCTTTTTCAAGCTGATTGATTTTCACCCATACACAACCCTTCATAGCATTGCTAGATTGTGGTTTGATGAAAAAATTAGTGTCATTCTTTATAAGATGATTGATTTTTTGTTCTATCAGCTGCACATCTGTTTGCATCGCTTGAGTGAGTGTTGCAAGCGTTGGAATTGCGGGCAGTTCGTTGTGAAGTAAATATTGTGAGAAGGCTTGTTTATCACGCAGCATAGCAATATCGCTTTGAATGTTTTTTGCATGCTGAGAGTTTAAGTTGAAAATATGATGCCAGGAGATTTGTTCTTCTAAAAATATATAAAATATCCAATCTGATTTTTTAGCATTTGTTAAGTTTAGTGCAAAATAATTGTAGGGGCTGGCGCCTAGCCATAACCCAATATAAAGTAGTTCGGATATTGTGCGAAACGTGAACTGTTTCTGTTTGCAAGCGATGTGTAATGAGTGGGCTAATTGAAACCAAAATATTGCAAAATACCAGCAAATAGTCGATGCCGTTAAAATGGCGTACCATGTGCTGCGCGAGAGTTTAGGGTGAATATTCAATGCAAGCTTTCGGTGTAAATGATACGGTTTTGATTTGCTCAGATACATGCCGACACCACGTAAGCATTGTGGGTTTAATAAAGCATAGAATAATTTTTGAAGGCGTCTCTTCATTTAAGAGTGTTGGTGGTGGTGCATATATTGTTGCTGTTGAGGTCCGTTAAAATAGTGTCTACTAACTCATGCCCATTGAAATAGGATTCAGGTCTGACGATACTCATTAAGTGTATTTTTTTAGATAAATGTGCGCATAAAGTTAGGTGTTGATCTTTTATGTTTAAGCCATCTATTAATTCATTTCGATATGTATTTTTAATCAAATTTTTAAAGCGTTGAATTCCATTTATCGGAGAAAGAATAAAATCTTTGCTCACTTTTTCGTTAGCGGTCGAGAGGATGTATATTGCGCTAATAGTTCGTTTGTTTTGATTGTGTTTTTGCGTCAATGGGAAGCTGAATTTACCTTTTTGTGCAGAAATAGGTGTGAGATTCTTGCTTGAAATGTTTAGTTGATCAAGCGTGCTTTGAAACAATTTAATTTGCGGGAAGCCTCCCATGGCTTTTGCATCTGTGTTGACCACAACAATGTCGTCAGACAATACATTAAAGCCTTTTTGATGAAAAATAGCGGCGGTTGTCGATTTTCCAACACCGGAGTCTCCTGCTAGTAATACGGCAGTGCCGCCAATTTCAATGGCATTGGCGTGGAGGACTAACAAACCTCGTTGGTATAAACACACTGCCATAATGGACCCAAATAAGTATAGTAAAATGCTTTGCTCTGGCGCGTTTGGGTGTGGTTTTATTTCAATAGTGTTGCCATTCTGGATATGGAATATGGCTATTTCTTCAATGTCTATCCAGCAATTGTTTGTTGATGCTTGTGTGCCAGAAAAATGATTTACCTCTTCCTGGTCATTGCCTATCAATACGACCTTTATATCCGCTTCTTTTGAATGTGAATTCAAACAATCAATTGGTTCCAGTGGAGTTAAATTGATAGATGACTCTACCACTAGGCTATGAATTAAGTATTTGGATGTTATGGGTTGTGGCATTTTGCATTAGAAAAATATTGTAAACATATGATAAATCGGATTATCTTGATTTTTCATTCGAGTAATTTTAGGGTAATATCACATGATTAGACTGTTGTATAAAGGATAATAGTATGAATTTAACTGGTGAGGGGGAATAAACTCATTTAGCGTTGTCGAGGTGTGTCGCTGTAAATGATTGTTTATCAAAAATTAAATGATGTTAACGTTGTGCATAAAGATAAATGACTAGCTTCTCCTCTCGTTTGCCTGTGCATTTGAAGGTTTTAGCACACATCCCCCTGTTTGTATTATTTCTGTGCTTTCCTGTACATGTTTCAGCAGAAACGAGTGGATCAAATAAAAATATTTCCTCTGAAACGCTAAAAAAAAGAAGTGTATCAAAAATTAAGCGGTGGCAGTACTTAGCAAGCACTGGAGATCGAGAAGCACAATTTCGGCTTGGTTTATATTATGATTCCATAGACCCTATTCCGGATAACTATCAACGTTCAATTTATTGGTATGAGGCGGCGGCGAGCCAAGGCCATACGTTAGCTCAATATAATCTTGGTGTGAAATTTATGACTGGCGAAGGAGTAGCTAAAGATCAAGATAAAGCGTTGTCTTTGTGGTTACAAGCGGCGAACGCTGGGCATATGCATGCTCAATTTAACGTGGGAAGAGCCTATTTTTTAGGTGTAGGCCTTGATGAGAATCACCGGAAAGCAAAATTTTGGTTTGAAAAGGCGGCACAACAAGGGGATTCTAAATCGCTAGACTTATTGGCTAAGTTAGGTTGGAGTCAGTCGGAAAAAACGTTAGAGAATCAGTCTATTAGTCAAAATAATCAAAGACCATTATCGCCAGCTACTTCCGTTAAAGAGAGCGTTGTCCCTGCGAAAAAAAATGTTGTGAAAAAAGCAGAGGCTGACATCGGCAAAGGCCCATCCTCAGATGCGCCGATTGACATTTATACGGGTCCTAACTCTCACAACCGTTTAATGACAAAAGTGCCTAATCGGCAAGGAATATCCGTTGTTGCAATCCGTGGCAATAATTGGCTCAAAGTGTCTAGGCAATCTGGTTTTCCGGTTTGGGTGCATCAGGATTTTGTAACATTTACCAATCCAGCAAAAACTCAGGGGATCATTACTGAAGAAGCTGTGCGGGCAAGAGGCCTGCCCAAAACGGTTTCGGGCACGATTATTGGTTTTTTTCAAAAAGGGGAATCTGTCTCAATTTTAGAAAAAAAAGGTGAATGGTATCGGGTATTAGCATCGAGTAATTTCAGTGTGTGGGTTAAACGCAAAGACTGGTTGCAAGGGGATAGCCGTAATGGTTAATCCTTCATTGAAGCATAGTATGTTTCAGCGCTTTAAAAACTTTTTTAAAGGTTGCATAAATAATGCGGTGGTCTCGTTATTTTTGGTCATATTCATTGCTTTGTTAGGCATCATCAATACCAGTATGGCCTCGCAGGTCATTCCTATACAAATTGGTGATTGGTATTTAGAACCAACTATTGATATCACTTTAGGGCGTACTGACTCGGAATTTTTTCGTGATAACGTTCCTACAAAAGACACCTATACTCAAATCAACCCAAAAGTGATTTTGAGCAATAAAACAAAAGAAAGGGAAGTGTTTTTTAGTTATGAGTTAGATGCTGTTCAGTTTAATGAGAATTCTGAGGGTGATTATGAGTCTTCGTTTTTAGAAGGAGAATATCGTCGATCTATTTCAAGCCATAGCGACTTGAGTTTACGAGGTGAATATAAAGAAAATAGCCTAACGAATGGCGTGCGATCGGAGTTGCAAGTGATTAACCCCATTGATGAGAACCAACGCATTGATGTTGATGCGAAAGAAGTGGTGCTCACGTATCAATTTTACGGAGAGAAGCGGCAAGGCGCTGGTCACCTGTTTGAAGCAAGCTTGGCTAGTGGAGAGCGAGATTTTTCGTCATCAGAAGTGGATGTAGAAAACAGGGATTTAGATTATTCAAAGCTAGAGGCTAAGTGGCGTTATAGATGGGCAAAAGGCAACAGTGTTTTTGCTAATTTTAATGCCACTGACTTCGAATATAAAAACCAGAATACACAGGCTAATGATCAGTTTGACAATCAAGAAACTGAATTTATTGTTGGTTTTGAATGGCGAGCAAGGCGTAATATTTCGGGAGAAATAGGCGTTGGAGTTATCAGGAAAAAATTTGATAATATAGATGTTGATGTTGAAATACCGTCGTTCTATGGTGAGTTAGAAATTATGCCAACCGCTTTAGACACTTTTAGGTTAGAAGCGCAGCGTAGATCTGTAGAACAGGCAGGAACTGGGGCGTTTCAGGATTATCGAGAAATTGAATTGAGTTGGACCAGAAGAGTTTCTCGAAGATGGAGCTTCGATGCCTACGTTGGCGGAGGAGACGTTGATTATGAGGATAGTACTCGCGAAGATGATTTTTTCCGTTATGGTTTGATATTCGAGTATCGATTAAGTCGAGTAGCAGACTTAATATTTGGCTATAAATACTATGATGATGATTCGAATGAAGATCGTTTTGACTATAATGGTAATAATCTTTTTATCACACTTTCAACGGGTTTATAGCGTGTTGAATTCAACGAACATATTATGACATTACACACCATCATCTTTGGCCTAATTTTGAGTGTTAGTTCATTGATATTTAATTCAATATCTAGCGCTAATTCTGAGTATCGTTTGGGTTTTGGCGATAAGATTAAGATTCAAGTGTATGAAGAACCTGACCTATCATTTGAGTTAACCATTGATGGATCAGGAGGTTTTACTTATCCGTATCTAAAAAAAATTCAATTAACGGGTAAAACGATTCAAGAATTAGAAAAAGAGATTACTGAGGGTTTAGCTAGTAAAGTTTTAGTTGATCCTCAGGTAACTATATTGTTGATTGAATATCGGCCTTTCTCTATTGGGGGGGAGGTTGCGAAACCAGGCAGTTACCCTTACGAGCCGGGGTTAACATTGATCAAAGCAATAAACTTGGCGGGAGGAACTACTAAAAAAGGCAGCATTGAGAGAGTGAAACTAGATCGCATTAAACCCATAGAAAATGAAATTATTGTGTCTACGACGGAAATTTTTCCGGGCGATACGGTGACGGTGTTGCAGCAATTTCTTGTCAATATAGGCGGTGAAGTAAAAAACCCTGGCAGTTACCCTCTTGAACCAGGTTTAACTGTGAAACGTGCGATTAATCTTGCTGGTGGACCATCAGAGTGGAGTACAGGAAAGAAATTTAAACTGGAGCGTGCCAACCCTATTGATGATGAAAAGAAATCGTTGAATAGCGTGATTCGATCTGGAGATACCTTGACAGTGCTACCTAGGCGTTTTTTGTGGTAATGGAGTAGAGAATATGGGTGATGATTATGATGGTATCGAGTTTGACTTCGCGCATTATTGGCGCATCGTAAAGTCTGCTGTTCGCACAAGTTATAAAAAAGTCCTGCTTGTTTCACTCTTGGTTGGTGTTTTATCTTTCCTATTTACGCTAACTCTGCAGCCTCTTTACAAGGCAACTGCGGTAATGCATGTTTCCCCGCCAAAGAATGCGGTGTTTGATTTACAACAAATCTTTTTTAATCAGCGAGACCCTGCATTTCGGCAAACGCAGGTTGGTATTATGAGTTCTCGAGTGTTATTGAATAACGTTGTTGAGAAATTGCAACTGCATAAAAACCCTAATTTTGCAGGTAATGGTGGATCTTTTTTTAGTGTGCTTTTAGGCAATTCGGCTAAAAAGAATGCAGAAAATACTTTGTCTATCGAAGCGACATCTTCCATTCTGCAGCGCTCTTTGTTTGTTGATGCTAAGCGTGATTCTTATTTATATGATATGTCCTATATTTCAAGTGATCCAAATTTGGCAGCTGAAGTGACGAATGAATGGACTCAAGCTTATATAGCGTTTGTTAAAGAAACAGAACAAGGCGAATCTGAACAGTCTGACACTTTTTTGCAAGAACGGTTGTTGGTGGTTAATAACGATTTAAGAGCCGCAGAAAAAAAACTTCAAGAGTTTAAAGAAAATCAAGGAATTGTCGGGGGAAGTGTTCAAAGTGGAGGACTTGTTAATCAAGAACTGGACTCCGTTTCCAGGCGTTTATTGGATGCAAAGCAAGAACGATTAGAGGCTGAAGCACTTTATTCTAAAATTATCGAAATTGAAAAAAAATCAGGTAGCTATCAAGGCATTCCTGATGTGAAAAATGACTCTTTAGTACAAGGTATTCGCTCAGAGTTGGTGCAACTTGAGCGTCAGCGTGGAGAATTATCAAAGCGTTATGGGTCTTCTCATCGTCGTATTGTTGAAATTAATTCACAAATCAGTTCAACGTATGGCAACTTAAATCGGCAAATTTCACGGATTATTTCCGGTTTAAAATCTTCTTATGAAATTGCTAAACAAAATGAAGATCGTTTGAGTCAAGTATTGGAGCAATCTAAAACCAATATTCAAAGTTTAGGACGGAAGCAATCAGATTTGTTAGCACTTGAACAAGAAGTGCAGTCTCAGCGTGAAATTTACCAAATCTTACTTGGGCGTTTAAATCAAGGTAGGGCAGAAGGGGATGAAGCTAAAAATAATGATACATTTATTGTTGATCCTGCCGTTATTCCAACCCAAGCTATTTCAAGTAAAGGAAATAAAATTGTTTTTGTTGCTACACTTATGTCAGTAATGTTTGGTTTTGGAATCGCATTATTAAAAGAGTTTTTCAACAATACGATTAAAATAGATACTGATGTGAGTAGTAAATTATCTCAATCGTGTTTAGGTATTGTGCCAATGATTGATGGCGAGGGTGAAGTAAATAGCCTTAGTTCGTATAGTTATTTTCTTCAAAAGAAAAGCTCTGCTTTTTCAGAGGCTATTAGAACCTTGAGATCTGGGTTAATGCTGTCGTCATTGGATACTCCCAAAAGAAGGGTGTTATTCACTTCATCGATGTCCGGTGAAGGAAAGACAACACTAGCTATTAATTCTGCAATGGCATTTGGAAAGCTTCACAAGACACTGTTGATTGATTGTGATTTGCGCAGACCTTCTATTGACCAATTAATTTCAATGTCTAAAAGACATCGCCATGTTGGTTTAAGCGATCTATGTCTCGGTGAAGTTAAAGCATCAGACTGTATTCACTCGTTGAGAGACAAAAATATCGACGTTCTATGTGCAGGAACAATAAATCCAAACCCTCAGGAATTATTTTGTTCATCTCGGTTTAGTCAGTTACTCAATAAGTTATCAGAAATTTACGATGTCATTATTATTGATACACCGCCAAGCTTGGGGCTAAGTGATACAAGCCTGATTGCCTCTCATGTTGATCAAGTTGTTTTTGTTGTTAAATCGGCTGAAACATCGGTGTCGAAAATACGCGCTAGTCTTTCGGCCTTGAAAAAAGCCAACGCACCTGTTTCGGGCGTTGTTGTTAATCAGGTTATGCCTGAAGATCTGAGTGATTCATATTATTACGACTATGGCTACGCAACTGATGCGAGTGTTGAAAGCTAATGTTTTCGTTTCAATATTGATTATCTTTTTAACGTTTGGGATTTTTAAGTGAATTCAAATTTTTCTAGAATGCTTAGCATGCTGCTCATTATGGTAGCGGTGTTTTTTGTTTTTCGCTTTTCATTGACGTCTTATTATTTTAATAACGCTGAAGATTTATTTAAACAGGGCGTTGAGTCAGAACAACAGAATCAACTCAATATTTATACAGATGCGCTGGAACAAGTTGATTATGCAATCAAGCTGCGCCCTAAACACGCGAAAGCCTTAGATTTAAAAGGAGAACTGCTCTACAGGCAGTGGTGGCTAAAGCCGGACGGTCAGTATTTGGGTGATTCATCGATGCTGCAAGAATCTAAAGTGTTCCATGAAAAAGCCTTAGCGATTCGTAAAGAATGGCCTTTTACGATGTTGCAGTTGACTCGAATTGAGGCGCACAAGCCTGTTTTGGATGAAGCCTTTTATTTTCGTTTTAACCAAGTATATGAGTTTGGCCGTTTTGAGGCAGCTATTGCTTTAGACTTAATGAATTTAGGCGTGCTGAGGTGGAATGAATTAACGAGCGATGCTAAAGAAAAAGTTGTTGAATTGGCTAATTTATCTGTTCAACAAAAACGAAATAGCCTCAGCACAATCAAAAAAACGTTACAGGCGGCTGAACTTCAAAACTTTATGTGTTTACGTATCGAAAAAAATGACCGGCAAGCTTATCTTTGTAATGAAAACACCCAAGTTCTGAAACCATAATTAAGGACTCTATGAAGATCTTTTTAACAGTCGGCAGTCGCTTTCCTATGGATAGGTTGGTGTCGCTTGTTGATGAATATATCGGTGACCATTCTGATATTTCTTGCATAGCTCAGATCGGTGATAGTCAATACTTGATGAAAAACGGTGAGGCTTATCATCGTTTAGAACAACAACAGTTCACAGAATATGCAAAAAACTCGGATGTCATCATTAGTCATGCCGGTATTGGGAATATAGCTTTGGCAGCAAAGCTATCTAAACCAGTGATTGTGATGGCTCGGCAAGGTGCGTTGCAGGAACATATTAATGACCATCAAATTAGTACTCTTAAAGGGTTACAGCATAAAGAGTTTATTTATGCTATTGAGGATCGAGATAGCTTAAAAAGCGCACTACAATGGGCTTCGCAGTGGATTTTGAGTGAGGACAAGCAGAGTGTCGCTGCAAATGTGGAATTAGTGAACTATATCAAACATTATATGCGGCAACGTGATCACGGAAAGGTGTTAGCAGTCTCTTCTGCGGGAGGCCATTGGACACAGCTCCAAATGCTACAACCGATTTTAGACAATTATGATGTTACGTTCATGACGACATCAATCAACTCTGATCTACGCTCTAATAGATGTATTGTGACCGTGTGTGATGCTGATATTAGCCGAAAATTCAAACTGTTGTTACTTGGTGTGCAATCTTTCTTTTACATGCTGAAAATACGGCCTGATATTGTGATATCGACCGGAGCGGCGCCTGGTTTCTTTGCCGTTATGTTTGCCAAACTTTTTAAGAAAAAGACTATTTGGCTAGATAGTATTGCCAATTATGAGCAATTATCCATTTCTGGTAAATATGTGAAGCCATTCAGCGATGTGTTTTTAGTTCAATGGCCACATTTGGCGCATGAAGGTTTATATAAAGGAGCTTTGATATAGGCTTAATGATTGCTTCTATCTTTTAGCCAAGAAAACTTGTTTGCCTTTAACATCCAATACGCCCAAGCAATGGCAATTACATTTATCAGAATATAGTTTAGTTTTAAACCTAGCTTCGCTAGGTTTAACGAATCAGAGGTAGCGGTTTTCTTTGAGAGTTGGCTTACTTCATTTGTCACTGAATCTTGCTGCTGTTTTAGCTCCAATATGCCATATTTTGACCGGGCTTTAATCCTGATTAACTGCCACCATGTTTTCGGTGCTTGTACTTCAACGCAGGCAGTGTCGATGATATGAATCTCATCGGAAGAAAAGAGTGTACGAATAAAACCATCATCAGAAACCAGGTCTGGCCATATTGCGAAACGTTCTCGACCTTTTTGGTTTAATGCATAGACTCCTGCGCCATACCCTAGCTTTTTTACGTAAGGGGTATCATACCAAGCAGTGTAGTAATTTTTTACGGTGAAATGGCTGTTGAGAGTATTGGTTTTTGATTTGGGTACATACAAGCCGGCGTTTAGATTGTCTTGCATGTTAGCGAAAATTAATTTGGCATCATTTGCAGTGACAACTATATCAGCATCGACATACAGCCTAGGAAAGTTTGGCTTAAGTGATTCGGCATGACGAATTGCATGTGCTTTGGACGCTATTTCAATGCTTTGGCATTGAATATGTTTAAATGACGACGCAATACGATACGTGTCGTCGTCACAGCCATTGCAAACCACAATGATGTTATAAAATTTATTGATACCTTCTTCGAGATTTGCGAGCGTATTTCCAATGGTATTGGCTTCGTTATGTGCAGGTATAATAATGGTAGGCAACATTTTTGCTATTACAATAAAAAGTCATATTTTATGATTTTGGTCTTTGTCAGTTATTGTAACAATTTTTTTGTTTAGAGGTTTTTGACGATTTAGTTTGAAGCATTTTATGAGAGAATAGCTAATTCTTGCAGAAAAGAATGATAAAAATGAACGATTTAGAGAAGTACTTTAGAAATAATACGAACAGGTCTATTCATAAATGGGAACACTATTTTAATATTTATGATCGACACTTTTCGCGTTTTCGAGGTACAGATGTTCATATTGTCGAGTTTGGAGTTTCTCAAGGTGGTTCTTTACAAATGTGGAAAGATTATTTTGGTTCGAAATGCCAGATTTATGGTGTTGATATTAATCATCATTGTAAGCAGTTTGAAGAGGATCAGGTGCAAGTATTGATTGGTGATCAAAATGATCGAAGTTTCTTGAAATCATTAGTCACCAAAATTCCACGGGTGGATATTCTAATTGACGACGGTGGTCATATGATGAAAGAACAAATTAATACATTTGAAGTATTGTTTGATCATATTCAAAATGATGGAGTCTATCTCTGTGAAGACTTGCATACTTCGTATTGGTCTAACTTTGCTGGAGGATATAAGAAGCGTAAAACGTTTATTGAATACAGTAAGAATTTTATTGATGATATTCATGCGTGGCATTCAAGAACCCGAAAGTTAAAAGTTTCAAATTTTACTAAAACGGCTAAGTCACTTCATTACTATGACAGTATTCTGGTGATTGAAAAAGGCCTAGTTCAAAAGCCTAGCCATTCTATGACTGGGACTGACTCAATCCCTAACTATGAGTCTAAAAGCACGTCTGGAACGGTTTACACAAGGTTTAAATCGAGAATAAAGCAACGTATTAAGCATCTGATAAATCGTGATGTTAGCTGAAAAGGGCTACGCTAAGAGGACCTGTTTCCCCGTTGGAGATCTATGCTTCAAAAAATAAGGGCGATAGCGAAAATCTTGTTAAAGGGGACTTGGATATTTAAGTTTTCAAAGACTCTGTATATCAGTTTGAAAATGATTCTTGATAAGAAAAAGTTTGAAAAAAAGTATCCTGAAGCTACTTATATTCAATATTCAATAGCTGACATTCAACGTCAGAGAAAAGACGGGTATTGCTCTCAATATGGACAAGATTTTTTCTTATGGAGTAAGTTTTTTCGTCATATTAATGATGGTTTTTTTATAGAAATTGGTGCAAATGATCCTATTCAAAACAGTAATAGTTACTTTTTTGAACAACAAGGTTGGCGTGGAGTTGGAATAGACCCTATTTCACGTTTTGATGGCTTATGGAAAGATAATAGAAGTAGCCAATTTTTTTGCGGGGCAGTTGCCGACAAGGAGATGCAAATTAATTTTGTTGAAATTTTGCCCAAAGAAGGTTGGGAACATGCCCTTTCTGGTTTTAAGGAAAATGTTCGCCCGGAAGATTTAAATATCTATGATTACATTGAATACCCTGTTTTGGCTAAGCCGCTGAGTAGTTATTTAACTGATATACCACAAGTTAATTTAATAATGATTGATGTTGAAGGGGCTGAAATTCAAGTTTTACAAGGCATTGACTTTGATCATTTAAAACCAGACTTTGTTATGATAGAAAACATTAGTGAATATGGTGGTAACGACTATATTAGAGAGTATATGAAAAATTATGGATATCATTGTATTGCTAGGATTGCTGCAACGGATGATGTTTTCTGCAAGGAAGTATGATAACTGTGAACCGAAACGTTCTAATACTATCGTGGTGAAACTGTGTTAAAACTAAAGTTATTGTTATTTTTGGTTTTATTGCCTAAGCAATTTAATTTTTCATTAGGGTTTATTATTTTATCCCCATTTCGTCTTTTTTTGATTGCGTTGGTGCCATGGGTGTTATTTTCTCTGTTTTCTAAAAAACGCTTTAAGTGGTGTAGTGTTGATACGTTGGCAGTGTTAGTAAGCGTTTGGCCAATAATATCGCTATCTATTAGTTCTAGTTTTTTTGGAGCCACCGAAAGTGGTGGAATCTATTTTTTAGAAATTTTTGTCCCTTATTTTTTAGCAAGGTTGTCTGTTACAAGCTATGAAAAACTGCAAATACTAACAAAATACTTTTTGTTCATAATTAGTATCGTAGCGATATTAGCGCTACCTGAGTTAATCACTGGTAAATATTATGTCCATAACTTTTTAGACGGTATATTTGGAACTGTAAGCATTCAACCCAGTGGTAGGCGCTTTGGTTTATGGCGTTCGACTGGGGTGACGGATCATCCTATTATTCTTGGAGCTATGTGCTCAATTGGTTTTATCTTGTCACTAGCACTCATGATGAAGCGCAGCAAATATGTTTACTATACAGGTGTATCTTTTCTAGGTGTTATTGCATCCGTTTCATCTGCCCCTTTGTTAGCCATGGTATCTCAGTTCGGACTGTTTTTATGGGCAAGATTGATGAAAATGAGTCGTCTCAAATGGGTTATTTTAGTGATAATTCTGATTGTGTTGTATATCGCTATTGATATTTTAAGTAACCGCACACCACTCAAAGTAATGTTTAGTTATTTGCTCTTTAATCCACATAATGGATATGTCCGTTATTACATGTGGGTAAATAGTATCTTTTTGATTAATCAGACGCTTTCTTCTGCTATTTTTGGTTATGGCTTGCAGGCTGTCCCGTTTCATTTGGTTGAAAATATATTTTTCTCACGTTTAATGAGTGTTTCTGTCGATAGTTTTTGGTTGGTCAACTTGTTGCGCTATGGTTGGACAATGTTTGGCTTATGGGCATTGTTGATTTTTAGTGCGTTAAGACAAAGTAGGTTGCAATATAAGAAAATGCAAAACGATCGATTCCAAAAAATTATTTCTGAATCTTGGTTGATTTTAGTGATTAGTTTTACATTGATTAGTTTGTCTGTTGACTTATGGGGAGGAATGAAGAGTGTGTTTATGGTGATTCTTGCGTGCGCATGTACAAGGACACCGAGGGTGCAAGATGATGTGCAAAAATAGATAAGGTGTTAAGTCAGTGCCTATCTCTTAAGAATTGACGAACTTGAACGGCTAAGGACTTTGGTAGCAATAAAACAATCAGTGGTTTTAAATATAAAATATGTCTAAAACATCTGCTTGCAGATGCTAATGCAACTTGTATTGCTTCTTTTCGGCGATTATCTTGGATTAGCAAAAATACACTTTGATTAAAATGCATTGCGAGTGATATTTCGCTACTGTGGAAATCTTTTTCGTATTGTTCTATGAAATCATTGTAGTCAATGAGAGGCATGTCACGTCGCTTTCTGGCTTTATTCAAAGCTTTTAATACATAGGTTGGTTTTTCTGTTTGTTTGGCATGTGTGATTGAAGAGGGCTGCAAACGGTATGCGTATAAAACATCTTTTAAAACTATCATACTAGCCTGTTCTGCGGCCCTTAAAATAAAATCATAGCCTTCTGCCAAAATTAAACTTGGATCGTACTGCAGTGCTTGGGCCAGTTCTGTTTTTATCATCAACGTAGGATCGTGAGCGGGCATCTCAAAACGATCAATGAATGATTTACATTGTTTTTTGCTCAGCATTCTAGGTTTGGGTGCTGTGAATTGGTCATCTAAAATCAAGCAATAAGAGGACATGACCAAACCTAACGATGAATCTTGTTTGAATGCGTTTAATAATGTTTCAACTCTTCGAGGCATGCTGATGTCGTCAGCGTCATGGATGAGGATATATTCACCAGCGGCTAATTTGCATAAATCGTTTAAAGTAGACGATTTGCCTTTATTGGCTTGTGAATAGCAGTGGATGCGTGAATCTTTGAAAGATTGAATAATGTCGAATGTACTATCACTGCTTCCATCATCAACAATCAATATCTCAAGATTTTGATAGGTTTGTCGTAAGACGCTTTCAATGGATTTATGAATATATTTCTCAACATTGTAAGCACTGATTAATACAGAAACGGTTAATTGGTTTTTAGAATCATTATTCATTGATTTGGAGGGATAATTTAATCGTTTATTTTTGTAATCATAATCAAGGAGTTGTCATTTAAATTGAGGTTTGGGCGCCGTAGATTGATGATGCGTGACAGGTATTTTTCCGCCAAGAGTGAAAAGTAATCTGCATACTTCGATAAATCACTGAGAGGGATATCTTCAATGATATAAACGCCATCGGTGTTTAAACGTTCTATGGTATTTTCAAATAAACAAATACCTGCATGAAATTCATGCAAACCATCATCAATAATAACATCGAAGTTTACTTTATCTATAGAGTCTAGAAAGTGTTGAATGCTTGTAGATGATGTCTGGTCAACTTGATGTGTTTGAATACGTTCTTCAGAGAATAGTGCTCCTTGGTCGATGTCCAAACCATATATTTGTGCTTTAGGGAAATAATCCTTCCACATTCGTAAGCTGGCACCCGGTTTTCCTTCCTTTCCCATTGAATAGTCATAATCCGGATTATTGGTTCCAATTCCACACTCTAAGACATGAGATGCATGGTGCCGAAATTGCCAAAAAATCATTTCATAAAAGTCAGTATAACTATGTGATGCCCAGTGAAAGGGGTTTAAGTCAGGGTTTATTTCTCCTTTGTCGCTTCCATATAAGTCAGATAGTTTTGCTAGCTGGCTATGTTGATTTTTTGAATAGTAGATATCAAATTTGTGGGAGTTTTTTTTTGAAACTTTAGATAAGTGAGGAAACTCTTTGATAGCAATATATGTTTTTTCAAATAAGCCTTGCATCAAGACTTTATCTAGTTGCCTAAAGTAATATTTTAATCTTTTTATCATAGGAGTATATTGTCATACTAAATGAACAGTGAGTTGATTATAAATTGAACAACTTTAAAAGTTAGGATCTGTTTACACTTAATTTTTGACCGAGAGTCTGACTAAACTTTGTTCAGGTGAGGCAAAAATAATGGCGCTTAGTTATTCTAAGTACATTATTTTGCCTCGGTACCCCTTGAGGGTAAACAAAGCATGGCCGAAATTTAGCAAGCCTCAAAAAGCTCATCGTCATTTTCTCGCTATTTTCGTTCTCCATTTGTCGTAGGGAGTGACCAAATATCCAAATAGCCCCCTCAATATCAAAAAAATGACGATGACCTAGGCTTAAAAATTTAATGTAAACAGATCCCTAGTTTTATGATTAAACAAAATGATTTGGAAGAATCAGTGTAAAATTTATATCACTATTATCTAGAGAAGCTATTCTATATTCATTTATGCGGCAAAAAATCCTCGTTGTTAGCTCCAGAAAACATCTTGTCATACCTGCGACAGCGTGTTTGATTGAATTTGAACAAGTGTTAGTTTCTGCGTTTAATGCGGATTTGTTAGCTGTTTACGAGGCTGGTGATTTTTCCGAGAGACAGTATGATGCAATCATATTTATTGCAATGAGTTATAGCCAGTTATCTGAAATGATGCTGGCAGTGGAAAAAAAAGTATCTTTTAAGGTTGCGATTGCCTACGTGTTTGATGCATTCACGCCTAAAAAAATAAACGTTTTACCTATGATGTCTCACAAATTCATACCGAAGTTGCGCGTATTAAGAAGGTTTGATGTTATTTATTCGCCTATGAAGCTATTGATAGCATCTCAATCTAAAACCTTGCAAGCTAACATTACTTATTTGCCAATTGGTGTAGATGCCTTAAAACATGGTGCTCATGAGGAAGTGGAGCAAAGATTTATTTCAGTAAACGGTTATGGGAGGCAACCGCCCTCGATTAGTCAATATTTTGCTGATCAGTGCAATACTCTTGGCAAAGATATTTATTATCATACTGATCATATGAAAATTGCTGGATTGCATGATTATGTAAGGCATCGACAATTATTTTGGAAGTTGTTGAGAAGTTCTAAAATTGCATTGGCGTATGCTCCTGAATACTATGATCCAGCAGGGAGGTTTGAATGTTCATTTGTAGGTCAACGGTGGTATGAAGCAATGGCAGCAGGCTGCGTGGTAGTGGGCAGAAGCCCTTCTGCTAAAGAAACTAATGAAATTTTCAGTTGGAAGAATGCTTTGATTGATATTGCAGAAGACCCAAGCAAAGCATGGGAAGATGTTCAAAACTTACTAAATGATGAAGAACTATTATTGGAAGTTAGTCGTTTGAATTTTTTGAATACACTTAAGCAGCATGATTGGCGTATCAGGGTGAAATTAATAGCTGAAACATTTTCGTTGAAGTTGTCCGATAGCTTTAATGCTGAATATGACTCCATACTAGAGGCGTGCTTAGTTTAGGAAGGTAAGGCTATGTATATTCCTGAGATTCCAAAAAAACAACATTGGGATGGGCAGTTTCTAGTGAGTGAAACAAAGCCTATTCGAGAAGGTTGGGTTAAGGAAATAATGATTGGCAAGCAATCTGTGTATCTATATCCACAAACTAAATTTGTGTTGGTTAAAGATAGAGAAGGAAATACTATTGGTGTTTTTATTGGCAGCATTATTGATGTTGAAAATGAAGAGGTAATTTCTTCTGATGTAATTTTCAAAGGGTATGACTCTCGTCAAGATCTAGAAAATGTTATTGAAGAATTTGCATATAGCTACGGAGGTTCTTGGGTCTTTATTTTTCGAATAGAAGAAAGCGTTAGAATTTATTTGGATAGTGACGGCACTATTCCTGTCGTATTTGAGCAACTATCAAACATAGCCGCATCTACAACATCATTAATACTTAATGACCGTCAGTATGTTGATAGGTTTGACGAAAAATTATTTCTGAGTTTGGATGTGGTCGGTCAAGGGTGGTTTCCATCAGGCGAAACAGCCCATAAAGATTTAGAAAGGCTTATATGTAATCATTACCTGGATCTTAATAGCATGACAGTGCATAGGCATTGGCCTACAAAAGAATTTAAATGGACATCTAATATCAATGATACAGCGAATAGCATTGCAAAAATTGCTAAATCTTCTGCTCGAGCATTATTAAAGCAAGGCAAAGTGGCGATGGCTTTAACGGGCGGTAATGAGACCCGTTTCTTAATGTCGGCATATAAAGATATACGTCATGAATTTGATTTTGTGACTTTGTCTGGTCCTACGACTAAACGTGATGTTTATTTGGCGTCTAAAATTTTGAACTTAACTCAAGTTAATCACCAGTTTTTGCCGTTAATATCTGCCGATATTGAAGAGCAGCGTGAGTGGATATATCAAGCAGGACATTGCGCATCAACTAATATGACTGGTTACACTACATTGAAACCACTTAGTGGTTATAGTAGCTTCATTGGTGGTCTAGGAGGTGAAATAGGTCGAGGTTTTATTTGGAGGGAAAGTGATAATGAATCAACGCAGTTAACGGCTAAGTCTATTTTATCTCGGTTGGGTTTGCCTCAAATCGAATCAGTTGTCGAAAGAGTGGAGCTATGGATGCAACCATTACAAGGTATGAATAGCCTATCTATTTTAGATTTAGCTTATCTAGAGCTTAGAATGTCTACGTGGGCTTTTTGCCATAGCTATACTACCTATGTTCCTCACTTTCATCCGTTGATTTGCAGAAAATCGTTTAATCTTATGTTGAACATGTCTCCGGAGCATAAACGAAACAAACAACTGATACATCAAGGGGTGCACTCTATGTGGCCAGAGTTATTGAGTGTTCCCATTAATCGCTATGGGAATATTAGGGATTTCCAAGATAAGTTATCTCGGTTATCAAAGCCATCACTGTGGCTTAAGAAAATGAGAAAATTGCATGGTAGTTAAATAGTTATATGTTATGGATTAAAGCTAAAGGAGGCTTAGGTAATCGCATGTTATCTGTGGCTAGCGGTATTCTTTATGCGAATGCCACAGGTCGAACATTTGTTATTGATTGGCGTGATGGTGTTTATGCAGATAAAGGTATTAATGCATACCATCGATTGTTTAAGGCTTCGTTAAAGCAAGAACCTATATTGGATGATGTTGGGAAAGAAATAGGAAAAACAATTCCTGCTGTTTGGCATGGAAAATTGAACATGTCTGTAAGTGAAATGATATCTCAATATTTCTCTGGAGAACATTCTAACCCTTTGATTTATCGGAAACTAACGGCCCCATTAAGTCTAGTTGAGAATGGAAATGGATCTATTGAAGTGTTTTGGGCTTATACCTCTAAACTTGGGCGTATTAAAAAGTTTCTTCCCAAAACGCCTAGAAAAAATAGTAATGAATTACTGAGAGGTGTTTTCAATTCACACTTTATTCCTTGTGATGCCGTGGAGCAACAACTTCATGGAAGTCTGTTTTTTAGGGATAATCAAAAGGTTTTAGGAGTGCATATTCGTTATACAGACCTGAAAGTTCCTTTAGAAAGGCTATTAAAAAGGATACGTCGCTGTATGGCGCAAGGTAAGTATGAGCATATTTTTTTAGCGACAGATAATTTTACAATTCAAGAGCAATTAAAAAGTGAGTTTTCTTCAGTATTTACCTTTGATAAGCGTTTCTCTGTAAATTCAGGCCAATTACATTCAGACCAGTCTTATGACCTAAAAGAACAAGATTCTCAAGCTGCACTATTGGATATGTATGCCTTAGCAAAATGTGATGGTTTAGTTTACTCTTCTCGTTCTAGCTTTTCCCGTGTTAGCCGCATTCTTGGTGAATTTAAAGTTGAGGATACATTTGATATTGATCGATATAATTTTCGCATTAGGCTTAAGACATTTATCCAAGAGTATTTATAACGGTATTTAGGCATTAACCAGTGATAAAAAATACAAAATGAGTTTAAAGCAAGATATTGTCAATGCTACTTTCTGGGGAATGTTGGACTCTTTTGGATCAAAAATAACACGTTTTATCATTGGTATATTTTTAGCACGATTACTTTTCCCTGAAGAGTTAGGGCAAATAGCTATGGTGTATATTTTTTTTGAATGTGCATCAATATTGATTAATTCTGGTTTTCAAGCGGCGTTAGTGCAAAAGAAGAACGTCACTGTAGAAGATCAAAATAGTGTTTTCTATTTAAATGTTTCAATAGCTATTTTTGTTGGTTTTGTGTTGTTTCTTTTTTCAGAGAGCATCGCGATTTTTTTCGAAACCCCTGTATTAACAGATGTTGTTCGAGTGCTTAGTTTTGTGCCTTTGATTAATGCTATTAGTATTGTTCATATTGCTGTTTTTCATAAAAAAATGGACTTTAGAACAATGTTTTTTGCTAACTTCTCAGGTATTTTGTTCTCAGGTGTTGTTTGTCTGATGATGGCAGCTAATGGTTTTGGCATATGGAGCTTAGTTGCTCAGCAAGTGCTTTACCCAATGGTCACGACATCGGTATTTTTTTTTAAATCACCTTTTAGGCCATCCTTGATTTTTTCTTGGAGTGCTATTCGTCAACTATCTGATTTTTCTTTAAACTTACTACTTGCCGACTTAATTAATAAGTTATTTAGCGGTTTATATTTTGTAGTGATTGGCAAGTTTTACAGCGCTGCAATGTTAGGGTTTTATGCTCGTGCTGACGGTTTAATGAAGTTCCCATCCTTAGCGTTAAATTCGGTGCTATCTAGAGTGATGTTCCCTGCTGCTGCTCGGGTTAAAGATGATAAACAAAAGGTAAAGCAGATTGGTAAAAAAACGCTTGGGGTAACAGCGTTCGCTATTTTTCCTCTCATGAGCTTTTTGTCGGCTTCAGCAGAGAACTTCATTCCTTTTTTACTCACTGAAAAATGGAATTTTACGATTGGTTTATTTAGTTTGTTATGTCTTGTTGGGGCAGTACATAACTTGAGCGAAATTAACCTTGATTTGTTGCAGTCTTTAGGTAGAGCGCGGACTTTGTTGAAATTGCAAGTTTTTCATAAATGCCTAGTGGTAATAGGCTTACTGCTTACATTTGATTTAGGACTGTTTTTTATCATCTATGGTCAAATTGCGATGACAATCGTCATGTTTGCTGCCTCTTCTCATGTCACTGGGAAGTTTACGGGGTATGGGTTGTATGAACAGTTATGTGATTGTTTTCCATATATCCTCTATTCATTATTAATTTTTGTGCTGGCTAAGACCGTTACTCATTTTTTTGTTTATAGCAACTTTGTTGAATTTTTATTGCAATTGATGGTTTGTGGTATCACTTACTTCATGCTATTGAGTTGTATGAAAGATAGTAAGTTGACTGAGTTGAAAATACTGATAAAAAACATGATAGTGAATAAGAAGTCATGAGTGTCATGTCAACAATCATTCAAGGTGCTTTTGCTAATCCGACGGTAACAACCCACCATGGGGGTCATATTGCTATTTCTGGCTGCATTTATGATTCTCATAAAAACAAAATCACATTATCAGAGCGTTTTAGTGGGTATTTTGGGGATTTTTATCAAACTGTAAATAATCATTCTATTGATATTGAAAGTGATGTTCAGTTTTTATCGGGTCGTTCTATTTATTTAGGACATATTATGACTCACTATGGTCATTTCATTTTAGAAACGCTATCGACGTTTCATCCTCTCATTGAGGACAATGCATATGACTATTTTGTATTCCATGCGTTTGATAGGCAAATCGATACACACCAGCTGCCACAATTTATAGTAGAAGCCTTTCAATCATTTGGTATTTCTTTAGAAAAAATTATTATCGTTGATCGGTTGTTACAATTTGAAAGCTTGCTGGTTTCTAAACGCTTAGTTAAGCTAAATCACTCTATACAAGCAGACATGCTTGATGTGTACAAGCATTTATCAGAGTCTTTGTTTATTCAAAATCATAATCGTGAGAACAAAAGACAGTTAAAGTTATACTTATCTCGGGTTAAAAATAGCCATAAAAGCATTAATCGAGCGATTTTAAATGAAATAGTTATAGAAGAGTTATTAAAGCAAAGAGGTTTTACTATTGTCTATTTGGAGTCTTTATCAATCAGGAAACAGTTAGAGATATTAAATCAAGCTGAGTTGATTGTTGGTTTTTCAGGAAGTGCATTACATAATTGTGTATTTTTAAGAAGATCAACTCAGCTTATTGAGTTTGGGGATGTAAGGGCGGGCGATAAAACTCATCCTATGCAAAAAAAATGCAATGAGCTTTCTCAAGTAAATGCTAAATTCGTTCCATTTGAAGGACGAGTTCTTTATGCCAATAAAGGGATTGGATTAGTAAACTATAAAGGGCTAATGAATACTGTCGATACGTTGCTTGATAAAAGTAAAGATGAGTCTTCTTTTGTTCCTGTTATTCTTCATTTAAAAGTTGGTTTCATCAGGGGGCTTGTGTGGTGTCGAGTATACTTTGGAAGTATAAAACGATTTAAAAGTAAAAGCCTTTGATTTAATGTGCATTGAAATAGTTGAGATTCATAAGCGTTTACAAGAGCCCTAAATATGCAATTAATCAATTATTGGACATATCAAACTAACATAATAATTTCAGAGTTCTAATGAGAAGGCTAATTGAAAAGATAGCTATATTTTTATTTCAACATAATTTGAAAGGACGTGGGCGTTTTTGCGATTTTTTTAAATTGAAAAGTATTACATTTAAAAACAAGTTTAATGTTGTCATGGAGCTAGATCCTAATGAGTACATTGATAGGGAAGTTATTTCTAAGGGTTATTATGAAGAAGAGGTTGTTGAGCAACTGATAAAAGCAATTGAATCTTCTTCAGAACCGAGAGAAGTATTTTGGGATATTGGAGCAAATATTGGTTTACATTGTCTTACTTTAAGCTCGCTTTATCCAAAAGTCGTGCACTATGCATTTGAACCGTTTTATCATAACTTTTCCAAACTAATGATCAATCACGAGCTTAATAGCTGTAGTGTCACCTTATTTAATTTTGGTTTGTCTGATGAGTTTGGTGTACATCAGTTATATACAACCCAAAAGAACTCTGGACGCTCAGGCTTTATCGACATGGAAGCTGCACTCAAGACCTCGGTCAATATTTTAAGTTGTGATGGGGACTTTTTAGTAAGTCAAGGAATAGCGTTACCTCCGACCATGATTAAATTAGATGTTGAGGGTTGGGAAGGAAATGTATTGCAGGGTTGTTCCGATATTTTACAAAGTACTTGCTTACATACAATTATCTTTGAAGGGGCTCGAAATGCTTCTGAGATTGCCTTTATTGAAGACTTAGAGAGAATGGGTTTTTCGGTTTCACCGATCAAACGACAAATTCAAAACTTTGAAGAAAATGAAAACTATATAGCCGTCCGAAAAGCATAGTTATTTGATAGGTACAAGACACTGTTAACTGCTAATGCATTTGAGGTCTATCCCATTAATGACGTTCTTGGGGTTTGTTATTAATAAAATCTGACTGCATTCAGCGTTTACTTTTTTGGTTAAGAGGTTGTTCACATCAAGCAAGTTTGGTGATCGACCGACAGGCCTGTGAGCATCTGTCGCGATGATGTGAGCCAACTTTAATTTAATGATTTGTAGGCTCACTTTTTGCAGTTCGGGTCCAAAATCACCTGTGCAACTCATGGCTGTGAGTTGTGACTTGCAGCCCATATCAATGAATTTTTTTAAAATATTTAAGTCTCGCCGAATACTTGAGTTACGTTCTGGATGCGCAATGATAGGTGTGATGCCATGTGATAAAAGTGCCTCAAACGTTTTTTCAGCACCTAAAGGAATGCTGTGTTTAGGTAGTTCGATTAGAGCGGCTTTACCCTGATCACAATAAGTGAGCGCTTCTCCTGAAATTAGTTGATTAGCTGTCTCATGTGTTAAATGCACCTCAGAACCAATGTGTAGCTTAACCTCAATATTGCTTTCTTTAGCCGTTAGAGTGAGTTCGTTAAAACATTGCCTTATCTTATTAGCATGATTTTCGAATGCACCATTAAGGTGGTGTGGAGTTAAGATGACATCAGATATTTGGTTGTTTTGAGCGATACGCAACATTTCAAGAGACATTTCAATGTCTTTAGCGCCATCATCAATGTAAGGCAGGCTGTGGTTATGGCAATCAATAAAAGACATATTTAAGCATCAACTAAAATGTATTTGAGTGTTTTCATAAACGATAACATAGAACAAGTGGTGATGTGTTTTCTTGGCTATTCTAATTCTTTTCAGCTACATTATGTCCGAATAAAGTTAACCATTTAATTCTGTATATAGCTCGTTGTGAATAAGCATTTTACTGATCAAGAAAGATTACTATTACAAGACATCATGAAGCATCGACGTGATGTTCGAGGCAATAAATTTGTTGATACCCCGATTTGCGATGACACTATTCATAAAATTCTTCACGCGGCTGAGCTGTCACCATCTGTTGGGTTCTCTCAACCTTGGGAATTTGTGGTTGTCCGTGATGTCAATACTAAGCGCACAATAGCGGATATTTTTGAAGAGGAAAATAACAAGGCACAACAGTTGTTTGAGGGAGATAAACGTGAGCAGTATGCTCAACTAAAATTGGAAGGTATTTTAAAAACGCCAGTTAATATTGCTGTTTTTTATAAACCTTCTGAAGGCGTGGTTCTGGGGCAAACTTCAATGGACGAGGCAGGTGAATATAGTGTGGTGTGCGCCGTTCAAAATATGTGGTTAATGGCTCGTGCTATGAATATTGGTATGGGGTGGGTCAGCATTTTAAACCCTGAAAAAGTAAAAGAAGTGTTGAATGTTCCTGCTCAGAGTAAGCTGGTAGCTTATTTATGTGTTGGTTATGTTAGTGAGTTTCTAGACTCTCCTGAACTGGAGCAATTGAAATGGGAAGCGAGAGTGCCGTTGTCTAATGCCATTCATCAAGAGTGTTATCAGCACAAAGAAAATAAATAGAGTTCTCAGTAGTTTTTTGACAAACACCTGTGGGTTTTATTTCATATCTAATAAACGCTTCTCTAGTGCATGAATGTCTATAGGTAATGAAAATCGTAACCAAGCTGTTTCATCGCCATGATTGAATAATCGTGTCCAGATAGCGTGTTGGGCCAGTTTTGTATGTAATTTAGATAGCGTGTCTGAGCCCGAGGGCTTATCAATCAGTACGGTGCTGAATAGGCCACAACTTCGAATCTCATAGGGTGTTTGCGGGGAATTGCCTAACTCATTCGATAGGGTTTTTCTCAGTATAGGAAGAAAAGATTGTGCCTGATCTTGAATGCGGTGATATTGTTTTTCTTGCCAAGAATGGTCAATGAGTGCTTGTGACCCAATAACGACGCTTGCATGACTCATTGACCAAGGTTCGAGTAGTGTATTTAATTGAGCAATTTTGGGGTGGTAACTTATAGCAAAACCAAGGCGTAACCCGGCTAAGCCAAAAAACTTGCCTACTGACCGTAATACCACCATGTTATCTGTTAAATGTTCTATGGCGCTGCGAGGTGTCATAGCATTTTTCTGAGAAATGGGAGCATTTTCATAGAGATCTATAAACGCTTCATCTATGATCATCATGCCGGGTGTTTTACGGGCTATCTGAAGGATCATATCTGCCGTGACAGCCTCTCCACTAGGGTTGTTGGGGTTGATAACGACTACGTGCTCAACGTGGCGTGATTCCAGTAAGTGGGCAAGCTCTTCCATGCCTTGATACTGGATCACTTTATGCTGTGCTAACTGCCATGATGCCGCATGTTCTTGATAGCCTAGTCTGGGTACAGCAACAATAGAAGGCTTGAATAGCTGCGGTATTAAGCGAATGGCTAATTGAGAGCCGGGTGTTGCCATGATTTGATGGCTATCGATCTTATAGTACTCAGATGCTGCTGCTAATAAATCATTGAGCGGAGGGGGTAATGTATTCCATACTTTCTCGGGCAGTGTTTTGACTGGCCAGGACCAGGGGCTGATGCCTGTTGATAAGTCCATCCACTGATCTCGGTCAAACCCATATTTTTTGATGGCAGTGTCTAAATTACCACCATGTTGAATGGGTGCTGATTTTATAGGGTCATTAAAGCGTATCAAAATAATAAATCATTAAATCGTTCTATAACGTCATTGTTACGAACTGAAGAATAAACTGCATAGAGAAATGAATGCTATGGCTAGAACCCACAAGTATAAAGTGTTTCTGATAAGGTCTAGTGATCTTTTTATATCGGGTATTGTGGGTATGATGTCAGAACCAAAATAGGGCTTCTCGGTATAGCTTCCATGATAATACGTTGGACCACCTAAGCGCACATTTAAACTACCGGCACCAGAAGTCATGACAGGACCAGCATTAGGGCTGTTTAGCAAGCCTGATTGTTTTCTCCAACAATGAATGGCGAGTGCAGTATTGCCTAAAACGGTATAACTGAGGGCGACTAACCTTGCAGGGATATAATTAAGAACGTCGTCTAGGCGAGCGGCGAAACGGCCGAAATACAGGTATTGTTTGTTTCGATAGCCCCACATTGCATCTAGGGTGTTTATTAGCCGGTAGGCAATGACAGCTGGTGAGCCCAAGTTAGCCGTTATCTCAAGCAAACAAAACCAAAAAATTGGAGCAAAGATCGCATCACTACCATTTTCTAATGCAGTTTCAATCGTGGCTTGTGTTATTTGTGTTTGATCCAGTTTTTCAGTATTTCGGCTGACAATCATACTTAAGGCGGTACGAGAGGCGTGCTGGTCATTTTTCAAAAGGTGTTTGAAGACAGTCAAAACATGTTCTCGCAAACTTTGATGGCCTATTGCCCAATAGAGGACAATGATGTCGACAACCCATGACCAAGTCATATAGCGCGCGATAAAAAAGGATAAGATAAGAAACGGTACTATGAGTATCAAAACAGCGATTCCACCTTTTATGATGCTCAATGACGGCTGTTGCACATGACGCGTTGGCGCGAATGCATTGAAGCGATTATCTGCAATGTTTGCTAAATACCCAAAACCGACTAATGGGTGAAATCTGCGTGGTTCACCAAGAATCTGGTCAAGCAGGAGTGCTGTGATGACAACAATGAACAACATAGATGGCTTAGAGTTTAAATGTGTAAATTAGTCAAGTGGCCGATATTTTAACGCGAGGGTTTTGACTGTGGTGCTTTTTCTGTTGTGTATATAAATGATTCATAGGCAGTATGCACATTATAGCGATAGGGCATAAAAAAACCCTACATCATTCATGATGTAGGGTTTTCCTGGGTTTCTGAATGTTAGAACTTTTTCGTCAAAGCGAAAGATAGGATATGGACTTCAGGTGTTGCTTTACCCGTATATGGTAAGCCTGTGAATGAAGCGTGTCCTGGTCCGATATTGACCACGGCTTCATCTTTAACACGTGCATAAGTATACCCAAAGTCAATCGTGAGTGACTTGATGTTCTTAGTAAAGCCTAGTGATAACCAATAACGATCGTTGTCCGGTAGTTGAGTTGTACGAGTGTTATCTCGAACTGTTGTTTCATCAAGCCCAAGACCAGCTCTTAAAGCCAAGGTATCTGAGTATTGATATTCACCACCGATACTATAGAAGTTGGTGTCAACATAATTCAGTGGCACAGCGACAGGGTTGCCGCCAATCGTCACGACATTGCCTGTGGCTGAGCTTTTGACGAGTAAGGTGCCTACGGATGACCACTCGGCACGCTCTAATGTTAGACCTAGTGTGAATTTGTCAGTCAGCTGCTGCTTTAACCCGAGAGTAATCAGAGACGGAGTTTCTAAATCAAGATTTACATCGCCAGCAACACCAATAGCAGGGGCAGAAATTGTGCCTTCTACATCATGATCAATACTGGAACGGTATCCTAAGCCGATCGCTGTTTTGCCGATTTTATAGTTAACACCTAGCGTGTAACCAACAGCGACATCGTCACCTTGAATATTCAACACGGGGTCGTTTGCTGAAAATCGTCCAGCGCTCGCGCCAACAGGAATTGCGCGGCTTAACTCTAGGTCGATATACTGAACTTGTAAGCCGCCGCCTATTGTTAGTTCTTCTGTGACATCATAAGAAATGGTAGGGCTTAAATTGATAGATGCGGCTTCAGCAGTGAGGCTGACATACTGACTACGCGAGCCTCGGTCTGCTTCAGTGGATGTTCCAAAGGGAGCCGTTAATGATAATCCCCATGCAAGTTTGTCATTAATTTCACTAGCGTAATACACGTTAGGGACCAATGATGTACCACCAACGTCTCCGGTTTCTTCTAAATCGCGATATATCACGTTGGAAGCGCCTGTGGTTTCAATATCAGATTCGGCGTGAATAATAGAAAATGCGCCTTGAATTTCTGAGCCTTCGACTTCACCAATGTTGGCAGGATTCCAAAATGATGTAGAAAGATCACCTCCAGCAGCAATTCCTGCAAAGGATGAGCCTTGGCCATATGTACTTTGTTCACGCAAAGCGAAACCAGCGGCATTAACAACGGTTGATGTGAGAACAGCAGACGCGGTTAACGCACTGTAAACTAGGAGTTTTTTGGGTGTGTTTTTCATGACTTTTCGCTCTATTATTTTGTTTTTACCAGCATGCACCTTTGATTTAAAGATGTCAAATAGTTAATCTTTCATTTCTATAAGTAGAAAAATAAGACCTCATAGGTATTGTTATATTAAACTTTTTTTAATGTTTAGCTAATAAACTGCAATGAATAGCTTTTATTAATCAATTGCACAGAAAATATCGCGCCATAGCTGAGCTTTAAATTAAAAATATTTTCTAAGGGTATTTTTAGAAAATACGCTGCTACTAAACGCAATACTCCTGCATGAGTCACTACAATAATATTGCTAGCATTAGAGGCTAGCAACTGTTGTAAAAATGCATCAACTCGTTGCTTCATTTCAATCAAGCTTTCTCCGTTAGGAGGCGCTGTATTGATGAAATCATCTGTCCATGCTTGACTCTCTGTTCTGCAAATTGTATCCCAATGTTTGCCCTCCCAGTCGCCAAAATTGACTTCTTGTAACGCATTAATTGTTTTTATAATGTGTTTAGATGGTTGTTTTTGTTCAATTTTTTTGGCTAATTGCATGCACCGCTTAGCTGGGCTGGAAAAAATTTTGTCATATTGAGCTTTGTTCGATTGCAATTCCAGTGTGCGTAAAATGAGTGAAGACTCTTCTTCAAAACTGTGTGCCAATTCTATATCTTTTTGCCCATAACAAATATTAGCTTGTATTTCTGGAGTGGTATGACGAACAAAGTGGATCAGCATAATATTAATTTGTCGCAGCTGCGCTCAACGATAAAACACTTAAATAAAAGATAAGTTCTAAAATTTGCTGCATAGCGCCAAGGCAGTCGCCTGTGTAACCGCCAATTCGTTTTTTAAAATAACGGTTTACTATAAGAAAACAAACACATAATGGAATGATGGTGAGGCCATATATGGGCTTAAGAATGACCAAAAAAAGAAAACTTGGCAACACGAAATACATGCTGAAAAGTAAATCTTTTTTTGGCAATCGCATTGAGGTGATGGGTTTTATTTTGCTTGTGTCTGTGTCTTGTACATACTCTAGCAATTCGATGCTTAATGATGCGCCAAAACGGCTCACAGCATGACCATTAATGTAGGCGAGAAATAATAGAATCGTTGACTGCTTTCCAATCTCATAGAGTGCCATAAACTTGAGACTGAATAACAAGGCGATACCCACCACGGCATAGCTTCCGACACGGCTATCTTTCATGATGGTTAAAATTTGGGTTTTATTCCAGCCAGCACCAAAAGCATCACAACAATCAGCAAAACCATCTTCGTGAAAAGCGCCAGTGATGATAACGGTTAACACAATAGAGAGTAATATGGCAACAGATAAAGGCAATAGCGCTTGAAGCATTAAAATACTGATTGCCGCGATAAAACCTATAATGACACCAACTGCAGGAAAATATTTACGTGACTGATTTAAGATTGTTTCTGAATAGGCTGAATCCTTTGGGACGGGCAAGCGCGTATAAAACATGATTGCCGCTAAAAAATAGTCCTTCTCTTTTTTGAAAAACGTCATATTATTCATGTGCTATTGGCGCAGTGTCAAATGAGTTCTGGCTTGATCGAGTTTTTCGCAAATCGATTCTGCTCCTTGAAGAATCCTGATGGAGTGGCGACTCACGATGTCAGCATTGACCACAAAAAGATTACTATTTTTCACGGCACGTATACTTGGCCAAGATTTCCACTTACCCAAAGCCTCATCAACCGATGTGTGCGTATCGCCTGTTATGATGACCTCAGGGTTTCTTTCAATCAGTGATTCTAAACTGATAATTGGTGCTTTAATGGGTTCGCTTGCATAGATGTTGATACCTCCACATAGACGTAAAACATCACTAATAATTTGTTTTCCGTTAATCGTGTAAATAGGGTCGTCCCATACTTGATAAAAAACGGTAATTGGTGTTTTGTGTTTTTGACTCTGTTCGATTTTTGTCAGGTCTCTAAGGTGTTGTTGTGCGACTTTCTCAGCATGATCATACCGTCCTGTTAGCTTGCCTATGTGTCGGATAGATCGTGCGACTTCCGATATGGTACTGGGTTCGTCTAAATATAAAGGAATTCCTAGTTGCCGTAATTTAGTAATAAAGTGTTCTGGGGTGCCCGATTCCCACGCTAAGATTAAGTCAGGCTTTAAGTCAGCAATCGCTTCTATGTTGAACTGATTATAGCCTCCCACTTTAGGAAGCGTTGTTGCTTCGGGTGGAAAATTGGCATAATTGACGCGCGCGATAAGTAGATCTCCAGCGCCTGCACTATATACATTTTCAACAATATGGGGCGCTAGAGCAATGACGCGTTGAGCCGGTTTATTAAGAGTGACTGGTTCGCCAGAGTCGTCAATGATTTGAATGATGTTGGATTGATTATCACGTTTGTCCGGTGTATTCACTCGCGAATCATTGTCAGGGGTGCAGGCTGTGAGGCTCAGACCAAGCGTTAAAAAAAACATTGCTGTAGAAATAAACAGCTTTGTTTTAGCTCTCATTGTTTTTTCCCTGCGATAGCGGCTTCCTCGAAAGTCGCCATATTATTATGCAGTGTGAGCGCTGACCGAAGTAACGGAATACAAATAGCAGCACCACTGCCTTCTCCTAGTCGCATGCCTATATTTAATAACGGTTGGGCTTGTAAGTGATGTAAAGCGATTGTGTGTGCAGGTTCAGCCGATTGATGTGAGAATAATAGCCAGTCGCGACAACTAGGGTTTAAGTTGACGGCAATTAAGGCGGCGGCTGTGCTAATGAATCCATCTACCAAACTAGGAATTTTGTGTTGAGCCATCGCAATGTATGTACCTGCCAGTGCAGCAATTTCAAAGCCTCCAACTTTGCGTAATACATCATAAGCGTTGATGTCATTGCTGTGTGTACTCTTGTCTGAGTAGTAATCTAGTTTGTGCAGCGTGAGTGCACGCTCAATAATGCGTGCTTTTCGACTTACTCCGGCTGAATCAATTCCCGTGCCGGGCCCACAAGCTTGGGTAGGGGAAATACCAAGTAGTGAGCAATAAATTGCAGATGCTGAACTCGTATTACCAATACCCATGTCTCCACCAATAAATAAGTCGATCGTATTATGTTGGCTTAAATAAGATGACGTTATTTCTTTGCCGGTAGTTAATGCTTGTTTAACCTGAGTATCAGTCATGGCCTCAGAGTGGCTAAAGTCCGCAGTACCAGGGCCTAAGTCAATATTGATAAGTTGAGGGTGTTGTAACACGTCATCTGCATGTGGTAACGGTGTGCTGAGGCCCATGTTTACAACGGCAAAATTGGCTTGTTCTGCCTCGCTAAGGACACTAATAGCAGCACCACCATTGATGAAATTTAACACCATTTGCATCGTCACTTCTTGTGGAAAAGCCGACACATTTTGATGGCAAATTCCATGGTCTCCTGCAAAAACACGAACCATGATATGTTTGATTTCAGGCGTATCGGTTTGTTGCCACGCAGAGAATTTAACGGCAAGTTCTTCGAGTTTCCCTAATGACCCCATAGGCTTCGTGAGTGTTGCTTGTCTTTTTTGTGCGTTATCAGCCGACACTTGGCAAGGTGAATGACACTCTTTTTCAAACCATTGATTCATTGCTATCTCTTTATTTTAATTGATGCGCTAACCCTGCAGTGATGAAGCTAACGTTATCACATAGTTGTGCAAGTTCTTGATGTAACCAGCCCGCGTTGTCTACAAATTCTCGACTGAGTTTATCCATTGGAACAATACCTTGACCCACTTCATTGCTCACCATCACAATAGTTGCCGATGTTTGCTTTAATGATTGGAAAAAAGCGTCCTTTTGTTTTGTCCAATTTTTATAGTGCATGCAGTTACTCAACCATAGTGTTAAACACTCAATTAAAATGAAATCATTGGCGTTAAATTGAGAGAGGGTGTTTGCGAGTTCAATGGGTTCTTCAATGAGCTCCCATTGAATTGGTGTTATCAAGTTGTTTTCATGTTGTTGTCGATCTAGCTGGTGTTGTTGAATTCTTGCACGCATTTCATCGTCTAGAGCTTCAGCTGTTGCAATATAATGAATCGTAGCGCGAGACCCTGAATAGCCTTGTGATGCTTTTTGTATAATAGAGTGTTCGGCGAATTGACTTTTCCCGCTTCGAGCGCCGCCTAATACTAACTGTTTTGTATTCATTTTCTTATTAATAGCTTGGACGTTTATGTTTCTAAAATAATCGGTTTTCCAGTTGATGAATGAGTGATGATTTGACAAGTTACGCCAAATAGTTCTTCAATTAAAGGGGGGTGAATAATCTTTTTAGGTGAACCTGTTGCAATAATGCTACCTTGATGTAAGGCAATTAATTGATCTGAATAGTTTGAGGCTGTGTTCAGGTTGTGAAGCACCATAAGTATAGCAACATTATTGTGTTTGAATTGCTGCAAGAATTGCATCAGCTTTTGTTGATGTCCTAAGTCAAGTGAGGTGTTGGGCTCGTCTAGCAATAGTACTCGTGGAGACTTGCAATCTTGTTCACGCCAGATTTGCGCTAACACTCGAGCAATTTGAACACGTTGTTTTTCTCCACCGGATAACTGAGGATATAAACGTTGTGAAAAATCTTGCATTTCAACCACCTCAAGGCACTCGTCGACGATAGTAGCGTCAATGCTGTCACCTGTGTGATGAGGGGTACGGCCTAAACGGACAACCTCTCTTATTGTGTAGGGAAAATTCAATAAGCTGAGTTGCGGTAAAAAACTTATGCAGCGTGCTTTAAATGGGGTTACTTGCTTAGGGTTAATAGCCTTTCCATGTAATAAGATATCACCAGAATTGATAGTGATATCACCCATAATCGCTTTTAGAAGCGTCGATTTTCCAGCTCCATTGGTCCCAATGATGGTGGTAATTTCACCGCTTCTGACAGAAAAAGAAATGTCTTTAAGAATATCTTTAGCTGAATTTGTGCTGATGCAGACATTTTTAACGTCAATACTCATGAATTTTCACCTTCACCCTTCTTGCATACCGTATTTGTAGCGGCTCTTGAGAAGTGAAATAAAGAAGGGGGCTCCAATCAGCGCAGTAACCACCCCTACAGGTAGCTCGGAAGGCGATATTATTGTGCGTGCCAACGTGTCAGCTAACAATAATAAAATAGCACCAGCCATGAGTGTGGCAGGAATAAGGTAGCGATGATTGGGGCCGATGATAAGGCGCATCATGTGAGGCACGATTAAGCCGATAAACCCAATGCCTCCGGCAATTGCAACGGATAAGCCTACACCTGCTGCGACGAGGATAATCAACCTAAGTTTTGTCTTTTGGATGTGAATGCCTAAATGCCGTGCTTCAGATTCGCCTAGCAATAATGCATTGAGCGCGGTACTTTGACGTTTAAACAGAATGCATAAAGCGAAAACAATGAACGTCATTAAAGTCACCTGAGAATAATTAGCGCCGTCTAAACCTCCCATTCGCCACAGGCTAATACGACGCAAGGCATCACTATCTGATAGGTATTCTAAAAGGCTTGTGAATCCTCCTGCGAGTGCTGTGATTGCTATTCCGGCCAGTAACATAGTGGCTACCGAGGTGCCATTGGCGCTGGTTGATAGTTGGTAGACTAATAAAACAGTGATTAAAGCGCTCAAAAAAGCCCCTATACTCACCAATGAGATACCAATCGATGAACTGCTGAGTTCAGTGAAGCCAAGCCAACTTGTTCCTAAGAAAATCATGATAGTAGCGCCAATAGATGCGCCAGCGGATACACCAATGAGTGATGGGTCGGCGAGGGGATTTCTAAATAAACCTTGTGTGACTGTTCCACAACTAGCCAGTGTTGCACCGATTAAAAGGGCTAAGAGAACTCGTGGTAAGCGAATTTTTTCAATGATGAGTTGTAGATTACTTTCTGGATGTCCTGAAGAAAAAGGGTTTAAACTAGTAATAATCGTTTTGATCGGTATGTTTGCACTTCCCAATGATAGAGATACGATACAGCAAATGAACAATAATACGGCCATACCAAATAGTAGGAGCATTTTTTGTCGATGCTGATATCGTGGGTTAAATGAAAAGCTCATATGTTGTATTGCCATCAAAACAATCTATAAAACAAGGAAGTACGATATGTTAATTTTCGTACTTCCTTGACTCCCGTGCTACTGTAGCATTTTATCGTTTGAATCCTTTTAAATCATGGTTAGAAGTTGATCTTTCCAGAAACGCTTAGTGAGCGACCTTCCGTGTTAAAACCTTGGGCTAGTTGATAGTCTTTATCAAATAAATTGCCAATTTTTGCATGAACAGCAAAATTCGGTGTAATGTGATAAGCACTTTTCAAATCAACCCGTTCAAAACTATCAAGCTTTACATTACCTCGGTCATAACGACCTTTTTCCGCGAGCAAGTCTGCGCCAAGAAACAGTTTGTCAAATTGACGATCTATAGACAATTTCAATGTTTGTTCTGGGCGGCGAATCAAAGCATTGCCAGTTGATTCATCAGTTGCATCTAGGTAATCGAATGACGATGAAAACAGCCATTGATTTATAACGGTACTAATCTCTAGTTCGATTCCTTGTAATGACGCTTCGTTTGTATTGACAGCGACAAATGCGGGTGCAGGTGATTCAATGAGGTTCGTGATTTTGGTGTCGTAGGCTGATATGCGCCATTGGGTTTTGCCCATATCCCTACGCAAGCTCACTTCGATGCTTTCAGATTCTTCAGGCTGGATGTTTTCATTGCCAAAGCCAGGGAAATATAACTCATTAAAAGTCGGGGCTCTAAATGCTGTGCCGTAACTTGCCGTCAATCTTGTCGTGCGACTTAATGCGTAATTAACGGCTAGGCTACCATTGGTGATATCACCATAGGCTGAGTTATCGTCATAGCGAGCATTCGCGACGATGCCGAGTTTTCCTAATTGTTGTTGGACTTGGCCGAAGATACCTTTGTTGTTGCGTTCATTTTCTGAGAAAGATGCCGAAGTCTTTACTGATTCATTGTAGTAATCAACACCTACGATGGCAGTCGTGTTGTTTGAAAATGAAAAATCTCCTTGAGAGCTTAATGTGACTCGCTCAGTATCAAATTGCGATGAAAATTCGGGGGTGGTAGCTTCATTGTTGCTAACGCCAAAATGCGTTGACCATGATGACTTTTCCGCAAAACGTGTTGTTAAATTCGTTGAGATATTATTAATTTTGTTTGATGTGAAACGGTCATTGTCCGGGCCAAAATTATTATCAAACTCGATATCATTTTCTGCAAAAAAAGCTTGAATGGAAAAGTTCGTTGCATGATTGATGTCAAACGCAGTAGCCATGCTGATAGCATTTTCTTTGAATCCATCGTTATCATCATTGCCTCCTTCCGTGTTTTGAGTCGCATCAATGCCTGTATTCTCTTCATGACTTGCATGAATGCTAAACGCTGCTTGATTGATTCCAACGCTGGCTTTGCTATGCCCGAAACTGCCGGCTTGAATTGAGACATTCCCTAAACCATTCCCCCCTTTTTTAGTGAAAATTTGGATAACGCCACCCATTGCATCTGCGCCATATAATCCAGATAGAGGTCCTTTCACTACTTCAACGCGTTCTATGATATCGATGGGGATATGGCCTAAATTGGTCGCCCCCGTTGTTGCGCTTCCTACTCGAAGGCCATCGACCAATACAATGGTTTGACGACTATTTGCGCCACGAATAAATGAATCTGATTGTGATCCACGTCCACCATTGCGTGTGATATTAATGCCGCTCACGGTGTCGAGTATTTCTGTGAGGTTTTTGGCTTGCGAGCGCTCAATGTCATCTTGAGTGATGATGTGAGCTGTGGATGAAAGGTCTACCAAAGATTGTTGACCTTTGGCTGTAATGACAATTTCAACCGGTTTTGATTCACCTGCAAAAGCAGGAATGGGAAGTAACGCAGATAATGCGAGTGGTAATGTAAGTTTTTTCATTTCAAACACCTGTGCTTGATTAAAAGCAAAAAAGTAAAAAGGTGATTGAGCGAGGAATCAGGTAGGAACAGTATCGCTAAGATACCGTTTGCCCACGATGGAAAGCCCTCCGCTCCATCATAAAACGTGAACTTAGGCTGGTATCGGACTGATTAGTTTTTTATCAAAGGATAAACACTAATTTACCGTTGCGGGGGCAGCGTCGGACTTTCACCGACTTCCCAATTGTTCTGGCGGATGAATGCTCATCAGCGCAGAACCTAAATTCTGATGCCGAGTATAAAGTAATCAAGTGTGAATTCCTATTGAACAGCAAAGAATTGTTTGAGTTCAAATAGTTGATGTCAGTAGTAATTTTTTAGTTTTTGATTTGCATGAGTATGGAAGCCTGTTCGCAACAAGAGTGAAGAGAGTTTTGTTTATAAATGCTATAAACACTTTTATTCTTTTAACCAATTTTATGCTTTACTGTTAATGTTAGAATTTATGATCGACGAGTAGAGACATTGAAGACATTAAAGCATTTGTTTGAGGCTAATTTAGCGTGGGCGAACGAAAAAAAACAACAAGATTCAGAGTTTTTTTCTAAGTTAGCCGAGCAGCAATCACCTGAATATTTATGGATTGGTTGCTCAGATAGTCGGGTGCCAGCGAATCAAATAACAAACCTTGAGCCTGGTGAAGTATTCGTTCATCGTAATATTGCGAATGTTGTTGTTCACTCGGATTTGAATTGTTTGTCGGTGATTCAATATGCCGTAGACGTATTGAAAGTAAAGCACATTATCGTGTGTGGCCACTATGGTTGTGGTGGTGTCAAAGCGGCGCTAGAAAATCAACAAAATGGCATGATTGATAATTGGCTGTGCCATGTCAAAGATGTAAAACGCTTAAATGCAACTAAATTTACAGGCTTGGATAACTTAGAACAACAAAATCTTTTAGTGGAATTGAATGTGCACGAACAAGTTGAAAATGTCTGCAATACATCTGTTGTAAAAAGTGCCTGGGAAAGAGGTGCTGATTTATCAATTCACGGTTGGGTCTATAGTATTAAAAACGGCATTTTGAAAGATTTAGAATGTCGTTTACCTCCAGTAAAGTGTTGAACTAAGCGTGTTATGAATAAAGCAATTTCAATCGAGAAAAGTCAAAAATGAGTATCACTGTCATTATTTTAATTATTACTTGCGCCATTTCATTGTTATTAATGAATAACAATGCGGGAAAACAAGTCTTGATTTTTCATCCAGTGACTATCAAGCAGCAAGGTCATTGGCATCGTTTTCTCACCTCAGGCTTTATCCATGCTGACATGGTCCATCTGGCCATCAATATGTTTGTATTTTGGTCCTTTGGTTCAGCAATTGAAAAGCTATATTATCCAGCAGTCTTCGGGGGATCAGCGGTTTCGTATTTTTTAATACTCTATCTTGGCGGTATTGTTGTTTCGTCAATTCCGAGCTATATACGCCATCATAATGATGCACGGTACGCGGCATTAGGCGCTTCTGGAGGTGTGTCTGCCATCGTGTTTGCAGTCATCATATTTGAACCGTGGCAGAATCTCTATTTATATGGAGTGGTTGCTATTCCTCAAATTATAGCGGGTGTGTTATATGTTGCTTATTCTTGGTATCAAGATAGGCGTGCCGCCGATAATATCGGGCATGTGGCGCATTTGACGGGAGCGATATGGGGGTTTGTATTTACGGCATTAATGGAGCCAAGGTTATTTTCTCGTTTTATCGACTTGACGTTAGCGGGCCCTAAATAATGTTTAGTCGTATTGCTTTAGTGATTTTATGCTTTATATAGGTAAAATCGAAATAGTTTAACTGTAAAAATGATAATGGATATTATTTTTAGTTCTAACTATGTCACTTTATATAATTTGTCATTTATCTAAAAAGGATTATTATTCTAGTCAGTAGAAAATGAAACATGCAAAGTGGTGTTGGTCGTCAACGTGATCACTTTGTCAAGCCGCTTGTAATATAGCAGTGGCTTATAGGTAGAGTAAGAATTTTAGAAGGTTAGTTATGTATAAATATGACAACTATGATCATACGATAGTAAAGCAAAGAGTCTCTGAGTTCCGAGGTCAAGTTGAGCGACATTTGGCTGGGGAGCTCTCTGCTGAAGAGTTGATGCCTTTACGTCTCCGCAACGGTCTTTATTATCAGACGCATGCACCTATGTTACGAGTGGCAATTCCTTATGGTTTAGTCAATTCTGAGCAAATGCGTACGATGGCTATGCTAGCGACGAAGTATGATAAAGGATATGGTCATTTTACGACACGTCAAAATATCCAATATAACTGGCCAGCGTTAAAAGATGTGCCTGATATGTTGGATCATTTAGCCGACGTTGAAATGCACTCTATCCAAACCAGTGGTAACTGTATCCGAAATACGACTTCAGACCAATATGCAGGTGTCGCTGTTGACGAGATTGAAGACCCTCGAATTTACTGCGAAATGCTACGACAATGGTCTTTGCTGCATCCTGAGTTTTATTGGTTGCCACGAAAGTTTAAAATTGCTGTGACAGGCGCTGAAGAAGATCGCGCTGCGGTACAGTTTCATGATATTGGTATTCGTGTCTTAAAAAATGAGGCTGGCGAAGTCGGTTTGCAAATGCTAGTTGGTGGCGGTTTAGGCCGTACACCTGTCATTGGTAAAGTCATTCACGACTTTTTACCAAGAGAAGATGTTATTTCCTATTGCGAAGCGATATTGCGAGTTTATAACCTGCATGGGCGCCGCGATAATAAGTATAAGGCTCGTATTAAGATTTTAGTGAATGCATTAGGTATTGATGAATTTCGAAAGCAAGTTGAAGCGGAATGGGCGCACATTAAAGATTCAAATTTGAAATTGCAACCTGAAGACTTTGATCGAATTAAGGCCTTTTTTCCAGAGCCGGCATATGAAGTATTCACAGATGAAACACTAAAGCAAGCGCAAAGTCGTATTCAAAAATGGAGCTCATTAGATACGCGTTTTAAGCAATGGTATGACAACAACACGGTAGAGCATAAAAAAGCAGGTTACCGCATCGTCAATGTTTCATTGAAAGCGTCAGGCGAAGCGCCAGGTGATGCGACTTCAGAACAAATGAACTCGGTGGCGGATATTGCTGATCAATATTCTATGGGCGAAATTCGTGTGTCTCATGAACAGAATTTGGTCCTAGCGGATGTTCAAATAGATCAATTGTTAGAGCTTTGGAAAGATTTGGATGCTCAAGACCTTGCGACGCCTAACATAGGCTCTGTCAACGATATGATTTGTTGCCCAGGTCTAGATTTTTGTGCGCTTGCAAATGCGTCATCTATCTCTATAGCGAAACAAATTAACGACCGCTTTGATGATTTTGATGAATTGTATGATCTGGGTGAAGTGAAGTTAAAAATGTCTGGCTGTATGAATGCTTGTGGGCACCACCATGTTGGTCATATTGGAGTCCTTGGTGTTGATAAGAAAGGTGAAGAGTGGTACCAACTCACGCTGGGTGGTTCAGCTTCTGATGATGCAGCGCTTGGTGATCGCCTTGGTCCTGCTGTTGCGAAAGGTAAGGTTGCCGATGCTGTGTCAGACATTATGGAAGTCTATGTTGATCAACGTCAAGATGATGAGCGCTTGTTAGATACCTATCGCCGTATTGGTGTTGAACCTTTCAAAAACTATGTTTATCGCGAAGAAGCGGGGAATGAGTAATGATTGTTAACAACGATAAAGTGATCGTGAAAGACCTTGGCTTAGATACGCCATCATCGATCGTTAATAATGAATTTTCGCATTGTTTGATAGCAACGCCAGCAAAAGGTGAACAAGCTGAAGAGTTGACCTTGGCAGATTTGCCGGATCAAAAAACGAGTGTTCCTTTAGCTTTTTGGAAGGAAAATAAAGCAGCGTTGTTAGCTCGTGAGCATGAAGTCGCTGTGCAGCTTGGTGCTGCTGATTTTGCCGAAGATATTGTTGCAGACTTGTCAGATATTCAGACCATTGTTTTACCTTTTGAAGCCGTTGTTGATGGACGTTCATATACCCATGCGTATTTGCTTCGTACACGTTATGGTTTTGAGGGTGAAATTCGGGCTGTTGGTGATGTTCATTTTGATCAATTGACGTTTTTAGCGCGATGTGGCTTTGACGCGTTTGAGTTGCCTGAGGGCGAAAGCCTGGAAGATGCGTGTCAAGCGTTCGAAATTTTTTCAGAAGTGTATCAACCATCTGCTGATGGTGGGAACTTAGTGTTTGCTAGGCGGAGATCTCTTCACTAGCAGTATTTTAAATAGTCTGGTAATAATCTAACCAGCTCAAATTTATTTTTATTTTAAACTTGCCATGAGGCGAGAGGGTATCGTTATGTCTATTAATATTGCAGAACTCAATAAAGTAGTAACCGGAAAAACACCACAAAAAATTATTGAAGAGGTGCTTGCGGCAGATCCGAATTCTTTTGTGACAACAAACTTTAGTCCATATGAAACGGTGATCTTGCACTTATTAACGGAAGTCAAACCTGATATTCCTGTTGTTTGGATTGATTCTGGTTTGAATAAACCAGAAACTTATGAATTTGCTGAGTTAGCAATTGATGAGTTGGACTTAAATGTTTCTGTATTCACGCCAACGGTGACGGCAGCGCGTCTAAGCGCTGTTCTAGGTGGTATTCCATCTATTAATGATGAGCGTCATGCCGCGTTTACTCGCCAATTTAAAATTGAGCCATTTGAGCGTGCGATGAAAGCACAACCACACAAAACATGGTTCACAGCTGTTCGCCGTGACCAAACAGCGGTTCGAGCTGATATGGATTATGTGGCGCAAGGGCCATTTGGTTTGACTAAGATTGCTCCATTATTGGATTGGAAAGAAGCGGATATGCAGGCATATATCGAAAAGTATGATTTGCCTAATGAAACGAATTACTTTGATCCAACTAAAGCTGAAGATGATCGTGAATGTGGCTTGCATACGCTAAAAGTTGCTTAAGATCACTTTTAAGTTCTTTTAGCTGATGATTTCGTTAACTAAATGATTAAGATTCTGAGGTGTGTATGACTGGTACATCTATGCATGTGACGTTTGTGAAAAAAATTATGGCAGATGGGAGCTTGTGCCCTAAATGCAATGAGGTTTCTGAGCGTTTAGAAAAAGATGGTTTACTTGATAAAGTGAACTATATTGCGATTGCAGATGCCAATAATCCCGACTCGGAAGGTATGCAGTTAGCGAAAAAATATGCGGTAGAACGAGCGCCATTTTTCTTGGTAGAGAGTGAGGATGGTTCAGGTGAAATTTTTGATATTTATTTTAAATTCAAACGACATTTAGAGAAAGTGGTAGCGAGATCGCCATTGCAATAAATACGTCTAAAGCACATCTCACTTGATTCTAAAAAAGCTTAATCTTTTGATTAAGCTTTTTTTATGGAAAAAAATATCGCTATATTCTCGCCTATGCTATCTTCTTGATATGTCTGAGAAAATTCTTTTATCAAAGCGGATTTCACAAAGTCCTTATTTATCACGCATTGCCAGTTTCGCCGAGAGTGAACAACATTTTGTTAGCGTTGAACTTCTTGCTAGTGAACAGGGCTATGCCCGAGCATTAGAATCGATCATTGCGTCTGTCAGCGATTATCCCTCATTGGATATTGTTGAGACAAATCAGTGCCAAAAATTTTTGGTCGACATGAAAAATCATTTTTCCTTATTGTGGTCTCACGCACAATTAAGCCAAAGTGTTTCATTTGCTGAGAGAGGGCGGCTTCAAAGTTTATTCGCTGATGCAACTATTCATTTAGCTTTGAAAGCAGCGTGGTTTTCCAATGACTTAAAGCAAGTAAGAAAACACTTGCCAGCTGAGGCTTGTACAGTGCCGGGTTTATTTGTGTTGGGTTTAGGCAAGCTCGGGGGAATGGACCTGAATTTTTCAAGTGATGTTGATCTGGTTGCTTATTATGATGCTCAGACGCTCCCGGTGCCGAGTGCCATCGGGCAGGGGTATATTGTGAATAAGGTGTTGCAGAAAATGACCAAAATTCTGCGTAATGATGATAAAACGGATTTTGTGTGGCGCGTAGATTGGCGCTTGCGTCCAGAAGCATCATCGAGTTTGTTGTCGATGAATGTCGAAACTGGAAAGGATTTTTATTTTTTTCGTGCGCTACCTTGGCATCGCTTGGCCTTGATGAAAGCCAGAGTTGTGGGAGGAGATATTGATCTAGGTCAGCATTTTTTAAATGAAATGCGACCATTTGTTTGGCGACAAAATTTGGATTTTCGTGCTGTCGATGAATTGGCACATATTAAAAAACGTATTAACTTAGAACACCCTGGTTTAAAGCATCAGCGGACTTGGGAAGATCCAATCACTAAAGAGTGCGCAGGGTTTAATGTAAAGCTAGGGAGTGGTGGTATTCGTGAAATTGAGTTTATTATTAATGGCTTGCAATTGTTGTGGGGTGGTAAACATATACGTTTGAGGCAAACAAATACGCTCTTAGCGCTTTCTCAATTGTTAGAGTTGGGGCATATAGAAGAGGTTGATGCCTTGGTGTTAGAAGAGAGCTATCAGTTTTTTCGTGAGCTAGAAAACCTTATCCAAATGTTGAATAACGCACAGACGCATTTGATGCCAACAGAGCTACTTTTACAAGAGCAGTTAATTGGTATGCGTTCAGTCAACAAAATCAGTAATGTTAATGTGGCGTGGGATGATTTATCTGTTGAAATTATGAAACATCGACTCAGGGTTAACACGTTGTTCAATGAGTTTTTTGCTAATGAAGATGAGTCAGAAGTTGATGATTTTGAATTCCCAGAAAACTGGGAGTCAACCTTGGATGCGCGCTCTAATGCGATTGTCGAGAACTGGACTAATGGATTTACTCAATACGGCGTTTCTAGTGGCATGGCTGTCGCGCTTGAACCTTTGTCAAATAAGTTATTAAGTGCGGTTTATCATAGCCAAACAAAACAAGATTTAAATGTCAGCTTTGTGAGAGTTGATGATTTTTTAGGGTCACTGAGCAGCCCTGATCAATACTTTCGATTACTGGCTAGCCACCCGGATTTGGCTGACAGTATTGTGCCTCCATTGTTACATTCACCGCATATGGGGAAACTGCTTAAACAATCACCACATATTATTGATCATCTTCTTGAGCCCAAGGGGTCGATGGATTTGGTATCTCGGGTTCAAGGTTTTGAATCACAACTCAGCAGCATTTTTGCGAGCGATGACTATGGTATTCGTCTTGAGAGTCTCAGGCGTTATGTGAATGAAAATTTATACGAATCATATTTAGCTTTTTTCCGTGGCGATATGCCTGTGAAGAATTTTCAAATGTGCCTGACTCGTTTGGCTGAATGTACTTTGGCAGCATCTTTGGAAATCGCAAAACAAGAGTTGCAACTCACGTCTTTGCCCTTGGTTGTTCTTGGTATGGGCAAACTCGCAATGTCTCGCATGTCACCGTTATCTGACCTGGATTTGGTGTTTATTTTTGACGATGATTTTGAACTGGAAGTTGCGCAAAAAGTGGTATCACGCTTACAAACCATCTTAGGAATGGAGTTGCGAGAGGGTATTGCTTATGAATTGGACACTAGACTTCGGCCTTCGGGGCGTTCAGGTCCTCCGACAGTGTTTTTGAGTGGCTTTCGCGAACACCACATGGAGCGAGCTAAAAACTGGGAGCACATTGCATTGCTTCCGTCTCGAATAGTCGCAGGAGATATCAAGTTAGGTCATGCAGTTATGCAGATTAAACATGATATTTTTGTTAAATCTCGCGATGATAGCCAATGGCTGACGGATGTGAAAAAAATGTGGCGACGTGTCGAAGAGCAGCGCATTCAAGATGTGGATGCTGACATCGTGAGTTCTAAGCTCAGAAAAGGAGGGTTAATGCAGGCAGAATACTTAGCGGTTTGTTTTTGTATTGATCAGTTATCTGATCCTGAGTTTTATCAAGCCAATAAACATCAAATAGATCGTTTTAGTTATTTGTTGCAAAATACTCAAAAAGCGCATGATATTGAAATTGATCTTAATCAAGCCATTGAGTTTTGGTCAACGGTGCAAATTTGGGAGCGTTTGCTGGGGTTAGAGAATGGCTCTTATGACGATATGCCTGAGCACCTTCAACGGTTGATGTTGCAACAGCTAGATTGTGATTCAATGAAAAGTTTTTATATAAAAGCTGAAAAAGTTAGCCAACGAGTTGAGCATGCAATGAATATTTACTTTTCATCCTGCCCGGTTAAAGCGAATGAGCTGGAAGAGTGGCAAGAATTAAGGGTGCAATGGCAGTGATTTTATGAATCGCCAACGACGTTATGTTTCGCTTGCAGCAGAGCTTAGCAGCTTAATTCCTAGGCCGGACATGACTAATCCTGCTAGCCTGTCGAATCTTGTTTTGTAATGTAAATATAGTTGCTTTGAATGATTTGAAGACATGATTAATGCGACGCATACATACCAACTTACCTCAATAGTGAAAACAACAAACAATAAAATAATAGCGAAAGACAATAAGTATGATGGAGGTAGAAATGCAGCAAAAACGCTGGCATAAACAATGGCTGTTTTCGGGTTGCTGGTTTGTGTGACTAAGCCTAACCAAAATGAACTCTTCATAGAATTAAGCGTGTTCTTGGTCGTTGTTTCTACGATCTTTGTTTTTGCATTTTTGAAAATGCTATACGCTAGATAGCATAAATATAAACCTCCAAAAACTTTCAAGGCAATGTATAGCGCAGGCACTGCAAGTAATACGGATTGGATGCCCAGTAAGGCCAGCGAAGCAAATAACACACCGCCTAGTCCCATGCCTATTGATGCAGCGATTGCACTAGCCCTTGAAGTAGACACAGCAATACGTGTAATAACAATGAAGCTCGGTCCAGGGCTCATCGTGCCGACGAGTAACGCACCAATAATACCTGTTAATGTTAAAAGTTCTTGCATGCTCTAGTGCCTCAAGGTTCAATTTTCATTGATCATATTAGTTTCTTTTGGCGTTGAAAAGCGATTGAAGCGTTTCCCATAAAAAAAGCAGAGCTGTCGCTCTGCTTTTTTGATCGAAACTTTAGTTGAATTTAACTTTCAACGAAGGCTCTTTCAATGACATAGTGTCCGATATCACTTCGGACAGTCTCTGTGTAACCCATTCCATCTAGGATTTCACAGAGGTCTTTTAACATTGATGGACTACCGCATAACATGAAACGATCGTCTTCTAAGTTCATTGGAGGTAAGCCCACCGATTCAGCAAGTTTCCCACTAGTGATCGCATCTGTTAATCGACCTTGTGTTGGAAAATCTTCGCGAGTAACCGTTGGGTAATATACAAGCTTTTCTTGAACAATATCGCCAAAGAACTCATTTGACGGGAGCTCTTTTTGAATAAAGTCTTGGTAAGCAAGTTCTGATACGTAACGAACGCCATGCGTTAAAATGACTTTGTCGAATTTCTCATAGACTTCAGGGTCTTTAATGATGCTCATAAAAGGAGCAAGACCAGTGCCTGTCGCTAGTAGATATAAGTTTTTACCGGGTTGAAGGCGGTCAGCGACTAATGTGCCTGTCGATTTGGAGTTGACGAGCACTTTGTCGCCAACTTTGATTTTTTGTAATTTTGACGTCAATGGCCCATCTGGGACTTTAATGCTAAAAAACTCAAGGTTTTCTTCGTAATTTGCGCTGGCCATGCTGTATGCGCGCATTAATGGTTTGCCATTTTCGTCCTCTAGACCAATCATAGTGAAATGACCGTTTTCGAAACGAAAACCTGGGTCACGAGTTGTCGTGAATGTAAAGAGAGTGTCGTTCCAGTGATGAACGCTTAAAACTTCTTCTTCGCGGATTTGTGCTGCCATATTGACCTCAACGTATAATGTTGCTGAACGTTACCGTGGCGCTGTTTTTGGTCTTCACACAATGTTTGACTCAATGCGAGCGCGCGCGGATTATATCGGTATTATACTGCTTTGTATATCTAAAAAACAGGATTTAAAAAATTTTATCTTCGAAAAAACCGAATAATTTTTTATTAGCTTAGATCATTATGTTATATTGCGGCCTATGAGATATACATTAAGACAATTAGAAGTATTCCTTGAAGTCGCTAGATCGGGTAGTTTGACCGCTGCATCGAATGAATTGGCCATGTCACAATCAGCAGCCAGTGGTGCTTTAAAAGAATTAGAATTACGTTTTGATACACAGTTATTTGATCGCGTTGGTAAACGTTTAAAGATCAACCCATCTGGTAGGGCGTTACAAACCAAAGCCGAAGAATTGTTGCAGAGAGCTTCTGATTTAGAAGCGACCTTGATTAAGCAAGGTGAATTTGGTTCGATCAAAGTGGGCGCGACAATGACTATTGGCAATTATTTGTTTGTTGATATGTTTACGGAATTTAAACAAAAGTATCCTCAAGCGAATGTCGATTTATCTGTTGGGAACACACGCGAAATCGTTGATAAAGTGTTGAACTACCAAGTGGATGTTGGTTTGATCGAAGGTGAAGTGAATGAGCCTGATATTGATGTTATCCCTTGGCGCAATGATGAAATGGTGATTGTGTGTTCCCCTGAACATCCATTGGCAGACTGCACTGAAGAGTTAACTCGGGACCAATTAGTGAAGTTAGATTGGATTGTGCGCGAGAAAGGGTCAGGCACAAGGCAAACGTTTGAGCGAGGGATGTATGGCATATTGCAGGATTTAAATTATGTGCTTGAGCTTGAACAAATTGAAGCGATGAAACGTGCTGTGACGCTGAATTTAGGTGTGTCGTGTTTATCTAAAAGTTCGGTTGAGCACGAAATAAACCGAGGAGATTTAGTCGAACTAACAGTTAAAGATCGACAGTTCACTCGTTATTTTTATGTGGTGTTACATCGTGACAAATTTTTGACAGACGATGTGGAGAAGTGGCTAGATTACTGTGGTTTAAGAGTCGAGGAAATTTTCTTTTTCCGAGAACAGGCTTAGTTGACGTTCCTCCAAAAACAAAAAAGCCCATGATGGTGACATCATGGGCTTTTTGGGTCATGTAAACGATAGATTAGTTAGTCTCTGTTTTCCTCTCTTAGTGCGGGTAGCACTCGGCCTTCACGCTTAATAACGCTTAAGCAGACTAGGCCTAATACCATCATGGCACTTACAATATATAAAGGGAGATTAAAACTGCCTGTCATTTCTGCGACAATGCCCGATATGATCGGGGAAACGATTTGAGCCAAACTGTAGCCTAATGTTAATTGAGCCATAATCTGCGTAGCACGGTAACGGTATTTATAGGCAATGACTCGAAGTGTTAATGACACGATTCCCATAAAAGACACGCCAAACAGTAATGCACTGATGGCAATCGATTGAAAGGATGTGAAGAATGTCATTAATAAGTTGCTGACAATATTAATGATAAATGCTGCGCGTATAGCATTTAAAAAGCCAACTCTATGAGCAACGCGTTCCCAAATAAAAGGTGCAGGAGCAGCTGCTAGTCCAACAAAAATCCACATGAGCGTGCCTTGATTACGCAATGGGATATATTCCGCGATTAAAGAGGTAAAGGTTACATTAATCGTATTACTAAACCCTGCACAGATATAAGCAGCTGTAATCATCAGTAACCATTTTTTCGAAGGTTCTTCTGCTTTGCGGTTGTCCTGTTGCTTAGATTCTTGAATTTGCTCTTGGTTAGGGAAGGGCAGTAAGAAGAAAGCTGGAATAGCAAACACAGCACCGAATGCGGATAATGCAAACCATTGACCTTGCCATGGAACGCCGCCCATTAACTGTTTGGCGGCATATTCGACGATTAGTGCGCCGAGAATAATACCAATTCCTAAGCCAGAGAAATGGATGCCTAAGTCTTCTTTGTGGCCATTTCGCTCAAGCCATTTAGCAATCAGTCCAGTACCTAACATGAAAACTAACGCGGTTGATACGCCACCAAAGAAACGGCTGAGGTACCAAATAAGAGAGTTTTCATGAAAACCCATAATGGCTGTTGAAAGCACCGCAATGACTAGGCCGTAGCGATAGAAGAAATCTTGTGCTCGTAAGTCCCTGAGTAGCCACACCATGAATAGGCCCGTTAGGTAACCTATATAATTCCAGCCAGCTAGCCAGCCAGCCAGGCTTTCGGTGACGCCAATTTGATCTTGCATATAAGGGATCATTGGTGTGAATGAATAGCGTGCAATTCCCATGGCGAGAATTAACGCGCAAACCCCTGAGAATAAGACACTGTATTTTGAGCTGCGGATGATATTAACCAATGTTCTGCTCCGTATTAATCGTTCTATTAAATCTATGAGTAAATTGTTTATTGCAAAGCTAATGCTTTGCCAGTGAGTGTTTCGCGTAATTTTGCAGCCAGCTCATTAGGCGTGGTGCTATGACGTAATGCATCAACTAAATGACCGTCACGGTCGATCACATAGTATCGAGATACGTGTTCAAATAAATAGTCGTTAGTTTTGTCTTCAGTACGCTTAAAGTAAGCGCCATATTGGTCGGCTGTTTGTTCTATCGTATTATCATCACCGGTGATTCCAATAATATTAGGGTGATAATATTGCGTAAACTTTTCTAAGCTCTTCAAATTGTCGCGTTGCGGGTCAATGCTGATCATGATGCCTTGAATATCAGATAATTCTTCCGAAGACATTTTCCCGAAAGCCGCTTGAATGATACCCATTGAATTAGGGCATACCTCTGGGCAGCTCATAAAGCCAAAATACATGACGACCGCTTTGCCTTTAAAGTCACTTAATGAGACATCACCACTTGATGAATGTAGGGTGAAATCACCGCCAAGTTCAGCAAATGAACGAGGTGTTTTTTCACCAAAATCAGTTTTACTAGTTAGCGTGAAGAGTGTCACTAATCCAATAATAGCGATGCTTAAAATGCTAATAACAAGAGGTGTCTTTTTGATGGTCATAACAAAAAGTCTATGTATTAATGACCCAGCAGCATGTTGTGACTGAGGTGGTTCATAATCCAAATGGATCCCAGAACAACAATCAGCACAATCAACACGATAAATACACCGGAAGTTGTGTTCCACATTTGGCCGGATGAACCGTTCATATGTAAAAAGAAGACCAGCTGTACCAACACCTGCGCGACTAAACAAATCAAAATAATGATAAGAGTCAATGCGCCAGTATTGCCTGACATAACCATTCCAAAAGGAATGATGGTAAGAACAATCGATAGAATAAGGCCGATAATATACTCTTTGACGCTTCCATGAGATGCGCCGCCGTGTCCATGTTCACTGTGTGTGTCTGTGTGATTAGTCATTACATAACCCCCATCAAATAAACGATGCTGAAAACACAAATCCAAATAACGTCTAGAAAGTGCCAAAAAAGTGATAAACAAGCCAGGCGGCAGCTATTGGTTACTGTTAAGCCGTCTCGCATAATATGGATGACTAGGATGACCATCCAAGTCATACCTGCGAATACATGCAAGCCATGAGTGCCGACTAAGGCATAAAATGCTGACCAATAACCGGCAGATCGAGGACCCGCACCTTCATGGCTAAAATGATAGAACTCATAAAGTTCCATGCCTAAAAAAGCTGCGCCTAAAAGAAAGGTGATGCCTAGCCAAAGGAATAACCCTTTTAAGTCTTGTCTGTGTGCATAGAGCATTGCCATGCCAAAGGTAAAGCTACTGAATAAAAGCAATGCTGTTTCACCGGCAACAAATTTTAGGTCAAACAGATCTTTTGGTGTTGGTGCGTCAACGAAGTTACCGTTTAAGACGGCGTAGACGGCGAAGAGTGATGCAAATAAAATGCAGTCGCTCATGATGTAGATCCAGAATCCTAGCAGTGTATCCCCTTCATAATCATGGTGGTCATGATCGTCGTGGTGATCGTCATGTGCTATGACTGCATCATTAGTCTGTGTGTTTAGTACAGCGTCGCTCATTTGAGTCTCCTAATTAAATACTGTATTAATGTCTGTGCGTTGTGAATTAATCATGATGCATTACGCCTTGATCTGATTTTCTGGAGTCACATCAATGCCACTTTCGCGAAGCGATTCGAAGTGTTCTCCTTCAATCTCTTCAACTTGTTTGACGGGCACGTAGTAGTCTTTGCTACGTACAAATGTATAGGCGATATAACTCGCAAACATGCCAAAGAATCCAAGTGCAGCCATCCACCATATATGCCAAACCATGGCGAAACCAAAGACAAAAGAGAAGCCTGCAATGACAATGCCAGCCCACGTGTTTTTTGGCATATGAATTTCTTTATAAGAAGTTGGCTCAATAAAAGCGGTGCCTTCTTCTTTCATATCGTGCCATGGATCACGGTCGTTGATCGTCGGTACTTTAGCAAAATTATAAAATGGCGGTGGAGAAGAGGTCGCCCATTCTAATGTGCGGCCACCCCATGGATCACCTGTCACGTCAGGGTTTTTCTTGCGGTCACGGATACTTGCGAAAATTTGGTAAAGTTGTACGCAAATACCCAATAAAACGATCAGTGCGCCAATACCCGCAACAAGTAGCCAGTTGTTCCAAACGGGGTTGTCATAGTAATTCAAGCGACGAGTCATGCCCATGAACCCTAAGACGTATAATGGGATAAACGCTGTACAAAAACCGACTGTCCAAAGCCCACAAGCCCATTTGCCTAAGGTTTCATTGAGTTTAAAGCCAGTCGCTTTAGGGAACCAATATGTGAGGCCAGCAAAATAACCAAACAACACACCGCAAACAATGACGTTATGAAAGTGTGCCACCAAGAATAAGGTGTTATGGAGTACAAAGTCTGCCGCCGGAATGGCTAGCATCACACCCGTTAATCCTCCAAAGACGAAGGTGATCATAAAGGAAATCGTCCACCACATTGGTGATGTCATTTCAACCTTGCCTCCCCACATTGTAAATAGCCAGTTAAAGAACTTTACACCAGTTGGAATGGAGATAATCATTGTCGCAATGCCAAAAAAGGCATTCACACTAGCGCCTGCGCCCATGGTGAAGAAGTGATGCAACCATACGATAAATGACAAGAACATGATGCAGCATGTCGCATACACCAATGATGTGTAGCCAAATAAGCGTTTACGGCTAAATGTGGCCGTTACTTCTGAAAAGATACCAAATGCAGGCAAAATGAGAATATACACTTCAGGGTGTCCCCATGCCCAGATAAGGTTGACATACATCATTTGGTTTCCACCCATGTCATTGGTGAAAAAATGGGTGCCAAAGTAACGGTCAATGGTTAATAAGGTGATTGTGACCGTTAAAATTGGGAATGCCAGAATAATCAGCACATTTGAACAAAGTGACGTCCAGGTGAATACAGGCATTTTCATCAATGTCATGCCTGGTGCACGCATGCGTATGATAGTGACAAAAAAGTTAACACCAGAGAGTAATGTACCGATGCCTGAGATCTGTAAAGACCATAACCAATAATCAACGCCAACCCATGGGCTGTATTCAATCCCTGAAAGAGGAGGGTATGCCAACCAACCTGTCGCTGCGAATTCTCCGACAAAAAGTGACGCATTAACGAGCATTGCGCCTACAACGAATAACCAGAAGCTTAGTGAGTTAAGGAAGGGGAATGCCACATCACGCGCGCCAATTTGTAAGGGGACGACAATGTTCATCAGGCCAACCATAAATGGCATTGCCACGAAGAAGATCATGATCACGCCATGTGCGGTAAAGATTTGGTCGTAGTGTTCAGGGGGTAAATAGCCCACACCAGAGGTGTCAGAGACGGCCAAGGCTTGCTGTGAACGCATTAATAAGGCGTCTGAAAACCCTCGAATGAGCATGATGATAGAGGCGATGATATACATGATGCCGATCTTTTTGTGATCGACCGATGTGAGCCACTCATCCCATAAATACTTGAGTTTTCCCCAGTATAAAATAGCGCCGATTACTCCGATAGCTACCATCGTAGCCGTCAAGAATGTGGTCAAAATAATTGGATCATGGAATGGAATGGAATCCCATGTTAATTTACCAAAAATTGGATCCGGATCAGTGACGATTGTGTGTTTACTAGCAGCCATTAGTGATGTGCTCCCGTGTCTTTAACAACTTTTTGGATTGCGAATGGGTTCGAGTAGTTATCTGTTTTCGTACCTTGCTGGCCCGTGTATTTTTCAACGAGATAATTGAATGTCAGAGGGCTTGCTGAGCCAAAATGCTCTACGGGATGATCTTTTGTTTTCTTCGAAAGTTCGTTGAACCTTTCAGGGGTTAGTGTGTCAGTTGATTGTTTGACTTTACCCACCCAGGTGTTGAAATCAGTTTCATTGACAACGTGAGTTTTAAATTTCATTCCTGAAAAACCAAAACCACTATAGTTCGCCGAATAGCCACGATAAACACCAATTTCCTCACCGATTAAGTGCAATTGGTTTTCCATTCCTGCCATCGCATAGATCATTGAGCCTAATGATGGTATTGAGAAAGAGTTCATGACCGTGTCGGAAGTGATTAAAAATTCAACCGGAGTATCTACTGGAATGGTGAGCTCATTGACGGTAGCAATTTCTTCTTCGGGGTAAATGAAAAGCCACTTCCAATCTAACGCGACAACGTGAATCCTCATGGTTTCTTTTTGCGATTCAATTGGCTTGCGAGGGTCAAGAGAGAAAGAGGTTTGGTAGGTAATGATCCCTAGCCAAATAATGATGATTAATGGCAGTGTCCACACCCAAAATTCAATTTTGTTAGAATGTTCCCAATTAGGTGTATATTTTGCTTTCTCGGTATCTTTTCGTGATGCGCGATAACGAATGGGAAACCAAATTGTCATGACAACAACGGGTGCTACCACTAACATCATGATCCAAAATGATAATGAAATTAAGTAAGCTTGTTGTTCTGCTATTTCACCTTTAGGTTGAAATAAGAGAAACTCTTCTAAATTACAACCACCCAGTAGCGGAAGCACTAATGCGAGAGCAATAAGGCCACTCGTCTTTGTCAGTAGTTTATGTGTGAAACGTTTCACTTGTCTGCCTCGTGAGGGTTAACACTATATGTAAAAATATTAACGTTACTGAATTTTCAGTAATTTCTGAAATTATAGTTAATAATGAAAAAACTGCAAATAGATTTATCACTAAAACTATTTATTTTTAATCTTTCTGGGTGCTTGAAGGCAATAGCCTTCACATGATTTCTTCACTAAATTCTGACAAAGGATACGTACTATAGTTTTAGTGATCACAATGTTTTCAATCCTTTTTATGAAAAAAACGTTATTGAATATTTTTTCTTTGTTAAGAAAATCATGCCTTTTAGTGTCCTTTTCCTTGATAAGCGCATGTGCCAAACCGCTACTATTACCGTCAGATATACGTGAAGGTGAGGTTGGTGTTGATGGTCAGCAATTATTTAATGAGACTTTTATTGCTCACGGAGGGCTTTATTTTGAGAGTGTCAGTGATATTAATATTAGCATTCAGGGTAATTGGAGTTTTTGGGCGCCAAGGATTCAGCCTGATGTTGCTGATAGGCATTTCCGCGTTTCTTCTCAAGAGAGGTATTTACCACATTCAGGTATTTATACGTCTTATTACACTGGGCCAGCAGGAAATAAAAAAGTGGTGAGGACACCTGAGTCGATTGATATTTATTACAATGATGAAAAAAGTACTCAAGCGAATTTAATTCAAGCCAGTGCGATGACGGCGGATGCTTTTTTGTTGTTTTCGCTGGGACCTCTGTATTTATCGACATTGGAAACAGAGTTTCAACGCCTGACAGATGTTGTTTACAAGGGGCAACATTTTCTAAGAGTGTATAGCAAAATAAAACCAGGTCTTGGTTACGCAGAATATGATGAAGTGGTACTGTGGATTCATCCAGCGACTAAATTGACCTATCGTGTTGATGTGACGCTAAAAGGCTATCCTCCTACCGAGGGTGCGCATGTTGACGTGTTTTATTTGGATTACGTGAAGCTTGATCAATTGACGATTCCTGTTCATGTTATTGAGAATGTGGTCGCACCTTTTCATTTGAAAGCGCATGAGTGGCATGTCACTGGGGCTGATGTCAATCGAGGGTTGATATTTGATGATATCAAAGGAAAAGGGTGGTCGGATAAGGCTGCAGTTCCAGCTAAGCCATTTTTAAATTAACGGCTATGGGCATGGTTTTATTGTTTAAGATGAAGAGTCTCTATGCCTGCTAGGATCGATTCAGCAATATAGAGGCGTGACATCGCTCCGCCATAGGTATTCGTTTTGTTTAATTGTACTGTGCAGGGGGGAGTATTTGGTATTGCTTTGGCTAGGTCGTTATCCGTGTCGTTGTTGATGAAGAATACGCAACCATCTTGAGAAAAAAGGTCTTTGAATGAAGACGAGTGTGTGCCAAATTTTGTCGCTTTTTGGGATAAATGAGAGCTAAAGCCCAATTGCTTACTAACGGCAAAAGGCATTGAATTTTCTAAGAAAACCCAAGGCTTGTCTTTTTGAATAGATGCAATGGTTAATTGTGGAAGATTACTGTCGAAAAATGTGTCGATATTTTTTTTAATCTTATGAAGCTTTTCATCTCGATTATTGAGTTTTTGTTGAGCATAAGCCGTTTTTTTAAAAAGTTTGGCCAGTATCAAGAAACGTTCATCAGCCTTTTCATCATTTTGATAACGACGACTAAAATTGTTGAAGTACATCACGGGAGCGATATTTGCCAAAGGTCTTAATAAGTCTCTTTGAGAATATCCAATTAATATTAAGTCTGGATTCGATTCCCTTAATGCGGTTAAGTCTGGTGCAAATCGAGAGCCTAAATCAATAATTTGATCGTCGACGTTCGGAAGAGTTGTTTGCGGAGAGGTGGCTTTAAAACCTTGGAAGTCAGCGATAGCAACAGGAGAAACATTTAATTCAAGAAGCTGTTCAGTGAGCGTCCAATTGATGACGGCGATGCGTTTAGGAGGAGCCTTAAACACCCATTTGCCGTGAGAATCTCTAATGTGGATTTCTTCAGTTTGTCCGTTAGTGTCAGTGGCTATAACGTTGGCGTAACTGATAATGAAGAAAAGCCCGATGATTGCGCGTTTCATTTATCTGATTTTTTGCCAGTTAGTTGATCTTTCATACTCACGAGTTTTGTCACACTGGAACCTAGTTTCATAAGCTGCACTAAACTTTTATTGTTGAGTTTTTGCAACTCATCAGCCCAATTAGTGAGGTTGTCAATCATGTCGTGGATCTCTAACATTTTTGTGTGTGCATAGTGACCTTGTTCAGAGACGGGGTCATTCATCATTTCAGCACGGAGCATGGTCATTGTAGGTTCTAATTCTCTTTTGCGGCGTTCTTCAAAAATGATACGGGCAACTTCCCATATATCATCAGGCGTTTCATAATATTCTTTCCGATCACCAGGGAAATGTACCGGCTTAATTAATCGCCATGATTGAAGTTCTTTTAATCCCATGCTGACATTGGATCTTGAGATGCTTAATGCGTCAACTAGGTCGTCCGCATTCATCGGGTTTTCAATGATCATTAGCAAGGCATAGATTTGCCCAACAGTTCTGGTCATTCCCCAACGGCTACCCATTTCTCCGAAGTGAGAAACAAATGCTTCAATTTTAGGTGTCATTTTCATTGTTTTATGGGGGTATCTAGTGGTGATTTTGCGGTCCACTGAACCTACAAGATTTTTTTATGTAGCGCAAGCATTGAAATGCTTAAGATTTGTTGTTTTGGTTTGCTGCTTGTTGCGCTGTCTAATGAGTCAGTTAAAGGTGTCATTTTAAGGTAATAACGTCGGATGTTTTGCGAGAACGGTAGCTAAAGATTTAATTTTTAGAGAAGTTTTTTACTCTATATCATTGATATATTGAGTTTTTTGTCAGGAAAAGCCTCGTTAATTCACATTTCATTGCGGATATATGATTTTATTTATTTTTAGTTTTTTTTTGAATGATTGATTTTTTTAATACGATTTTAATGCTCTTTTTGAGGGTGTTTAAGACTAAATTTAAAAAGACAGAATGCCGTCAAATAACATGTGCATGGGCCTTTAGGCTGAAATAGGTGGTGAAGCGAATGGCTCAAGATTATTTGAAATTTCACATTTGTTTTATGGATAAAAGTTTACAATTATGGTCCTAAAATTTACAAGTATTAAAAAACATTTATTAAATTTTTTAATTACGTGTTATTTTATTTCGCAGATGTGATAAATTTTGTTGAGTAAAATCATAGCCCTTCGTGGATGTATTGGGGTTTATTAAATTTTAGCCGTCTAAATACTTGAATTTTAGATTCCTTGAAACGGAAGACATTGTTAATAAATTGTTATGCTTAAAAAAAATAGTTTTGCCCCATTACTATGCTTGAGTGCGTCCATCATTTTTAGTTCAATGGCAATATCTCAACAAAGCGAACCCATTGAGCCGATTCCGGTTCAATTGGATGTTGATGAAAGGAAGGTAGCCCTTGGCCGTAAATTGTTTTTTGATAAACGATTATCGGATGATAATTCAACATCTTGTGATAGTTGTCATGATCTAAATCAGTGGGGCGCCGAAAACAAGGCCGTTTCGAATGGTATCAGTCAACTGCAAGGTACGCGAAATTCTCCCACTCTTTATAATTCAGCACTGAACTTTAGACAGTTATGGGACGGAAGGGCGAATGATTTGGCGCATCAAGTTCAAGGTGTCGTGTTAAGCCCTGTCGTTATGGGGATGAAATCATGGGAAGACGCGATTAAGAAATTAGAAGCTGATGATTTTTATGCAAAAGAGTCATTAGATATTTATGGTAAAAAATTAGATAAACTGGTTGTGTCTGACGCAATCGCTGAATTCGAAAAAACATTACTCACACCTAATTCAGCATTCGATCGTTATTTGAAAGGTGATCAAACAGCGATTACTGCTGAACAAAAAACAGGCTATGAACTATTTAAAGCTTACGGTTGTTCTTCTTGTCACCAAGGAGCAAATGTTGGCGGGAATATGTTTCAAAAATTTGGTGTATTGGATGATATTAGTTTGCAAAACGGAACTTTGAGCAATGATTTGGGTCGTTTTAACGTGACTAAAAATGAATGGGATAAGCGAGTGTTTAAAGTGCCTAGTTTAAGGCTTGCGACGAAAACCCCACCATATTTTCATGATGGCTCGGTTAAAACGATTGAAGATGCTGTGGATATCATGATCAAGTATCAACTTGGTCGGGGTGTGCCACAAGAGCATAGAGATGCCATTATTTCTTTTTTAGATTCTCTTGTCGGAGAGAAGGTTCAAGGGGGCCAATAAATGAATAATAAAATTTTGTTTCCTGTAGTTATTTTAATTGCTTTGGTCGGAGGTGGTGGCTTATTGCACCTGTCCTCTAGTTTGCCAGATCAAGATAAAATCAATAATGAAGTCAGTACTCATTTGTTAGAGATTGAAAATTTAAACTCTACATTAAACCAGCTGGTGTTAAAGAGTCGCTTAAACCTTGATGCAAATTACGATGCCCTAGCACGGGCAACCAATGCGATCTCGGATGAAATTCGACAACTTTCGAATACCCACTTTAGTGAAGATAAAATTGCTGGCAGTTTATTAGAAGAGCGTTTTAATGAATTTAAGTCTGCGGTTGAAGTGAAAGTTGATCATATTGAGAACTTTAAATCATACAATTCCGTTTTACGTAATTCGGATCGCTACGTGCCGATAGTAGGTAAAGAGTTAGTTGAAATTTCCAATGAAAAAGGTTTGAGTGATAACGCGCAACTTTATGAAGACATTATTATTGATACGCTAATGTTCACGAAACAAAATGACACAGAAAAGGCACTTGATGTTGCGTCTTATTCTGAGAAAATTGTTGAAAGTGAAGGTGTTATGCCAGCAAATAGCCTTATTAAATTGATAGAGTTTTCTAATCATGTTGCTACCATTGGACAATCAAAGAAGAATACTGATGGTTATCTTGAACAGGCCATGTCAGCTGTTGAAAATGTAGGCATTCAAGACATTCAAGCTGCTTGGGGGCAAATACAAGCGAAGAATAACCAGCAGCGTGAGTTGCTTCGTTATTATTCTATTATTTATGTCTTACTCATGATCGGCTTGATTGCGTGGTTGGTAACTAGGCTGCGTAATTCCTACAAAAATTTAGACAATGAAGTGAAATTAAAAACTGATCAAGTGAAGTCTGCCTATGAAGACTTGAGGTCATCAGAGAAACTTCTTGCACAAAGCGAAAAAATGGCGTCACTAGGGCAATTAGTTGCCGGAGTCGCACATCAGGTGAATGCACCGCTTGCTTACGCGAGCTCCAATGTAGGTGTTGTTAAATCAAAATTATCTGCATTGGTGCCTGTCTATGAAACCGTTCGCAAGCTTGGCGATGCTGTATTAAATAAAAAATACGATAGCAATACCATTCGAAGCTTGTTAAGCCAGCAAGTCAGTGCGTATTCGAAAGCGAAGACTGTCATACCAGATGATTTAGTGAGCTTGCTAAATGATTCCAGTGAAGGTTTAAGCGATATTCAAGAAACGGTCGAATCACTCACGAATTACAGTCATGTTGATTCAGCGTTGTTTGAAGATATTCGAATTGATAAGGTTATTAAGAAAGCACTGAAAATGTGTAAAGACAACTTTGAGGAAAGAAAAATTACCTGTGAACTGAGCAATCATCCACAAATGGTGAGTGGTGTTTCTAATCAGTTAACGCAAGTGTTGATCAATGTTCTTAATAATGCCTTGGATGCTACCGATAGTTCAAATGGCGTTGTCGCTATCAAAGCCCTAACTATGGATGATTTCGTAAAAATTACAGTGACAGACAACGGACATGGAATTAATGAATCGATTCTTGGGCAAGTACTTGATCCTTTCTTTACAACCAAAGATGTCGGGGAGGGAACGGGCTTAGGCTTGTCTATATGTAACCAAATTGTGTCAGCTCATAATGGTGAAATTTCTATTGATAGTGATTTGAGCGTCGGGACCGCGATTACGATTAAATTGCCACTTGCTCAGATTGATCAAGAGACTATTAGCAGTCCGAATGAAGGCACGGATAGTTTTGATACAAGTGATAACTTAATGCATGCTAGTTAAGCATGCATTAAGTGATGTCAGTTATTTACCGTTTGATAGATATATAAGATGCTAAAGATATTAGTTGTAGACGATGATCCTAGAGTTCATCGTTCTTTATCTGCTCTGTTTGAGGGGCATGAAGTGGTTACTTGCGATACGGTCAAAGATGCTAAGTACACTATTGTAATGAACTCAATTGCGCCTTTTGATGTGATTGTCAGTGATGAGCGTATCCCTGGGGAAAAAGGACATACACTCATTAATTGGTGCATTCAAAGCGCTATTGATAGTAAATTGGTAATGTTGACAGCGGTTCCCATTGATAAAGAGTTTAGGGATAAAATAAGAGAGCCTGAAAAAGTTTTTTTCGTTTCTAAACCGTGGGATCCTCAGAAGCTATTGGATATTGTTGTTGGCGAAGACGATTAATTTTTTAATTAGATGAAAAAATCCCTAACTGCTGCCTAGATAGCCGTTAGGGATTTTTTTTGCATTCGCTTTTGAGAATGTCTTTGTTATGCCGCTATCTTTTGCAGTCCATAATAAATGATTGTGAAAAAAATCAATGCAAATAAATAGCAAACTGATACTTTGAATGCGCGTTTTGCAGGCTGATCACTCAGTCCTGCAAAAAAGTAATTGAGTCGGCAAGGCCCCATAATAGCCATGAGATATAAGCTAACAATAATAGCGAGATGACCAATAGCATCAACTTTGCCAAAATCGATAATCGCTAAAATAAATACCCCTGCAAGCGCCACGGTTGTGACAATAAAGCCTGTGCCTGTTAGTGCAATCAATAAAAAAGCCAATGTAAATTCAACAAATCCCGCCATCACCATAAATATCTCTTTCGGAAAACCCATTGATAAGTAAGGTTTTTCCACTAGTAGAGGGTAAGACCATGTTGGATAAATCCATTTCTCAACACTAGCCCATTGTAGCGTCCATGAAATGGCTAAATACAGCATGAAAAAAGAAAAAGATTTAGCTGTAAATTGAGAGGGGTTGTGCCCTTTTATCATGAATAGTGCAATGCCAAGAAAAATCATGTAGTCAGCAAGGTGAAATAATCCATAATTTGAAATAGCATATAACCAGAGAGCAATGATGCCAAAGCCTGCGTATTTTGCAGTCATGCGAGTCATTAAGGCAACTAAAATCAAGACCTGTATAGATGCAACAAGTAAGCTTGAATGTTTTAATTCTGGTGTCAAAGTAATGCCGCCAATGGCCCAGACGCAAGCAAAAAATATGATCAATGTGAGTGTAAATACACGGTACGCAAAATCATCTGGCAGTTTCCTAAGCGCTTTATAACGATAGGCGTTAATGTAGCGGTTTAAAGTGTCTGTTTGGGCGTCAATAAACACCATGAAAAATATAAACGCATAAGAAATAACAAACACTAACCAAAAGTAAGGTATTGATGTCACTTCATTAAGGCTAAGTGGTGGTTCTGTAGTGTCATACGGTGAAAACCATTTCACGTGGCCTGATGCAGGCTGAATGATGACAGCTAACAGTGAAAAAAGAATAAGAATACTGCTGTAGTACTTGGCTTTCACTAGATACTCCCTGTGTTGAAAAAGTTAAAGTCAGAAAAACATAACAACAACTTAACTTATGTTTGTGGACGTTTTTATTTGAAATTAATCCTTTAGTCTATTAAAACTGTCCAAGCTTTGAAAATCGATTTTTTGAATGATTTAACCGATTTTTACGTTGTTTTTAATTTAAACTTTCAATATTTATATACTATTAAGCTTTCAATGTTTCTATACCAATTAAGCACTAACATTACTGAAATTAAATTTAATTTCATGTTTGTTGTAAAATTATGAACTATTGGTAATGATGATTTGCTATAATGCACTCATAACGCGCCAAATGCACCATTTAAGAGCGTTGAGCGCGGCTTAAAAGTAATCTTTTTATATATGTGAGAAGTGGGAGTAATAATTATGATTATCAATGTAGTTTGGGCATTTGCAGCAATTGTTGTAGTAATGATTCTGTTGGCGTTATTGGAACGTAAAGTGAGTAAAAAAAGCGCCAAAGTAAAGAAAAGTGCTTCAACAACAAATTCGGCAACCAAAGACTCAAGTGTCAAAGACACTCAAATATTGGTGTAGGCTTTTTCTTTATTAGAAAGCTTGGATGTAAGATGACTTTCTAAGCTTTCTTGGGGAATAATTGATTTAATAGAATTTGTAAGTCATGAATATGCTTGTCAGCAATGTCTTTGCTGTAAGCCTTCGGTTTTTGTTTTCCCCAAACAGGTGATGGCCATGCTATATCGTTTTTAAATCGAACGATATGATGCAAATGAAGTTGAGGCACTAAATTGCCTAGTGCTCCAGTATTGAGTTTGTCACCGTTGAAGTATTGCATTAACATTTTTCCAATGGATAAAGATTCATGGAATAATGTGTTTATCTCTTCTTGTGGTAAGTCGTAAATTTCAACACAGTTTTGTCTTCTGGGCACGAGTATTAGCCATGGAAATTGTGAATCATTCATGAGTAATACGCGAGATAAATGTAGGTCAGTCACGAAAAGCGTGTCTTTTTCGAGTTGAGGGTGTAAGGAGAATTCAGTTTGCATGGATGAGATTGTATGTTTTTTAGCCTATGTATTCATTTGAAATTTCGCATTTTTTTAACGCTGACTAAATAGAAGGCCTTTTTACTAACGCTGTCAATTGGCGTTTTCTATGGGCGATAAAATGTAGCGTTTTTTCTATCTTTTATATATTTCTTGTTCATAAACGCTAAAATGGTCATTCTTTCCTTTAATGGTTAATCAAATGGCTTTAGATCCTTTGCAGCTTGGTATATTGGTACTGGTGGGTGTGCTCGCTGGCTTTTTAAATGTCATGGCCGGTGGAGGTTCGATGCTGGTGCTCCCTATTATGGTGTTTATGGGTATACCCGGAAATATTGCAAATGGCACGAATAGGATTGCCATGCTAGCGCAAAATTTAACGGCAGCGACAACGTTTTATAAAAAAGGAGTGTCTAATTTTCGGTTGAGTGTCAGTCTAGCCGTGTGTGCATTGCCGGGTGCTTTAGTGGGGGCTTATTTAGGAACTCAAATTGAAGGGAAAAGCTTTAATTTGATATTAGCAGGAGTCATGATTGTAGTGATGGCGATGATGATTTTTGCTCCCAAACCCACCGAGAATAATAATCTTGAAATTCCTCGAAACCGCCTGTTGATTGGACATTTTCTAATGCTATTTGTGGGGTTTTGGGGAGGTTTCATTATGGCAGGTGTTGGCTTTATTATGATCGCAGTCATGAATAAAGTAATGGGGATTGACTTGGTTTCATCCAATGCTCATAAGGTCTTAATCGAAATAGTTTTTACGGTATTTGCACTAGCGATTTTCGCCTCCCAGTTACAGCTGTTGTGGCTAGCAGGTTTGTTTCTGGGTTTAGGAAATGCGATTGGTGGCTGGTTTGGCGCGCACTATCAAACGGAAAAAGGTGGGGATGTCGTTCGGAAGATTTTATATGTCGTGTTAGCAGTGTTTATTATTAAACTGATATTTTTCTCATGACTTCATTTGAATTAGTTTTATTGCTGCTGGTCGGTGTAGTTAGCGGTTTCCTTAATGTCATGGCGGGAGGGGGCTCTATGCTGACTGTGCCATTGATGATTTTTATGGGAATCCCTGGTCATGTTGCTAACGGTACCAATCGCATTGGAATTTTGCTGCAAAACTTAACGGCAGTGACCGCTTTTTATAAGAAAGGTTTTTCTAATTTTAAATTGAGCTTAAGTTTAGCGGCGTTTACTATTCCTGGCGCTGTTATGGGAGCGTATTTGGCCTCGCATATTGAAGGCAAAGACTTTAATCGTTTATTAGTGGTATTGATGATTATTGTCATGATTATGATGGCAACGGGTAACCATAAAGACCCGAGTAAAAGAACTGAGAAGATTTCTCCTAAGCGCCTACTGAGTGGGCATTTGTTGATGATTGCAGCCGGTTTTTGGGGTGGTTTGATTCAAATTGGTGTTGGTTTTATTCTCATGCCGATATTGCATCGGGTAATGGGAATGGACTTAGTCACCACCAACTCGCATAAAGTCTTTATTGCCTTGAGCTTTTCAATTGCGGCTTTATTGGTATTTAATTCTCAACTTGAATTGCTTTGGTCGGCAGGCATTGCATTGGCAATTGGTAATTCTATTGGTGGGTGGTTTGCAACGAGTTTTCAGATCAAGCAGGGGGTTGATACCATTAAGTGGATTTTAAATATTGTCATCATTGTATTTATTATCAAACTACTATTTTTTCAAAATTAATCATGTCAATTAGACGGGACAAGCGCCATAATTCGACCTATGTCAGATTTGATTAATATTCAGAATATCAGTAAAACCTACCAAAATGGTTTTAACGCGTTGGATGATGTATCGTTATCCATCAAGAAAGGTGAAATTCTTGCCCTGTTAGGCCCGAATGGCGCTGGGAAAACGACCTTAATAAGCATTATTTGCGGGCTTGTGAGTCCTACGAATGGTTCAGTCAAGGTCAATAATTTCGATATCATTAAAGATTATCGCCAAACGCGGCAATTAATTGGTCTTGTTCCTCAAGAGCTAACGAATAATCAATTTGATACGGTGCTCAGTACGGTTAATTTTACTCGAGGCATGTTTGGCAAAGGTAAGAACGATGCTTTGGTGGAGGAATTGCTGAAGGATCTGAGTTTATGGGAAAAGCGTCATAACTTATTGATGCAGCTATCGGGTGGAATGAAGCGTCGTGTGTTGATTGCCAAAGCGCTGGCACATGAACCTGAAATACTATTTTTGGATGAGCCGACAGCTGGCGTTGATGTTGAATTACGTCAAGATATGTGGCGTTTGATCCATAAGCTCCGCGAAAGAGGAGTCACGATTATTTTGACAACTCACTACATAGAAGAAGCTGAAGAAATGGCGGATCGTGTTGGTGTCATCAATCGTGGGAAGTTGCTTTTAGTGGAAGAAAAGAGTGCATTAATGGGTAGCTTGGGAAAAAAAGCGCTAAGCTTGGATTTGGTCGAGCCCTTGTTAGATGTGCCTGAAATTTTGAATGGATATGATATCGAGCTTGTTAATCATGGTATGAAGTTAATCTATTCTTACGATAATCAAGGTGAGCGAACTGGGATCTCATCGCTCATGCAGCTCTTAGCTGAAAATAATATTCGGTTTAGCGACCTGCATACTGAACAAAGTTCTTTGGAAGAAATTTTTATTGATCTGTTACATGAGCCAGAGAAGCAAGAAAGTAAAGAGGTAATTGTATGAATTTTCATGCAGTTAAAGCGATTTATTTATTTGAAATGGCTCGATGGTGGCGCACCATTTATCAAAGTATCGTCTCTCCGGTCTTGACCACGTCTTTGTATTTTGTTGTGTTTGGTTCTGCAATTGGCTCACGAATTGCCGAAGTGGATGGTATTAGCTATGGTGCTTTTATTGTGCCAGGCTTGATCATGCTGTCGTTATTAACGCAAAGTATTTCTTATGCCTCTTTTGCTATTTATTTCCCAAAGTTCACTGGAACGATTTATGAACTTTTATCTTCACCAGTATCTTATTTCGAAATTTTATTAGGTTATGTAGGCGCTTCAGCCACAAAGTCTATTTTGATTGCGGCTATTATTTTAGCGACGGCTAGATTGTTTGTGGACTTTGAAATAGCCCACCCTTTTTGGATGCTGTTTTACTTGATATTAACCGCTGTCACTTTCAGTATGATGGGCTTTATTATTGGTATTTGGGCAGATAATTTTGAAAAACTTCAGGTCATCCCTCTGTTGGTTATTACGCCGTTGGTTTTTTTAGGAGGAACGTTTTACTCGGTTTCAATGCTGTCGCCCATATGGCAAAAAATTACGCTATTAAACCCTGTTTTGTATTTGGTGAATGGCTTTCGTTGGAGTTTTTATGATGTTTCAGACGTGAGTATTGTCATGAGTACATCAATGATTCTAGCGTTTCTAGGTCTGTGTATCGGTATAGTTTTTTGGATCTTTAAAACAGGCTATAAACTCAAATCTTAAGATTTTTCCCCTCTTGAGGAATATCAGTACAGATAGCTAAATAAAATCGCTGAACACAAAACAATAATCACCATAAACGTGCTCACCATACCCATAACTCTTAGACGAATGTTCTCATTAACTTGGCTTAGGCCATAAGCATGAATGAGTCTACCTATTAGTAGACTGATGCCAAGCAAGTGAACGAGCAGGCTTGATTGTGTTTGGATTTCAAATAAAAAAAGTAATATTAGTGTGAATGGCACATATTCGGAAAAATTCCCATGTGCACGAACAACCCGTGATAAGGCGTTGTTGTTACCATCGCCGATCGCCACACTGAGAGCTCTGCGATTTTTGATGACCCGAATACTTAAAAATACATACATGAACCCAAAAAGTGCGGCATAGAGAGGAGTGATCACTTTTCTCTTATCTCACCTTAAAGCGCGTCAATTTGCTTCAGTATTTTTTCAGCATTTGCCGTGAGCGTTGAGTAGCTTTTGATGTCACCATTGCGTTGTGCTTGCATGGCTTTTTCAAGTGTTGCTAAATATTGTTTGTTGAGCTTTTCTTTTGGGTTTTTGTTAAAAAATGACAGCATAACGAGGTCTCATTGATCTATTGAAAAGAGTCTAAATTATCCACTTTATAGATGCAGTGAATGTCAATTTTTCGTATTTCTCATCGATCATTTTTTAGAATATTTAGGGTTTTGGCGTTTTAATTGTTCTTTTTTTAATCGATGTTGTTCACTGGTTTTAGCGACATCACCACCGATGTGACTTTCATTTCTGGCTTTGGCTAATTGAATTTGTTTTTCACGTTCTGCAAAACTTGCTTTTTGTTTGTCACTCATCTTGTCATGACAGCGATGACAGCTCACACCTGGCGTATAATGCACGTGTTTTTTGTCTTCTTCGGTAATAGGGTAACGGCAAGCGTGGCATTGGTCATAAGAACCTTGCTCTAACTGATGATTGACGGCGATACGGTCATCAAAAACAAAGCACTCTCCATCCCACAAGCTTGTGTTTTCTTCCACTTCTTCCAAGTATTTCAGTACGCCTCCTTTTAGATGATAAACCTCGTCGAAACCTGCTTGCTTCATAAATGATGAGGCTTTTTCACAGCGAATACCGCCCGTGCAAAACATAGCGACTTTTTTGTGTTTGTTGATGTCTAGATTTTTCTCAACATATTCGGGGAACTCACGAAACGTTTCTGTATCAGGGTTGATCGCATTTTTGAATGTGCCAATTTCATATTCATAGTCATTGCGAGTATCGATCAAGATCGTGTCTGGATCAGAAATAATATTATTCCAATCTTTAGGCTCAACATAAGTACCGACTATTTTATTGGGGTCAATTCCTTCAACGCCCATGGTGACTATTTCTTTTTTTAATTTAACTTTTGTTCGATGAAATGGTTGTTCGCTATGAACGGATTCTTTGAACTCAAGATCGGCTAAACGTTCATCTGCTTTTAACCAATCCATTACCGCGTTCATGTGTGATCGTTCTCCTGAAATTGTGCCATTAATACCTTCTTCAGCAAGTAATAACGTACCTTTAACGTCTAGCTTTATCATAAGGTCACGCAAGGGTTCTCGTAACTCTTTATAATTGTTGAGTGTTACGAACTTATATAGCGCATAGACAACGTATTCGTTTGTCTTTGCTTGTCTTGAATGAGTCTGGTTTGTCATGGTGCTTTTCTCGCCATCTCGAACGTAAATCGAGAGCTTAGATGAATGTTATAGTGAATGATGTAGGCCTCTTATGAAAACCTTATCTTCATTCACTGTTGTTATCTAAGAATTGTAGTTAAAATCTATAAAGAAACCAAATCAATTAGCCAAAATGACTGAATCAAACTGCTATGTCTTTATTTCCTCCGATTAATGATAATTCCACCTATTTTTCTATGTTTGACCCAGAGACTGGTTGGTCAAGGCATGAAGTGAAACCATTTAATTTGGAGGGAGACGAGTGGGCGAGTATTGAACATTATTATCAAGCGATGAAGTTTGATAATGGCGACTATCGAGAAAAAATACGTCGTGTAAATACTCCGAAAGAAGCGGAAAAATTAGGGAAAGCACGTTTTAAGAAAAAGCGTGCAGATTGGCGTGATGTTGAGACCACGGTGATGACTAGAGCGGTGTATACACAATGCCGCACATATCCAGAAATGGCGAAAAAATTATTAGCGACCGGTAGTGAAAATTTGGTTGAAGATAGTCAGTTTGACTACTTTTGGGGTTGCGGTCGAGATCGGCGTGGTGAAAATCATTATGGCCGCGTTTTAATGAATGTAAGAACTAAACTAAAAGAAGAGTTAGATATATAGAGAGAGTCTTATGCTAATAAATATTAAACCAATATGTAAAGCAGCACTTCTTGTCAGCATTGTTTTTTTAGTGGCAGCGTGTGAATCCACTCCGCCGCCGAGCAAAGCCGCGTCCAAACTCGCTGGGCATGCTGTGGCGACTGCGCACCCTTTAGCAACGCAGTCTGCCTTAGATATTTTAGACAGGGGTGGTAATGCGTTTGATGCAGCAATTGCGGCTAGCGCCGTTTTAGCCGTTGTTGAGCCAAGTGGTTCTGGTATTGGAGGAGGTGGTTTTTGGCTATTGCACCGAGAAAGTGATGGTATGCAAGTGATGGTTGATGGTCGAGAAATGGCGCCTATGGCAGCGGATAAAGATATGTACTTAGATGACAAAAGAAATGTCATTAACGGTGCGTCATTGAACGGTCCTTTAGCTGCTGCTATTCCTGGACAAATAGCGGCTTTAGTTCACATGAATGAGCGGTATGGGCGCTTGCCGTTGAAGCAAAATTTACAAGCTGCAATTGATTATGCGGCCAATGGATTTGTGGTGACTAAACATATAAAAAGGCATATCACATTTCGTTCAAAAGTTTTTAATGATGAGGCGAAGCGCCTATTCTTAGTTGACGGTAAAGTGCCTGAATTGGGTCATATTATTGTGCAGCCAGAGCTTGCTCAAACATTGCAGTTAGTTGCACGGAAAGGTCGAGCCGGTTTTTATGAAGGGAATGTTGCAAAAAAAATGGTTCAGTCTGTTCGCGAGAATGGTGGAATTTGGACGTTGGAAGACTTGAAAAATTACCAAGTCGTTGAGCGGGAGCCTATGACCTTTAATTATAGAGGCGCGAAAATTATTACGGCGTCATTGCCTTCCTCTGGTGGGGTTGTGCTGGGGCAAATGTTGCAAACGATAGAGTTGAAGCAAGAAGAGGCTAAAAAACAACAGAACACAGCAAAGCCAGGTTTGGCAGTTGACCGCTCTAGGCAGGCTCCATCGATGCATTTAGTCGTAGAAGCCATGCGTAGAGCGTATCGTGATCGTGCTATATATTTGGGTGACCCTGATTTTGTGAAAGTTGATCAGAAAGAGCTGTTAAGCAAAACATATTTACAAGGTTTTTCAGGTGCAATCGGAGAAAATGCCACAAAAAGTGTTGATTTGCCTATCGAGACAAAGTTAGGGGTTGATACAACGCATTTTTCAATTATCGATCGTGATGGCAATCGAGTAGCGGCAACATTGAGTATTAATTACCCTTTTGGCTCTGGGCACATGGCCAAAGGAACGGGAGTGTTTTTAAATAATGAAATGGATGATTTCGTCAGTAAGGTGGGTGCGCCAAATGTGTATGGCTTAGTGGGTGGTAAAGCAAATCAAATTGCACCTAGAAAACGTCCTTTATCTAGCATGACGCCAACGTTTGTTGAAACGGAAGAGGGCGCAATTGTCATTGGAACCCCCGGAGGTAGTCGAATTATTTCCATGGTAGGCCTAGCTATTATTAACTTGCTTGATCGGAAAATGGATTTACAATCGGCTGTTAATGCACCTCGTTTTCATCATCAGTATTTACCGGATACGGTACAGTTAGAGGACGGCGCGAATTACTCGGAAATAAAGGATATGCAGGCTCGCGGACACCAGTTTAAGCGTTTAAAACGACGTTATGGAAATATGCATGCTGTTTCGTGGCTTAAAAAAGATGGTTTTGTGTATCTAGACGCGGCAAGTGATGCAAGGGGTGAAGGTCAAGCCAGTGTTCGTTAGATGATGAAAATTATTGAATTAAAGCCTTCTGAAACATTGGTCATTAGACAGGCAGTATTGTGGCCTGAAAAAGAAATGGATTTCTGTCGAGTTGATGGCGATAACCAGGCGAGTCACTTTGGAGTTGTCCAAGATAATAGGTTGGTGTGTGTTGCTTCAGTTTACTTTGACGCGAGTGACAAGAGGCGAAAAATTGCAAGGTTAAGGAAGTTTGCTACCCTGCATGAATTTCAAGGTTTAGGTATTGGTAGTTTTATGCTTGAACATGTGATTTCTTATGTGGTGAAGAGTGAGGCTGATTTCATGTGGTTTGATGCGCGTGAATCAGCGATATCATTTTATAGTCGGTTTGGCTTTCAATGTGAGGGAGATCGATTTTATAAATCGGGAGTACCTTATTTTAAAATGAGTAGACAATTTTAAATTCAACTGATTGGTTGAATGTTTTTCTGCTTTGCTTTATATTCAACTAAATGGTTGAATTTTTCTTTGGTTAAAAAATATGAATGAAGAAGAATTATTGTCTGCAATGTTAAAAAGTCTTAGTGATAAAACACGTCGACAACTTTTAACGCAATTGTGTCAACAAGGGCCATCTCGGGTGACGGACGTAGCCTCACATTATGATATGTCCTTAAATGCTGTTTCCAAGCATATCAAGGTCTTAGAAGCATGTGGGTTAGTGACGCGCAAAACAATAGGCAGAACACACTGGGTAGAGGCTGATTTATCTAAAACCGCTCATATTGAATTATGGTTTAGTGAATTAAAGTCTATCTGGCAGCTACGCCTAGACAAGTTGAACGAAGTGTTAAATGAGGAAGCAAATAATGAGTGATTTAAGCTTGAAAGTGAACAGAACAATTAGTGCGCCAATTGACGATGTGTTTGATGCATGGTTGGATGCTAGCATGTTGGCAAAGTTCATGCTGCCAAAGCAAGGAATGGACGATCCATCGGTAGAAAATGATCCGCGTGTAGGAGGAAAGTTTACGATTAATATGAAAGTGGGCGACAATGAAATTCCGCATACTGGTGAGTATCTCGAAATGAAAAAACCCAATCGTTTAGCTTTTTCATGGGTGTCACCTGCTTCAAGAGATGACAGTGTCGTGACGATTTTGTTCACTCAGTTAGATGAACGCACCACTAAGGTTGAGTTGTCCCATGTAAAGTTTATTGATGAAGAGCGGCGTGATGATCATGAGGGCGGTTGGGCTCATATCTTGAAAACACTCGATGCAGTGGTTTTAGCTAGCGCTCGATAAGTGGAGTGCATTGATTGGTGCGAGATAAATTTTCTATAGTTGAGTTATGGTGCAACGCTGAGATATACTCCCCAATATAAAGGGTTTGGTATTGGGGATGTTCTGTTAGTACGCGTTTAATCTACGCTGGATTGAGATTATTTCATTCGTACTGGATTTAAAGACTGAGTTGTGAACTGTATTAAACCTAGGTTGTCTAAGGCTTTCATTAAAAGCTAGACACAATTTAATAATAATCACTAAGGAAGGTTTCTTATGGAATCACAGTCTGTTTTATCTTCTAGTTTACATTTAGCAAAACGCTTTAAATGGTCTTTTAGTTCAGTGTTGTTGCTGATCATTGTCGGCTTATTTATATTTTTTCAGGTTCGATCAGCTATTCAAAGTATTGAATATGCGTTGACACCGCCAGAGTTGCCTCAGTATCAAGATATTTCGATGGACGATACTCAATTTTTGAATCCGACAGGGTGGCCAAATGAAAGCTCTGACTGGTTTCATAATGCATCTCAAGGTACTGCGACTATCCCCGTGCCATATCAATGGCTAGTTGCTCTGGAGGAACCTAAAAATAGCCCATGGCATATCTTCTTTGGTAAAGGCGAGTTATTTAAAGATAGCTATTTTTATCGGCTGGGTTTTATTAAACAAAAAGAAAAGCCGTCAAACCCAGATAACTTACCTATTGGTATAGCAAAAACGGATAGTATCTACTTTCCTGGCATAGATCGAAAAGCCGTGGCAGCGGGTTTTACATGTGCAGCATGCCATACGGGGCAAATCACGATGAATGACAAGCGCTTTGTGGTTGATGGTGCGCCAGCGATGACAGATTTAGGCTTGTTAACTCGTTCATTAGGAGCTGCGTTAGGGCAGACTGCATTATCCAGTAGATTTTCAATTTTTAATGGTCGCTTCGATCGGTTTGCGCGCAATGTGCTGGGTAGTAACGACAATGTGCTAACACGAAGCCAGCTTAAAAAGGACTTAGCCAGTACATTAGGAGAGTTGGCCAAAGGAAACGATGTCATTAACGTGACCGAGGGTTTTACACGTCTTGATGCGTTAAATAGAATAGGGAATCAAGTGTTTAATGCCTCAATGGATCGACCTGCTAATTATGCACCGATTAATGCGCCTGTAAATTACCCTCACATTTGGTCAACATCCTGGTTTGATTGGGTGCAATATGACGCGTCTATTATGCAACCATTAATTCGTAATACGGGTGAAGCGCTAGGTGTCCAAGCATTTGTAGATACGAAAGGTCCGCAGGCTCAACGCTTTGCTTCTTCTGTTGATGTGAATGGCTTGGTTAGAATTGAAAAATGGTTGGGCGGGACACATCCTGTTGAGAACAAGCAATTTAATGGCTTGCGATCACCAAAGTGGCCAGCAGAATTCCCGGCGATTGATCAGGCGCTAGCATCTCAAGGTGAGCGTTTATATCAAGATATGTGTCAAGGTTGCCACTTGCCAAGTGTCGACTCTGAACAGTTTTGGAGCGATAAATACTGGCAGAAAATTCGCTATGTACAACGCAATCAAGTCAAGGAAACGGAAGAAACTTTCCTTCATCTAAAAGTGATACCCGTCGAAAAAATTGGGACAGATAGCGCTCAAGCAGACGTGCTAACGACTCGGACAGTCGATACAACAGGTTTAGGGTTGAATACAGATGTGTGTACTTGGTCGAGTTTAAATGGTTTGTATGAATCATCGAAGCCACAACTTGGGTTTGTGCCTTTGAATGATAGTGCAACGTCAAATTTTGGGCTGGCTTTAGGTGCATTTGTTGAGCGAACCAATCAACAATGGTTTGCCCAAAATTATATTCCAGTTGATCAGCAAGGTGATTATGAGGGTGCTAGACCTAATTGCTTACAGGTTGGAAAAGGTTATAAAGCTCGCCCATTAAATGGGATTTGGGCAACCGCCCCATTTTTGCATAATGGTTCAGTTGCGACGCTCTATGATTTGTTATCACCGTTGAAGGATCGACCAACTTTTGTGCAATTAGGAGCGCAAGAGTTCGATGCGAAACATGTGGGTATTGTACAAAGTGCTGATATGGAAAAGGTGAATCAAAAGCTAACGAAGAAATCGTATAAAGTCACTCCAGATTATAAAGACGGTTTATTCATTCTTGATACGCGCCAACCGGGCAATAGCAACAGTGGTCATATTTTTGATGACAAAGTGCCAGGCACTAAAAATGCAGGACGGATTGGTAGAAAGCTTGCTGAAGAAGAGAAGCTTGCGTTGATTGAATACTTAAAGACGCTATAAAAGACGTTAAGTTGTGAATGGGGCTTTATTTCAATATCAGAATAAAGGCGCGTGACGAGGGGTAATAGATAGCGGCATTATTTTATAATGTCGCTATCGGTAAACCCGAGTAAATATAAAATGCTATCAAGCCCATGAGTTGAAAGGGCTTGTTTAGCGCTTTCTCTTACTAATGGTTTTGCCCGAAAAGCAATGCCTAATCCAGCCGCACTAAGCATAGGCAAATCATTAGCACCGTCACCCACGGCAATGGTTTGCGCGGGACTAATGCCTTCTTGGTGTGCTATTTCTTTCAGTAGTTTTGCCTTCATCGCACCGTTGATAATAGGGTCTATGACTTTGCCGGTAAGTTTGCCGTTTTCAAACTCAAGTGTATTGGCGTGCACAAAATCAATGCCAAACTTCTCTTGAAGATATTTGCCGAAATAAGTGAAACCGCCGGATAAAATAGCCGTTTTAAAGCCATAAGCTTTGAGATTTTTGATTAATCTTTCAGCGCCATCCATGATGGGTAGGTTTGCAGCAACATCTTGTAATACATGCTCTTCTAAACCTTCCAACAAGGCCATGCGTTGTCTAAAACTTTCATTAAAGTCAATTTCACCTTGCATGGCGCGCTCTGTGATTACAGCGACTTGTTTTCCCACACCAGCCCTGATAGCCAGTTCATCGATGACTTCTGCTTCAATGAGGGTAGAGTCCATATCAAAGCAAACTAAGCGTCTGGTGCGACGGTAGGCGTCATTTTGTTGGATGGCGATATCCATATCGAGTTCGCTGGCAATTTTTAAGAAGCTAGCGCGCATTTCTGCACTGTTTTTTGGTGTGCCTTTGAGGGCAAATTCAATGCAAGACTTGGTTGTGTTGGTGACGGGTTCGTCTAGTTTTATACGGCCACTTAAGCGCGCGATATCATGAATATTCAGACCTTGTTCTGCTGTAACACGAGTGACTTTTGCGATTTCTTCAGCCGAAACCTCTCGTGTCAATAGTGTTAAAATGTAGCGATCCTGGCCTTGTTCATTGACCCATTGAGCATAGCTCTCATCAGAAATGATTGTGGTGCGAATGTGCACGCCAAGACTTTCGCTAGTTTGTGCAAATTGTTTTAGGATAATTTCAGAATCAATGTCTTCAGGGAATTGAACCATCATCCCTAAGGATACTTGGTCATGAATCACTGACTGGCCAATGTCTAAGATTCGAATATCTTGTTCTTCAAACACTGAAGAAAGTTCTGCTGAAAGGCCTCGTCGATCTGGGCCGGAAATGTTTAATAAATATATTTGACTCACTGTAACTTCTTAAGCAATGTCGCTTGGCTGTTAGTTGTTGTGTTGCTAATGTCAGGCGCGATGATAACTCAGTTTGATTGATTTTTGATTAATTTATCAAGAAGTCTTTCAGGGAGGATCCTCGTTAAAATGCCCATAATAATTGTTGGGATCGTTATCCAGTAGCGGATCTTTGGTTTTGAAGCCGTTAGTGCGTGGTGAATTTTTTTTGCTACCGCTTCTGATGGTAGTGTGAAGCGAGCGTTTTCTTCTTTATGCAAGCGAGCATACACTTGCTGATAAGTTTCAGAATGTACGCTATTGTCGGCCTCAATATGTTTGACGAAAGCTTTGTAAGCATTGGGTCTAAATTGACTTTCTATGGGGCCTGGTTGGATGATTGAAATTTTAATATCCGTGTCGCTTAACTCAACACGGAGTGTGTCACTTAAACCTTCTAAAGCGAACTTAGAGGCATTGTAGGCCCCTCGCATTGGTGCGCCGACAAACCCCAAAATAGAGCTGATTTGTACTATTCTTCCCGTGGCGTTGTGGCGAAAAAGAGGAATAAGCTGCTGAGTGAGTGAATGGGTTCCAAATACATTCGTTTGGAATTGTTCTTCTAGTGCGGCTCGGCTTAAATCTTCGACAGCGCCTGGTTGTCCATAAGCGCCGTTATTCACGAGTCCGTATAAATCAGGGGCTTTTTCGTTTATGTAGGCAACGGCGTTTGCAATGCTGCTTTCATCGGTAAGATCGAGCTGAATACACTCAATACCTAAATCGGAGAGTATCGGTATGTCTTTAGCATCTCTCACTGATGCAATAACACGAAAACCGCGAGCATGTAGAAATGTTGCTGTGCTTAAGCCGATTCCACTGGAGCAGCCTGTAATTAAAACAGTCTTAGTCATAGTTTTTTTTGAAAGAATGATTATTTTGAAAGGATTGTGGTCTTTCAGTCATTTTTGCATTTGTTTGTAGGTTTCTTTCTATATAATAGCGACTTAGTAGTCATTTAGCACAGTCCTTTTTGTCGCTATTCACCGTTAAATTCATAGATAAGAAAAACCATCAATGGCAAATAAATTAAAAGTTGGCGTGATTGGAGTTGGCTATTTAGGTCAAATTCACGCAAGAATTTATTCAGAAATGTCGAATGTTGAACTGGTAGGAATATCAGATACCAACGAAGCCCATGCCAAGGCGGTTGCTGAAAAGTATCATTGTCTCGCAACCACTAACTTTATGGATCTGGTGAATAAAGTAGATGCTGTCAGTATCGTTGTGCCAACGACTTATCATTTTGATGTGGCTCAGCCTTTCTTGGAAGCGGGTATCCCAACGCTTTTAGAAAAGCCGATTGCAGCGACAGTTAAAGAAGCTCGTCGATTAGTAGAAATAGCCAGCCAGAATGATACGCCATTATTAATTGGGCATCTTGAGCGATATAACCCCGCTTGGGAGCAGATTTATAGAGAAGTGACTGAACCAAAGTTTATTGAAGTTCATCGTTTAGGGACTTTTGTAGAAAGAGCGACCGATGTTGATGTGATTACCGACTTGATGATCCATGACTTGGATTTAGTCCAAGCAATGGTGGATGATGAAGTTGTGCAAGTGGATGCGGTAGGTTCTAAAGTCATTACTGATCATGTAGATATCGCCAATGTGCGCTTACAGTTTGCAAACGGGGTGGTGGCAAATATAACGGCGAGTCGTGTTTCTAATAAACGTATTAGGCGTTTCCGAGTGTTTGGTCCAGAAGGCTATATGGGAGCTGATCTAGCAGATCAAAATATTGAAATCGTCAGTCCAAATGGGCCCAAAACTGACACAGGTTTTCCTACCATTCAAACAAAGAGCTTAGAGTTAACACCAGAGCAGCCTCTGCAAAAAGAATTAACGCATTTTGCCGATGTTGCTCAAAATAAAGCCGTGCCGCTGGTTTCTGGTTGGCAAGGCTTGCAAGCCTTAGAGCTTGCAGAAAAAGTACAACGTAGAATTTTGGAAAGTGCGAATAGCTAAACGTTGGAAATACGCTTTCTTTATTTCTATTCGTTACGGTTTGATTAGCCTAGCGATAGCGTTCCTTTTGCCTTTAAATCATAGCGTTTTATGGGCGAAAACTGAAAATAACGTATCTGGCAAAAAAACGAAAAATTGCGAGAAATTGCCTCACATAATTGCGGATATGCCTATTCGGCAAGGAGTTTTACGCCGAATCACTGGAGAGGAGGTTCTATTTGAATATCGATGGGCTAATACCGTTGAAAGAATCGCGCATGGTTTTCAACGGACATGTCCTCAAACCGTTGCAGGTATGCAGATGTTGTTTGAGTTCAGCCGCGAAAGCATTCCTGACTTCCATATGAATAATGTTGTCGCTCCGTTAGATATCGCATTTGTCGATAAAAATGGCGTTATTGTCGATATTTTCTTGATGAACACATACAGTCTTTTAGAATTGAAAAAACCGTTGTATAGTCCGTCTAAACCCGTACTTTATGCACTAGAAGCTCGTGCGGGTTTTTTTCAAGATTTGAACATCACTCGCGGTGATAAGCTCTTGATTCGAGATAAAAATAAAAAAGTAAAAACGCAGTAATATGTCTGAAGAATTTAAGTCATTTAAAGAATGGCAGTCGCCAATATCACTTGATAATGTATTCGCTCAACCTGGAACGCCAAGCTTTCTAGAGCTTAAAAATGGTTGCTTATATTGGATGGAGAGAAACCCTGAACTAAATGGGGCAACTAACATAAAGTGCCGGTATGCGCATGGTGAAGTACAAACACTCACTTCCGCAAAACTCAATGTTCGTACTCGAGCAAATGAGTATGGAGGAAAGGCATATTGTGTCGGCAGCGACGCTTTATACTTTTGTAATGATAATGATCAACGGATTTACCGTTTGGCCCTAAATCATGACTTTTCGAGTGATTTCAACGAAGAAGAGGTTGAAGATGGTTTCGAAGAGTCATTTGGAGACCTGCTTGATGATGATGCGACGATAGATCAAGCGCAACCCATTACACCTGATAATGGCTGTATGTATGCTGATCTATGTTTATCTGGAGATGGTAAGTGGTTGTTTTTTATTATGGAAACTCCACATAAGCCCGAAAATCGAACTGAAGTTGCTGTAGTATCCACTCAACTAGGAGTCAGTGATCCTATTGTTTTAGCGTCCGGGTGTGATTTTTATGCGTCTTTAGTCCTTTCTGGCAATGGGAAGCGTTTAGCATGGATTGAGTGGCGTCACCCGAACATGCCTTGGGATGAAACGCATGTCATGATTGGTGATTTAGAGTCTGTACCGGATAATCCCGTTGCTGCTCCAAAGTTGGCAAGACTATCGAGTAATTTAGATAGCGTTATTAATGGCATTGGATTAGGCGCAACGGTGAGTCATTTAGCATTTGAGCCACAACATGCCGATGCGGAAGACGGTGCTTATCAACGCCTTTTCATGACAATTGATTGGCCTGAGCAACACCCTGGTTCAACTAAGAACTTTGCCCAACTTTACTGTTGGGATGGTTCCGCCTTATATGAAATTACACAAGACCGGAACGAATATAGTTACCCCCACTGGGTATACGGTAATCATCGTTTTGTTTTTCTTGAACCGAAGAAAATATTATCCATAACCACTAATGAACAAGGCGATGAATTGCATTTAGTGGATCTTAAGGCGGAGAAAATTTCACGATTAGCGAAAAATTTTGTACGTTTTACCAGCGTTTGTGCTGAAAACGGTGTGGCTTATGTGGTGGCAGAATCGCAGACAACAGGGCCACAGGTGCTTCGAGTTAAAGGCACTCAAGTTGCCGTTTCTCCAGCCGAAGAAACCTTAAGCACGGCGAACGTGAGTTGCGCCGAATCGTTAATTATTATCCCAGAAGGCAGTGAAAAATCCAGGTGTAATAATTATGCGTTTTACTATGCCCCCAAAAATGTAGCTTATTCAAACAATAGTCCGGATAACTTGCCTCCGTTAATTGTCATGGTTCATGGTGGGCCAACCGCTAGAGCGCAGTCACACTTTGATATTCAAAAACAGTTTTGGACCACTTCTGGTTTTGCCGTTTTGGATGTGAACCATCGAGGTAGTACAGGTTTTGGGAGACATTATCGTGATGCATTGCTTGGGGAGTGGGGTGTTGCGGATGCACAAGATATAAAATCTGCCATTGAGTATGTTCTTGAAAAAGGCATGGTTCATCCTGATCAGGTATTTATTCGAGGAAAGAGTGCGGGAGGCTATGCGGTTCAACGAGCGTTGACGCTTTACCCAGAGCTATTCGCTGCTGGAGCAAGTTATTATGGTATAGGTGATCTCGCCACATTGGCATCAGTGACTCATAAATTCGAATCACGCTATTGTGATCAATTGTTGGGAGAACAATTTAACGCCGAAGATGCTGCTAAAGAGGACAGTGCTTATTATCAACGCTCGCCTATTCATGCCTTAGGCAATATTAATTGCCCAATGATTTTATTTCAGGGCTTGGATGATAAGGTGGTTCCACAGCAGTTATCACAGCAAGTGGCCGATGTTCTTGCCAGTAAATTTATTGAATATGAATACCACACTTACCCAGGTGAAGGGCATGGTTTTCGTGGATTGAACGCTCAAGTGGACAGTTTGACCAAAGAACTATTGTTTTATCGAAAACAGATGACGGGCTAATCAGAATAGCTAGTGAAGCTTGATTATGGCGAATATTTTGATTTTTGATTCAGGCGTTGGCGGTTTGTCCATTGCGAAAGAAATTCATCAACGCCTGCCAGAACATAGGTTGGTGTTTGCAAGTGATAATGAAGCTTATCCATACGGTATCAAAACACAAGAGGCATTGATTCCAAGAGTCGTCTCTGTCGTTAAAAAGCTTGTTCAAGTATCTCAAGCGGATATCTTAGTGGTGGCATGTAATACCGCTAGTACGGTTGTGTTACCTGAGCTAAGAAAACACTTGTCGATTGATGTTGTTGGTGTTGTCCCAGCTATTAAGCCTGCGGCTAAGTTAAGTTTGAATAAACATATTGGAGTGTTGGCCACACCCGCGACGATCCATCGAAAATACACCCATGAACTCATTGCGTCATTTGCGAGTGATTGTCATGTCGACATGATTGGATCTTCTGAGCTTGTGGAACTGGCTGAGCAAAAACTGCGTTCTGGTGAAGTCTCTACATTAGCGGTAAAGCAAGTCCTTGCTCAATGGCTAAGTGTAAATAACAAAATTGATACCATTGTGTTGGCATGCACGCATTTTCCATTGTTAAAAACAGAGCTCAATGATGCCTTTTTAGAGCATGGTCGAGATATCCAGTGGATAGATTCAGCAAAAGGTATTGCAAAGCGAGTACAGTATTTATTAACGCCGACAAATAACCGTGTAAAAATTGCAGAAATCAATAAGGAAGTAAATATAGCGATATTTACCAAAAAAACAGATGTTAGCGTTCATTTTGAAAAAGTCTTGGTTGGTCTAGGTGTGGTCGAGGTCGGTATTATCGAGATCTAGGGCCTGTTTACAATAAATTTACGCCAACATGAGTTTGCAAATAGCATAGATGAATGGCTTGTTTTCTGAATGCTTGAGGTTGGTTGATTTAGATTACATATAATTTAAATGACATAAAATTTATGTTATTGTCGAGCCGCTGTATAGAAAAATAAATACAAGCTGGCAAGACTCCGTCTTTAGCGCATTAGGTATAGTGAGATAAAGTAAGGAAGTTAATGACGTACAAGATGTATCGTATGTAGGAAGTAAAGTAGTACAAGATGTATTAAAAAAATTAGCAGTACAAAAAATTAACGCTCAACGATCTAATATGGGGTAGTAGTATGAGGCGGGTTCATTTTGATAAACGAACAATTGATTGTTTGAAGAAAATCAATGTTTCTATCACATGTACATTTTTATGTTGCACATCAGTGTGGGCTGGTGGCTCTACAGGGAATGCAACCTTTGGCGCTAAAATTGGCAACAGCACAGGTGAAGCCTATTTAAGTATATTTGCACCACTGGTTAGCACTGACGATAGTGTTATATTTTTCAATCCGCGCATTGAATTGGCAGAAGAAGGGGCTAATGAAGGTAATTTAGGTCTTGGATACCGTAAAGTACTCTCTAATCAAAAAGCGATTGTGGGTGCGAACCTGTACTACGATAGCAGTAAATCTAAATATGATAATCGCTTCAACCAATGGGGTATCGGCGTTGAATACTTATCCAACAATATTGACGCTCGAATTAATTATTATAAACCTGGCGATGATAAGCCTATTGCGGCTGAAATAGCGACACAGGATACGACTAGCAATACAGCTTCATCTCGTCGTGTGTCTTCTAGTCAGACGGTCAGCACGGGCATTGTTGGCTCATCTACAGCAACGACGAATGCAAATCAGTATGACGCTAACCGCATCGTTAATCGGCAGACTAGTACCCAAACAGATACCGTTCAAACCACGAGAACGACGACGACTAGAACAACAAATCGTGTTGTTACCACCAATACGACGACTGACCGTTTATTTGAAAAACGGGAAGGTGGTCTGGAAGGTTTTGACGCTGAAATTGGTTATAAACTCCCGTTCAAAGGAAAATTTCCCGAAACGCGAGTGTTTGTTGGATATTATGATTTCGAAGGCCCTTTTGAAAAGGAAGTAAAAGGTTTTAAAAGTCGTGTAGAAATGCGGGCAGGCCCATATTTGTCATTTGATGCTGAAGTATTTGAAGATGATGAGCTCAATGGCACGGACTATTATGTCGGCGCTCGCGTCAACATTCCGTTGGATAAACATTTTTTTAAAAACCCTTTTAAGAAAAGAACCAGCGAAGACGATAAAAAAGCACTCAACAAGGCATTGCATGCACGTTTAGGCGAAGAGGTTGTTCGTGATGTGAATGTACATGTTGCCGAATCAGACTTTGAAGAAAACCTAGCCAAACGAAAAGTAGCGACCCAGCGTCAAGCTCAAGAAAGAACCACGACATCAACGACGACTGAAACCACCACTGAGCAAGTTGTTCGCGCATCGACTCAACAAGATCAAGAATACACGTCAGGTGGAAATACGATTACGGTCACGCATGTGGATAGTAACTCGACAGGCACCGATCAAGGCACAGCCGAAAATCCTAATACAACACTGGCATCGGCAAACACCACACAAACGACGGATCAAAATAATATCGTGCTCATCCATGCAGGTAGCAACCTAACGGGTGGCACGATTAATATTACTGATGAGCAACTATTGGTAGGACAAGGCGGTGGGCAAAATACCAGCATTAATACTGATCAAGGTGCCTTGGTGTTGCCTGATGCTAATGGCGCTACTGCGATTGCAACATTTAATAACGCCACAGTGCAAATCAACTCCGATAATGTGCGAGTGAACAACCTGACGCTTAATGGTGGCTCAATCACTACCGCGGCGGGTAATCATTCGAATCTAACTATTAGCAATATCACGGCGAATAATGGCACTGGCAATGTGATTAATTTGGGCCAGGGTGGAACCTTGAGTGACAATATCACTCTGGAAAACATCACGATCAATGGGGCGACAGGTAATGGTGTTGCCTTATTCAATGCGCAGGGTTCTGCGAATGTGACTGCAACAAATATCAATGTGAATAACACCACGCAAAGTGGCTTGTTTGTTGACAATTCTTCTGCTGGATCGCAGTTCAATTTTGCGAATTCTTCCTTTAATAATTCCGGTGCGAATGGTATCGACCTGAACAATCCTAACGGGACATTCAGTTTTACGAATACAGATATTTTGAATGCGACAGGTGCGGCTTATAACAGTATAGGTGGTGCGTCTACGGTCACATTTGATAACGCAAGCACGATCACTCAAAATAATGCGGGAAGTGCAGTTAATGTCAACAATGCTACGGGTGGTACGCAAACCTTTAATGGCTTAGTGACCGCGAACACGAGCACAGCGAATGGTATTAACTTGACTAATAATGCCGGAAGCACCTTTAATTTTATGGGTGGCCTTGATGTGGATACCACAACAGGAATAGGTTTCAATGCTGATAACGCTGGAACAGTGAATGTGATGGGTACGAATAATACGTTGGTTACTACCAGCGGAAAAGCTCTCGATTTGTCGGGTTCTGCGGTCAATATGCAATTCCAAAGCATTGCTGCAACTGGCGGCACGGCGGAAGGTATTGATATTGATAATACGACAGGCTCATTCACGGTTGCTGGCACCACGACTCTTAACAATTCTGGCGGGGACGGAATTAACATTAACGGCTCTGCGGCAACCTTTGATTTTCAAGGCTTAACAACGATTGCCAATGCAGGTGATGAAGGCATTGCGCTGAATGGTGCTAATGGCAATGTGACCTTTGGTTCAGTTGACCTAGACAATGCAAATGGACGATTGATTGAAATCTTGGGTGCGACGAATAATGTGACCTTCAATGGGGGTAATGTAGATAGTTCAACTAGTGCTAGTTTTGTGTCAATTATTCAGAATCAGCAAGCGGGTAGTACCATTGCGTTTAATAATGTCAACCTGACAGGCACCAATACGGGCACTCCTGATATTGTTAATATGCAAAACAATGCAGGTCGGGTTGATTTCGTTGGCGGCACAATCACGCAAACCGGAAACAATGATGCGGTTGATATCAATAATTTAGCGGCTAGCGGTGTGGTGAATATTGGCAGTAATATTGTGCATAACAATAATACTGGCGATACAGTTGAGCTAGATGGCATTGCGGGTACCGTGAATATTACGGGCAATGTCACATCAACAGGAGGTAGTGGCGACTTGATCGCTATCGGTACTTCGACAGCTATTAACGGTGGCATGATTAATGTGACTGGTGGCACACTGATGGCAAACAATGGTGCGGGCATTAATGTTCAAGGAGTGAATGCAGGATCTACTGTGAACATTACTTCGGCAATTGATATTACTAATGCATCCAGAGCTGTAAATGTTGGCAACAATGGCGGTACAGTCAATTTTGGTAATATTACCAGCACTGGTTCAACAGGTAATGCCATCACTGTTGATGGTGGCAATGGTACGTTTACTGCAGGCACTGTGACGGTAAATAATACTACTGGAACAGGTATCACGGTCTCTAATACCACGGGTGGCAGTGCAACATTCGGTGAGACTAATGTGACAGGCGCAACTGTCAATGGTATTGCCTTGGCTGGTAATCAGGCGAACATCCGTTTTGGTGAAACCACAATAACTAATTCGGGCACAAATGGTGTTGTCGTCACGGGCACCAATTCTGGCACGGTTGGTTTCGATGGTTTAACAGTCGCATTGAATGCTGATAACAGCACGGCGGTCAACCTCAATGGCGCGGTTATTAATGGCAATGTCTCAGCGGATGACTTTGATGTCACCAGCTCCACTGCGGTTGGCACCACGGGTGTTGATCTTGCCGGTACGACTGGCACGGGTTCCATTCAATTAGGTGACACCACCGCGGGTGGAGAAACAGCGTCGATTGCTGGAGTCAATGATGGCGTTAATTTTTCTGCAGCGACAAATGTTGGCTTTACGTTTGGTGATGGTGAAGGGGTGACAGACGCAACTTCCACCATTAGTGCAGTGACGCCAATTTCAAGTGCAGGCGCATTGCCAACCAATGGCAGCTATGATTTTGATGATGTGACTTTCACGGGTGATACATCCGCTTTGGCAGGGCCTACTGTTTATTATGTTGATCAAAATGGCACGGGTACAGGGACGGTTGCGAATCCAGGTAGTGTTGCTGGCGCAGAAGCTGCCACGACAGATGTGATTGTTTTACTGGATACTGATCTTGATGGTATTTCAGACTTTATTGATGCCTCCAGTCCAGCGCAAGGCTCAGGAACTACACTCGATTTAGATGATAATCAATTGTTGTTGTCATTTGGTTTAGGTGATGCTGCGATTAACTTAGCCACTTTTGGTTTGACTGGCGGTGCGCCATCGAGCTTTTCATTCACAACGATCAATGCGTCCAGTATTCTGAATGCGCCGACGAGTGGCATAGATACAGTCAGAGCGACATTAACCACAAGTGGTGCTAATGATACTGTCGCTATTTCTGGCACAGGTTCTATCTTAAATACTACGATCACGAATGATGGCACAGGCGATGCGGTATCCGTTGCACCGACAACGGATGGTACTGTGACTATTAGTGGTAGTGATTTAACTGGTGGTGATTCAGCGTTAGATGTGGGTGACAATGGGCAGAATGTAGAATTAGTCCTGAATAACAACACATTTGCGACAACCGCGAGTGGTGCTGGAAACATTATTGATGTGAATGGCGGCGGTGCAGGCACGGTGACTGTCAGTAATTTCAATAATCAAACAGTGAGTGGGGCAGGTGCAGAAACAGGCGGTGTTGTGTTTAATGATGTCGTTTTTGATGCGAACACTACGATGGCTGGCATTCAGTCTGTCGGTGGCGGTAATAGTGTTATTGGCACAACGGGTAGTAGGGTTGAAGGCGATGGATTGTCTTTCACGAATGTCACGGGAGAATTATCCTTTAATGATCTGGATATTGCGAATAATGGAGGCACGGGTCTAGAGATTAAAAACCCGCCAGCCAATGCGTTCACATTCAATACCGCCGACGGCACGATTGATACCACGAATGGGTCAGCCATAGATATTGATCCAGTGACAGTTGGCTTGACGCTAGATAGTGTGTCATCGACTAATGCGACTGGTAGTGGTTTGAATTTTGAAGATGTGTTGGGTGCGGTCACGATCAATAATGGCGTGACCGTTTCAGGTGCTGGTGTTGATGGGATTAATATTGAAGACTCTGCTGCCACATTTAATTTTAATGGCATAACAGACATTGATAATGCAACCGGCCGTGGCGTGGATTTGCGCGGCGGCAATGGCACAGTAAGCTTTGCCAACGTGGATATCGATAATTCTACGTTGAGTGACTTCTCAGTCACTAATAACACTAATGCGGTTACGGTTACCGCAGGCACAATTGATTCTCCAACATCAGCCAATGGCGGCGTTTCCTTGAATGGTGGTTCGGCCAATGTGACTATTGGTGCCGATATCACCAATGTGAATGGACTGGCAGTACAAGTGGCAAATAGAACGTCAGGTACCGCGACATTCAATGGCGATATCACCAGCTCAGGAGCAGGTGCGACGGGTGTCTCTATTCAAGACAATTCGGTGAGTTTGGTCGATTTTAACGGCCAGTTGGATATTGATGGGCAAGGAGTAAGCTTAACAAACAACACGGTAGGCTCAGAAATTCGCTTTGATGGTGGTTTGGATATCAGCAGCGGCGCGAATACGGCATTTTTAGCGAATAACAGTGGCACTGTGACGGTAAGCAATGCGGCAACAGAAACGATTACAACTACTTCTGGTACAGCTATTAATGTTGATGGCACAACACTTAATGGCACCTTTGACTCTGTTTCTGCGTCAGCCTTGAACGGCAATCGTGGCATTGACATGAACAATGCTTTGGGTAGTGTCAATATTAATGGCGGCACGCTAACGAGTACTGGTGCTGGTAATGTGATCAATGTCAATGGTGGTTCAAATAGCCTGACATTTACAGGCAATATCAATCAATCAGGCAGTGGTTCAACAGTTAATGCGTCTGGTCATAGCGGTGGTTCGTTGATTTTTAACACGGGAATCTTAGCCACAACAAATGGCAACGGCTTGCAATTTAATGATGCAGACGGAACGTATACATTTAATGGTACGACTACTTTGAATGGTGGAGATGCAGGTATTGATATTACTAATGGCTCGGCAGGATCTTTCACATTCGGAACGAATACGTCTATCACTAACCCTACCGGTACCGGCTTGAATGTTAATGGTTCAGCTGCAACGGTAAACTATCAAGGTTCAATTGCGAAAAATACGGCTGGGAATATAGTCACCATTGACTCGAATACTGGCGGCAGCACGACCTTGTCAGGCTCACTGAATGCAAGCGGTGTAAGTGGCGGCATCTTAGTTCAAGATAATACTGGTGGCGTGAATACCTTCTCGGGAGCTGCGACATTAAACACAGGAACTAATGCGGGAGTGACATTAGCGAATAATACGGGGTCGACAACCAATTTCACGAATGTATTAGATATTGATACGACAACAGGTACCGGTTTTAGTGCAACAGGCGGTGGAACGGTCAATGTTGCTGCCACAGCCGGTGATCAAAGCATTCGCAGCACCTCTGGCAATGGTTTAATTCTCAATGGCGTGAGTAGTTCGACAGGCATTAACTTTGACAGCATCGATACAGGTGATACAGCTAGTGCTGCAAACGGGATTGCTATTACCAATACAACAGGTGCTGGAGCAATCAATGTTGCTACGATTGATATTGATAATGCTTCCACGAGCGCGATTTCCGTCAATAACAGTGCAAATGTTGTCAACATCAACGGTGGCACAGCCTCAAGTGGTGGCACGATACTTGATGTCAATGGTGGTGCTGCGAATGTGAATGTTGCTGCCAATCTAAGCAACACATCAGGTCGAATCGTGAATGTGATGAATCGCACGGGCGGGACCGTTACAGTCAGTGGTGATATTAATGGTGCTGGTACGGGTATCAATGTATCGAATAATACTGGTGGAACCACAACGTTCTCTGGTAGTTCCAAGGTTATTAATACCGGCACGAATACGGCTGTTAATTTAGTAGCAAATTCGAGCAATACTGTGAATTTTACGAATGGTGGTTTGGATATTGATACCACCTCTGGAACAGGGTTCAATGTTACTGGTGTTGGTAATGTGAATGTGACAGGTGCCAATAACTCAGTCACGACAACCACCGGCACAGCGGTGAACATAGTCAATAGCTTGCTAGGGGCTTCAGGAGTGACTTTTGAAACGGTGAGTTCAAATGGTGCAACAAACGGTATTATTTTGAATAATACCGGTTCATCGGTATTCACGGTTACCGGTACGGGAACAACGAATGGCTCTGGAGGTACGATTCAGAACTCAACGGGTTCAGCGGTGCTATTAACGAATGCCAATAATGTGTCGCTGAGTAATATGAATATCAACAATAGTGCTTTGCATGGCATTCAAGGAACGACTGTTTCGGATATCGATTTGAATAATGTTCAATTCACCAACATTGGCAGCACGACGGGTCATCATGGCGTATTTTTATCAAACCTATCTGGAACAGGTGCGGATGCGAGTGTATTTGATGATGTGACATATTCAAACATTGCTGGGCGAGGTATTTTTGTGAATAACACGACAAGCAATGGTGAGTTAACCGTACAAGGTGCAAGTAGCTTCTCGGGCATTGGTTTACAAGGTATTTTACTGGAAACCAATGGTGCTGGTGCAGGTATTACATCCACGATTGGGAACACATCGGCTCAAGGTGTTGGGGAGACCGTTACCTTTAGTGGTACTGGCGCAGCTGGGATTGCTGTGAATGCCAATACGGGCACACAAACCACAACCGTTAGGAATTCTTTATTCAATGCGGGGGCGTCTGATTTACCGAATGCAATTGAAGGTTCATCTTCAGGCATAGCAGGAAATTCTAGCCTAACAGCGACTGTTACAGGCAATAATATTACCATTCCAAATGGCGCTGGCACAGGTCGAGGAGGCATCAGTTTCAATGCCAGCAGCGCGGTAGGCTCTGGTTCGGCGAACGGCACGGTTAGTGATAATACGATTACTTCAAATGAGCAATCGGTTTTTGGTATTAATATTAGCAATACAGGAAATAGTGCGGCGAGTGACAATAATTGGACAATTAATAACAATACGATTAATTTAACGGCAACAGGTGCCGCGGCGACAACTCAAGGTATTTTTGTTGAAGCAAATAGTACAACTGCTCCTGCAGGAATAAGTGCTACGATTACCAATAATAATGTGACGGCAACGGGTGGAAGTGGTTTTACCACCGGTATTGGCGTGATTGCGGGTAATGCTAATAATGCAAATCAAGGCACGGTCTGTACCACCATTTCAGGTAATACAGCGAGTGCACCAAATGGTACGTTGGATGGCAATGTTCCTGCAGGTTCAGCTGACATAGTGGTGTTGAGTTTTTCTACAAACACCATTAGTTTGACAGGCTTGCCGGTGGGTAATGCAACAGCTGCGCAAGTAGATACATTAGTCACGACAAATAATACGGCAGACACCTTTGCATTTCCAAATGCAGTAGCAAGCTATGCAGGCATTGCGGCTTGTCCGTAGACTTCTTATAGGATCAAAGCAGCGGTTAGAAGTGACCGCTGTTTTTATTTAAAGGTGCTTTAAAAAAGCAATAAAAATAGTAACCAGAAGTATAGAAATACAGGAGTTATATATGTCAGAACCCTTTCTTGCAGAAGTAAGAATGGTTGGTTTCAATTTTGCCCCGAGAGGTTGGGCTTTTTGTGATGGGCAGATTTTGCCGATCAATCAAAATCAATCATTATATTCACTCTTAGGCACCACTTATGGTGGGGATGGGAGAACGAGTTTTGCGTTGCCAGACATGCGAGGCCGTACGCCATTGCATGTAAGCAGTACTCACCGTGAAGGACAAAAAAGTGGTGAAGAAACGCATACATTAGCCGCAAATGAAATGCCACAGCATCAGCATTCTATTCAAGGCTCTACAACCGAAGTCAGTACGAATGTTCCTGATAATCATGTGGTCGGTGTTAACCCTGGAGCTCCATATAGTGCAAATCGTAACGGAACGATGGGATCAAACCAATTAAGGAATACCGGTGGAGGGCAAGCGCATGAAAATATGCAACCTTATTTAGCCGTTAACTTTTGTATTGCATTACGTGGTTTATTTCCATCGCGCAACTAACTCGGGAGAATTATTATGTCAGAACCATTTGTAGGTGAAATTCGTATGTTCGCGGGAAATTTTGCGCCCAGAGGTTGGGCTTTTTGTGATGGGCAGTTATTAGCTGTTTCACAAAATGATGCATTATTTTCATTGTTAGGAACGATTTATGGGGGAGATGGTCGTACAACGTTTGGCTTACCAGATATGAGGGGTAGATTGCCAATTCATGCTGGGTCTGGGCCGGGTTTAAGTCCAAGAAGGTTAGGCGCAAAAGGAGGGGCTGAAAATGTTACTCTCACAACGAACCAAACTCCGTCGCATACGCATAGTGTAAGTGCAACGAGTGAGGCTGGAAATCAAACATCTCCGCAAAATCATTTTTTTGCAGCTGAAAATGCCAATGTTTATCATGCCGCTCCGTTAAGTTCGAGTGTTGTATCGCTGAATAGCTCGACTGTAACGTCAGTTGGAGGTAGTCGTTCACACACGAATCTTATGCCGAGCCTTTGCATTAACTTTATTATTGCTTTGTTTGGAATTTATCCATCAAGAAACTAAACCAACAACGAGGAGGTTATTATGTCAGAACCATTTACTGCTGAAATACGCGTTTTTGCTGGAAACTTTGCCCCACGGGGTTGGGCTTTTTGTAATGGTCAATTATTACCAGTATCTCAAAATACTGCATTATTTTCGCTCATCGGTACGACCTATGGTGGCGATGGTCGATCAACGACGGCTTTACCCGATATGCGCGGAAGAGCACCAATGCATCCTGGAAGAGGGCCTGGTTTAACAGCTAGAAGATTAGGTCAACGTACAGGTGTTGAAATGGTGACGTTATCGGAAGCTCAACTGCCTAATCATACGCATGTGCCTCAGGCTGATGCGCAAGCAGGAGGCTTATTAGGTGGAGGAGCAGATTCTAAAACACCGATTAATTCTCATTTAGGTAACACAGTACAAGCTGGAGAATTCTTTGCGACGGGCACCGCTAATGTAGCAATGAATGCAAATGCGGTTAGCAATACTGGCGGCTCGCAAGCACATAACAATATGCAACCCTATCTAGCGATGAACTTTATCATTGCTCTAGTCGGGCTGTATCCATCGCGTAGCTAAACAGGAGATTATGATGACTATTAATAAAAACAGACGTTCATTTATGCAGGGCTCCGTTATCGCAGGTGCAGCAGCAGTTGTTCCATTAGGGCACTCTACAGTGGCTCAAGCCGCGGCTGATAAACTGCAAAAAATGGAATTTCCTTTACCTGATTTTGCCGCATTGGAAGGCGATGAAGTGAGGATTAAAAAATCAGATAATACGGTGGTGACAGCGGTGATTGAAGAGGTCTCAGATATCGAGAACCAATCGCGTCAACATCAACGGCCTGCTTACCTTAGAGATAATACCAAGGTAGTACGTTTTAACTTATCTGGTGCGGAATCTTTCGATAATGAGATATACCAAGTGAGCCATGAAAAATTGGGCAAACTTGATTTATTGTTGTCGGTGGTTCCGGATGCGAAGGGTCGACTAGGCTTGGAAGCAATTTTTAATTAAATACGTATTGGTAATACGAGCAAACGAAGCCGCCTTGATGGTAGGCGTCGTTTGCTCTGTATTGTTTACTGCACAAGCAATCGAGTTTTTAAACAATGTTAACTATTCACGTTTTTGATATCAGCTAGATGGGATAAGTGGGACGTAATCATTGATATGACATATTCAACAAATCAACAGAGTAAAGCAATGGACACGCCGATTGACCAAATAAGCTTCAGGCCTATTAGTCAGAAGGATCAACATTTTTTATGTGAACTGTATGGCACAACACGTGCCGATGAAATGGCAATGGTGCCTTGGTCTGAAGAACAAAAGCAAGAATTTATTGACATGCAGTTCAATGCCCAACATACGTTCTACCAAGAACAATTCAAGGACGCTAACTACAATATTGTGGTACTAAATAATGAAGCGATTGGGCGTTTATATACGGACATACGAGATGATGAGATTCGGATTATTGATATTGCATTATTGCCCAAGTTTCGAGGTCGTGGTTTAGGGTTTGAGTTACTCAATGGTGTGATTGAAGAAGCAAAACAACGTAAACTGCCCATCACAATTCATGTTGAAAAAAATAACCCTGCCATGACGTTATATCAGCGCCTAGGTTTTGTCACGATCGAAGATCAAGGTGTGTATGATTTAATGCGTTGGCAAATAGCTTGAATCATACAATGCCAGTGATTCTCGAAACAAACGCACTTACCGCGCTTAAGTGAAAATCGCTTCGTAGCGCATGCCAGCATCTGCTGGACCAATAGGGACTATAAAAATTAATACTTCGCCGAGTTCTTGATGGGTCAATGTATAAGCCCCTTGTTCCACATGATCTTCAAGTGTCGACTCGAATATAATTGAAAACGGCTCAGATTGACCTTCTTCGGTTTTTTCAGCGGTCACGTGACTGACTTCCGTTAACGTTAATACTAATTCACCTTCTTCTAGAGGTAATAGAAATGTTGTGCCAATAAGGCCTTCATAGTCTTTTTTTGTCTGCATAATCCGTGCTAATTGAGTGCTGTTTTTTTATTGTTTGTGAGTGTTGTACCTGAAATAAACATGGCAAATCTGTTGATCAAATTATAACTGAATACATGTCTTATCGTGATAGAAAGTTTTGCACAACTGAGATGAATTTCAGTTTTAAACGGCTTGTAGGATAATGTAGCTGACAGTGAGATAACGTAATAATTTGCCAACACCCACCAACACAATAAACCACACAATATTCACGCGTAAAAGACCAGCGATGACGGTGAGTGGGTCGCCAATGATGGGGACCCATGCGAAGCATAATGACGCGAGCCCATATTGATGGAAACGTTGTTCCGCATTTGCCATGCTTCTATCAGATATCTTCAGCCAATGTTTGATGGCATGCCTACCGTATGATCTTCCAAGGTAATAATTGAGCAGTGAACCCAATACATTACCAGCTGTCGCCGTGATGATTAAAGGTATTGGAGAAAATAATTGTGTGTCGCTGATCAATAAAGTACTTAAAACGATTTCAGAGCTGAGCGGTAAAATAGTGGCGGCTAAGAAGGCTGAAATAAATAGCCCTATAAAACCAAGTTCTGTTAAAAATTCCATCTGAATGAATTAATTGCTTATTTTGGTACCGGTGCTTGTTGGAGCAGTTCTCGCATATCACTGATTTTTGTGGGTCTGGTGGTTCTTGAAATTTCTTTACCATTTTGTAGAAACACTAATGTTGGCCATAGTTTTACTTTGAAAGCACGTCCCAAACGTTTGCCTTTGCCGTCGTAAATTTTAAGGTGTGACAATGGCTGTGATTTTGATTCTATGACTCCTTGTTGAATGACTTCTTGTGCAACTTGACAATGCGGGCACCAAGGCGCGCCGAATTCAAGAATGGTATGGCCTTCTAAAGCCTTCACTTCTGCCAAGGACGGAGCCTTTTCGGCGTAGTTTTGGTTAACGTTGGTTGATGGTGATGTCATGTATTCTGCCTGAGACGGAAGTGTTGAACTGTGTTATCAGAGTATGAAGTATTTAGTTTTCAGGTGGGTTTAAGGCTTTTGTGAGTAATGTTGACAATAACATTTTCTCGTTTTCACTCAAATGGTGTAAGCGTTTAGACTCTAATGCCACTAAAGGTTCGTAGGCTGATTCAACCAATACAGAACCCATCTCGGTTAAACGTGTACGAACAACACGCTTATTCAAGGTGTCTCGCTCTCGGGTGACCCAACCTTTATCCGCCATCCGATCTAGCAAACGCGTTACATCAGAGATTCTAGTGTACAAATGCGCATCAATTTCTTTGCTTGAAAGACCAATGTTTTCCTTATCTTCACTGTACAGAACACTCAGCGTATTGTACTGCAATGGCGTTATTGCCCAGATAGACAGGAGCTCATGCACTTCCGCTAAAGTATGATCACTGAAGCTGGTGGTTAGTTTAAAAATATCAAACTCGAGTCTGCTATTTTTTATTCGTGCTTTACGTTTGTATTGTTTTGGCATAAACTTGTTATAACAACTATTGTTCAAACAATTAAATTATACTGATTTGAAAGTAATAACAATAGTGATTTTTAGGTTCATCATATCGGATTCAATTGTGATTATATTCGATCAGACAATATTCGATCAGAAAAAGAGGAATTAACTATGTCTAAACTAACTAGCAATGTATCTCGTCGTCACTTTTTGAAAGGTGCCGCATATCTCTCTGTATTATCAGTAGGCGGTGCATCAAGTGCCGCTCTCGCAATTGGCGAAAATCAGTCGCATGCCATTGCTATTAGCTCACCATCTGTGACCTTATCAAACCAAAGCGACAAAGCGGTATTTTTGAACGCTTCACAACCCGTCAGTTTAGAACATGTGAATGGCTGGGTTGTTGCAGCGATCAATAAAGCATCTGACCAAAGCACAGACCAAGCCATGACACTTTTGCCGGGACAGGAACGTACTTTTGCGGTTGATCCAGGCCTCGCATCCCTATTAAAAGCAGGGGATGATTACATCGCAATCACCAATGAATACAGTGCTGTCAGTAATATGGTGCCTATTTTCACCTATGATGAACAGTTCGCTTAGTTGTTATTAATCAACATTGAACAAAACTAAAGCACTAAAAAGCCAGCGCATTGCGCTGGCTTTTTTTTGTCACTGCTAAGTGTTCTTAGTTTTGCTGAACATGCTCTACAATATCAATCAATAGTCCTTGAGGGTCTCGCACAATAAAATGATTCTGTCCCCACTTTTCTTCAGTGTATTCCATCACAATGGTTAAACCTGATTCTTGGGCTATTTGATAAGCTGATTTGGCATCGGAAACATCAAACGAAATGATTGCGCCCACATTCGAGGTTGTTGAATGTAAAAAGGGTGGTTGACTTGGATGGTTTGGCACCATGAACCCTAGTTGATTGCCAGATTCCATATGCGTGAGATGAAGATAAAAGTCGGGTTCATAAAAAACAGCGGTGAAACCAAAATGCGTTTCATAAAACGTTTTCAGTGCAGCTAAATTCTCGGTGACATATAAGGGATAAGTTTCGTTGATAGTGATCATTTTCGACTCCAATTGTTGACATATTTTTTACATAAAAACGGAGTCTAAAAGCGAATCAATCCCATGAATTGTAAATTTCGGACATTCGGCGAAGTTCGCCATAGGTCATGCCGGTCAGCTCTTTGAGTTCTTGTATTCGATGTGACTCATCATAGAAGCCATCTTCGCTTGGCAATGATGATGAACCGAATAATTCATGTAATAGTTGTTGCAAACGGACAATACGTTGGACTTTTTTAGGAGCTAAACCAGAAATGTCATGAATAGTTCGTCTGAATTGTCGTTCGCTAATACCAACCTTAGCCGCAATTTTTTGAACACTGCCGGATTCCAGCGATTCAATAAATTGTTGATAAGCAGACTGACCAAATCGCCTTTGCGGTTGATGGTTTCTGCTAATCAAAGCCTTGTCAAACAGTTGTTTTATTTGATGAATATCCGTCACACCTTGAATGTCTGAAACTAATTGTTGGGCGTTCAAACAATCTATCGTTTCAATTCCCATTTCAAGGCTAGAAAATGTTTCTAGTGTTATATCAAAAAAGTGCTGCGCCGCTTCTGGCTCAAAACTGATTCCGGCATAACAAGCAGGACCTTGAAGCGGAATATCAAACTTTTCAATGGCGGGCAAATAAACGATTGCAAACTCAGGCATCCATGGCGAAAACACCACATCCAATGCACCATCTGGAATGACTTCTAAATTAACCTGTTGATCCTCAATCTGAAGAAGCCAGTAATAAAAGACTAAACCGTCAAGTTCTGGTGCGGGTTCGGCCAGCACGCAATGACCGCCATTTAGGGCCACATGATAAAGCTGCCCCGGCACGGATTGATTAAAAATATTACCAAACATGGTTTGAACGAATGGTTGATGTCCTAAAGAATTGAAGACCTCATACTTTAGCGCAGAAAAGTGGCCATGACACTGCCATTACTTGTGTTGTTATCGATTGATATGGATCTATTGTCATATTAGACTCTTGCAAATTAAGAGGCTTCTATCCTCGTCGTACTTTGTTAGAATTCGTATTCTATTTCATGTTGACACTTTCTGTGTGTTTCAGTGCGTTTTCGATAATTAAATAATGGCTCATTCAAAACCTAGTTCTAACACAAACTCTATTTCAACATCCTGTTTCGATGTGATTGTCATCGGTGGTGGGGCGGCGGGTTTGTTATGTGCTTTCACCGCTGGCCAGCGAGGCAAATCGGTGTTGGTGTTGGAATGCACGAATAAACTTGGCAAGAAAATTTTGATGTCAGGTGGTGGGCGATGCAATTTTACTAATTTAGATATTCAGATGGACAATTTTCTGTCGTCGAATCCGCATTTTTTTAAATCCGCTTTGAAGCAATATACGCAATGGGATTTTATTAGCTTGGTGGCTAAGCATGGCATTGATTACCACGAGAAAGAGCTAGGGCAATTGTTTTGTGATGATTCATCCAAGCAGATTGTGAATTTGCTCAAACAAGAGTGTGATGATGCAGGTGTTGAGTGCCGTTTGGAATGTGAGGTGACAAGTGTTGCCAAGGTCGAAAACCAAACAAAGGGACAGTATGAGCTGACAAGCAATCACGGTGATTTTCAATGCAACAGCTTAGTGATTGCGACGGGTGGTTTGTCAATTCCAAGCTTGGGTGGTGCCACAGGTTTTGGCTATCAACTGGCTGAACAGTTTGGTTTGCCCGTCAAGGAACGGATAGCCTCCTTGGTGCCAATGACTCTGACAGGCCGTTGGCATGAACTGTCAAAAGCCTTGAGCGGTGTGGCACTACCAGTTGTTGTGAGTGTGGAGAATAGGTCGTTTTCATCAGATATGTTATTCACTCATCGAGGTATCAGTGGGCCAGCCATTTTGCAGTTGTCAAACTATTGGCGTTTAGGCGAGGAAGTGACTGTTGATTTGTTGCCGAGTCTGGATTTGTATGAACTCTATCAGCGCCTGTTAAAAACAAAACAATCGAATCCAAATTTGTTGTTGAAAACTTATTTGAACAATTATTTCCCTAAGTCGTTTGTTCAGGTGTTTTTACAGGACTATCTAAGCGTTCAAGGAAAACATAAAGATTCAGATGTGTTGCAGCTGTTCAAAAAAGACGAACTCAAAGATATAGCCAAACATTTCAAATATTGGTCGATTAAGCCCTCTGGCACGGAAGGTTATCGTACAGCCGAAGTGACTTTGGGCGGTGTGGATGTGGATTATTTGTCGTCGAAAACCATGGAAGTGAATGATCATAAAGGCTTGTTCTTTATTGGCGAAACGGTCGATGTGACGGCGCATTTAGGAGGTTATAATTTTCAGTGGGCATGGTCTTCGGGCTATGTGGCAGGCCTGAATGTTTAGCAACCATTTGAATGCTAATAATCCTTTATCGGGCGTCCTATAGATGGAGTTAACACCTCTTTCAATACTGGTCTTATTGATTGCTTTTTGGTGGTCGGGTTTTGTGCGTGCTGGTCTGGGGTTCGGCGGTGCGGGCTTGATGTATCCCATTGCATTTTTGGTAGTGGATTCGGTTATTTTTATTGTACCGATTGTGGGTGTGCATTTATTGATATTCACCAGCATTACTCTTGCTAAGGGAGGATATAAAAAAGTAGATTGGTCAACTACTTTTAAGTTGTTGTTGATTTTATTGCCAGCAAAAATTATTGGTGTATTTGGTTTGCTGCAGATGCCTGATTTTTGGTTGTTAATGACGGTCTACGCGATTTTGATTGTGTATTCAGTCGGCTATATTTTTAACATCAAAACTAAGCCAAGGCCTTGGCTGAATGGTCCCATCTTGCTGTTTGGTGGTTATGTCTCAGGTTTGAGTTTATCGGGTGCACCCTTGGTGGCGGCCGTGGCGTTACAGTATCTTAAAAAAGAGCAAGCCAGAGAGTCCATGTATGTACTGTGGATTGTGATGGTTGTTATCAAGCTGTCAACACTGATGGCATATGATATCGATATGCAATGGGAGTATCATTTATGGTTGTTGCCAGTCGCATTTATTGGCAATTATATGGGTTTGAAATTGCATGATAAGATTCAACAAATGCAAGGTGAAATATTCTATCGATGGATGGGAATTGCATTGTTGGCGCTTTCGCTGACTGGTTTAGCAAGGCATCTACTCTAACGACATTTGATAGTATCTCATCAAACGGGCTTAACGTGGTTTGGTGGGGCAGGTCTTAATGGTTTAACCGTGATAATAAAATTAATATGAAATATTCGAGATTAGGCAGTAGTGGTTTAAAAGTGTCAAAAGTCTGTTTAGGCACCATGACTTGGGGTGAACAAAACACGCAAGATGATGCGAATCAACAGTTAGACTATGCCTTTGAACAAGGTGTTAATTTTATTGATACTGCTGAGGTTTATGCAGTGCCTCCCAAGCCTGAAACACAGGGTGATACCGAGCGCATGTTAGGTAATTGGTTGATCAAACACCCAGTTAAGCGCCAAGATCTTGTGGTCGCGAGTAAAGTCGCAGGGCCTGGGTTATCGTGGATTCGAAATGGTGATCCCATTTCTCCTGCGGGTATTCGAGCGGCAATTGAAGGATCTTTGCAGCGAATGCAAACGGATTATATTGATCTGTATCAGTTACATTGGCCAAATCGTACATCCCCACATTTTTGTAAACACTGGCCAGCAAGCGTAGATCATACTGCTGTCAACGTTGATAAAGAGCGTGATGAGTTCTTAGATATTTTAAGAGCCTTAGATGAAGCCGTGAAAGCGGGGAAAATTCGCTATTGTGGTATTTCAGATGATACGCCATGGGGATTAAAGGAATATTTACACTTATCGGATCAACATGATTTGCCTCGCATGGTATCTGTCCAAAACGAGTTTAATTTATTGCACCTCAAAGACTCTCCTTATTTATTGGAAAGTTGCATGTTGGATGATGTTGCGTTTTTACCGTGGTCTCCCTTAGGCGGTGGTGTGTTAACGGGGAAATATCGCAATGGGGAAGTTCCAGAGAATACGCGATGGTCAATGAGTCAGCGCAATGGTCTATTTCGTGATACGCCAGCCGTTCATGCGGCCATTGAAGCCTATTTGACGGTTGCCGAAAAACATGGCCTAAGCCTTGCTGAACTTAGTTTAGCGTGGCTAAATCATTTGCCAGGCGTTACATCAACGATCATTGGCGCGACAACTATGCCGCAGCTAAAGGAAAATATCGCAGCATTTGATATTGAGTTAAGTGATGAGGTATTACAGGATGTGTTAGCCGTGATTAAAGCATTTCCATCGCCTTTTTAAGGGGTAATTTGGATAGTCTTGAGAAAACTTTAAGTGTCTGAATACGCAAAAAAAGCCTGATAGCATGACTATCAGGCTTTTTGAATTTTTGCACCGCAAGTGTTTATCTTTTCTTGCGGGTCAAGAATAATATTAATGCACAACTCACCCAAACACCGCAGGCCATCATAAATAAAACGCCACCATCTGTTTTTTGTGTGGCTTCGTCAACGACTCTGTCAACACCTAGCGGTGTGAATAAGTGAAAGAATATCGCGCCAGAGATCACCCCTAATCCAAGCAAGGCACCTAGTCTTCGAGTGGCGGGAATAATCAGAAGGATACTAGCAACTAATTCAGTTGCGCCAACGGCGACGCCACCAAAGGATGCAAAGGTTGGAGCAATAAAGCCTAAACCGATTCCATTCATCCATTCTGCAATGGTAGAAAAGATAATTTCTGTTTCTGGTGAATCAATAATTCCAAACTTAAAAGGCAGCGATTGTAAAAATACAAACAACACAAATGCGATTAAGATGTATAAAAAGATATTTTTCTTAGTCAAAACTAAACTCCTTGATATTATGGATCTGGAAATTAACAGATTGTTTTTATTGGATTATGCACATTCATGTTAATAAAGATAGGATTCTTGTCCAACAAACACGGTAAATTCCTTGTATGATGGGCTAAAAAAACATATAAAAAAAGCGCGAAAAGTCATGAATAGATTCTGGTTAGAAGAGTACCAACAAGGAGTGCCACACGATATTGATGTGAATCAATACCAATCAGTGGCCGATGTATTTAGGCAATCCACCCAAGAGTATCCGGAGCGGATTGCGTTCTCAAATTTCGGCACACAGCTGTCTTTTTCTCAATTAGATAAAGAGACGGCGAAAATGAGTGCTTATTACCAAGGCGTCTTAGGCCTGAGTAAAGGCGATAAAGTAGCTATTATGTTACCAAACATTCTGCAATATCCCATTGCATTGTTTGGAGCTCAAAGGGCAGGTTTGACGGTAGTCAATGTTGACCCAATGTATACCGCACGTGAACTGAAGCATCAGTTGAATGATTCGGGGGCAAAGGCTCTGGTATTTTTAGAAAATTTTGCCAATGTTGTTGAAGCCGTATTGCCTGAAGTGGGTGTTGAGCACTTAGTGATGACGAGAGTAGGAGATTATTTAAACTTTCCTAAATCTGTGTTGATCAACTTTGTACTGAAATATGTCAAAAAAATGGTACCCAAACATGGAATACAAAACTTTGACTTGTTTAACCATGTCTTAGAGCAAGGGGCTAAGCAGTTAGACGGAGGCTTTCAAAACATTGATGCCGAACTGAATCATGATGATATCGCTTTTCTACAATACACTGGCGGAACCACTGGTGTCTCAAAAGGCGCTATTCTGACCCATGGAAATATCACCGCTAATGTGGCTCAGGCAAGAGCATGGATTAACCCCGTCATTAGTGCGGGTGAAGAACGAATGATTACGGCTTTGCCGCTTTATCATATCTTTTCGCTCACAGCGAATTGCTTGTATATTATGAGTATGGGAGGTGAGAATATACTCATTACAAACCCTCGAGATTTTAAAGGTTTCATCAAAATTCTTCAGAAAGAAAAATTCAGCTGCATCACGGGCGTTAATACCTTATATCGGAAAATGTTAGACACTCCTGGCTTTGATGAAATTGATTTTTCGAATATGAAAATTACCTTTGCAGGAGGAATGGCTGTCACCCAAGATGTGGCTGATGAATGGAAGCAGAGAACAGGGAATACCGTGGTAGAGGCTTACGGCTTAACTGAAACGTCACCAGCCGCTTGTATAAACCCTATGAACTTGAAAGACTACAACGGCACCATTGGATTGCCCATTTCTTCAACATTGATAAAGATTATTGATGCAGAGGGTAATGACTTGGGCATGAATGAACCGGGTGAGCTGTGTATAAAAGGACCTCAAGTTACTCAGGGCTATTGGAACTTGCCCGAGCTAAAAGACACAACTTTCACGAGTGATGGTTATTTTCGAACGGGTGATATTGCTCAAGTCAATGAAAAAGGCTATGTAAAGCTATTAGATCGTATGAAAGATATGATCCTAGTGTCGGGGTTTAATGTCTATCCAAACGAACTTGATGATGTACTCAGCTCACACCCTAAAATATTAGAAGCGGCAGTGATTGGTATTGATGATGATGTCATGGGTCAGTCTGTGAAAGCCTTTATTGTGAAATCAGACGATAGTTTGACGGAAGATGAGGTTAAAGCATACTGCAAGGAAAATTTAACAGGCTATAAAAGACCCAGAGAGATCGAGTTTTTAGATGAACTTCCAAAGTCTAATGTGGGTAAAATTTTGCGTAAAGAACTGAGATGATTAGAGCAGTAGGTTAAACATGCGTGCAGGAAAATACCGACATTATAAAGGTAATTTTTATCAGGTAATTGAGGTGGCTACTCACTCAGAAACCGAAGAAAAGCTGGTTGTTTACCGCCCAATGTATGGCGAAAGGGCTTTATGGGTGAGGCCTTTGAAAATGTTTAATGAAACGCTTGAAGTAGGGGGTAAAGAAGTGGCGAGGTTTGAATATGTTGACGAAGAATAGACTAGCGATAGTTGATCTATTGCTAGTCTATGATTTGGTGTTAAGTGCTTCGATGGAGTGATAATAGAAAATCAAGCGAGATGTTGTTTGAAAAAATCGACTGTTCGAGTCCATGCAAGTTCGGCCGCTTCTTGGTCGTAACGTCCTGTCGAGTCATTGTGAAAACCGTGATTGGTTGCTGGATAAATATTGGCTTGAAAATTCACGTTTTTTGATTTTAAAAGGGCTTCATAGGCTGGCCAAGTCGCATTGACACGTTTGTCTAACTCAGCAAATTGCAGCATTAGTGGTCCTTTGATATTTGCAACGACATTCTCTTTGGCTGGAGTGCCATAAAATGGCACGGCAGCGTCTATATCGCTGGGTATGGTTGCTGCTAACATATTGCTAATATATCCTCCAAAACAAAAACCGACAACGCCGAGCTTCCCATTACTTGAAGTATGATTTTTTAAAAATTGGGCGGCGGCGATAAAGTCTTTTTCGACTTTTATTTTATCCATCGATTTTTGCATGGCTTTGCCTTTGTCATCATTGCCAGGGTAGCCGCCAAGTGTATGTAAAATATCGGGAGCGAATGCAGTGAAGCCGACTTTGGCTAATCGACGGGCTACATCTTTGATATACGGGTTTAATCCACGATTTTCATGCACAACAAGAACAACAGGAGTGTTTGCAGAAGTGTTTTTGGGTTGTACGAAATACCCTCTGCCCTCGCCATGACCTTTTGGAGAAGGGAACGTCAAGTAGCTAGCGTTGATATCTGGGTCATTAAACGACACCTGTTCAGCTAATGCATAGTTAGGCAGTAATGCGCTGGTCAGAGTAGAAAATGCAATGCCCAAAGTTGTCAGTCGTTTTAAGAAGGTTCTTCTATCGATGTCTCCATGTGCATATTCATCATACCAATCAAATGCTTCTTGAGGGATGCTGTTGGCGATGGTGTTTTTCTGTACATTTTGCAGCTTGGTGTTGTCAGAGTTTTTTTTCATTATTAGGTCCTCGGTTCATGTGATGGGTTATTTGATAGTTATCATAAGTATCAGATGTGACCAGAGAGTGACGACAGTTATGACTTATTTAATGCATTCGTAATATTTGTTTCAACTGTTTGTCTGGCGTGCGCGGAATTCTGCCGGTGTGATACCTGCAATGTTTTTGAAAGCTTTAATGAAGTTGCTGGTGTCCGCATAGCCTAATTTATCGCCAGTGGCTTCGACGCTGAGGTTTTCTAGTTCAAGCAATTGCCTCGCTTTTTCTATTTTTAATTGCATTATATATTGCTTTGGAGTGAAACCAGTTGCCTTCTTAAAGCGTCGCAAGAGTGTTCGTTCGCTGGTGTTAACATGTTGAGCTATTTCATGGACGTGTAGGTTTGAATAAACCTGTTGATCACAAAATTGTTGAGCACGAACGATCATTGCATCGTGATGGAAAAAGTTGGGTTGAAAACGTTGATAATACGCCTGTAGTCTGCCGTTAAAATCGAGTAAGCAATAATCAGCGACTTTTTTGGCTAACTCAAAGCCCTTAAAACGCACAATGATATGCAATGCAAGATCTTGGAAGGCATAAAGCCCGGCGGCAGTGATAACATCACCTTCATCAACAATGATGTCTCGCGCACTAATATGATCGATATCAGGGAAGTCATTAGCGAGCTTTTGGCACAAACGCCAATGTGTTGTCGCATGTTTCCCCTTTAAGAGTCCTGCATAGGCTAAGCCAAAAACACCGGTGCATGCGGCTGTCACAATCGTACCTGATTGATGCCATCGGCGTAAAAGCGAGAACATTTCCGCAGATGAAAAATGTGTAAAACTGGGTGAAAGAGACGGAGGAACAAAGAGAACAGTGTGTTTATTCCCCTCAATACCATCGTTTTGACTGAATCGTTGAATAGAAAAACTCTGGCGTTCAGCTAAAGTATTCGCAATGGTGAAAATATCTTCAATTCCGAATACAGCCGATGGCATAGCGTTGGGATAATCTAGTACCGTTATGTGAATGGTTTGAATCATAATGGCGAAATATAACCATAATCAGTCAGAAATAGCCATTATTTTAAAAAGCTGCTTTTTTTACACTATCAAAACTTTCCTTAACTGACTTTCACTAAATAAATATGAAAAAAACAGCATTAATACTCATTGATATTCAAAACGACTACTTTCAAGGCGGAGCATTGCCTCTTGTAGGAGCTGAACAGTCTGCCGCAAAATCATCGGACTTACTCGCACTATATCGCGCAAATAAACAGCCAATTATTCACATACAACATGAGACGATTGACCCAAGCCGAGGGTTTATGTTGCCAGAGACGAAAGGCCAGAAGATACATGATCTTGTAGCGCCTAGCGGTGATGAGACTGTTTTTACTAAGCACTACCCTAATTCGTTTTGGTTAACGGGTTTGGAATCTTATTTAAAAGAACGTGATATTCAGCATATTGTCTTGGCAGGCATGATGACGCATATGTGTGTCAGTGCAACGGCAAGAGTGGGCATGGAGAGAGGTTTTCAGGTGACGTTAATGAAAGATGCTTGTGCTACAAAAGCGTTAGAACTGGAAGGTGAAATTATTGATGCAGAGATTGTTCATAAAACAGCTTTGGCAGAGCTAACCCTGTTCGCTGACATTAAAACAACTCAACAATTCATGGAAGCGACCAGTCGCTAGTGCGAAATGGGCAAAGAAGGGACGCTTGATTTTTTACAGTGAGGCAAAAAAATCATACAAAAAGCGTCCCGGGGTACTTAACGCGACAATTCCCGCGACGATTGAGCCTATATACGCACCAATCATAAAGCCTCGATGAATGCGTATTCTGTGGGTTCGAATACCCCATAGGGCAATACAAATACTGCTGATTGAAATCACTGAAAGTAAGTGAATCCAGCTAAATACGCCATCATGTTGAATAAAGAACGAAATGATTGATGTGCATAGCATTAACACGACCCAAAGACGACCAATCAATTTGTGTGTCGGTGTGCCTTTGCGTTTTGTCAATATGAAAAGCCCTAGCATTAGGGCTGGGATAACTGTGAGTAGGTGAAGAAAAATCGCGACATCCATGAATGTAAATTTCGGTGTGAGTTGCTTTAACGGTGTATTAAGAATGACAATATGTATATCCCTACCATACGAAACCTTTGAAGGAACAGCAAGAGATTAACGTTGATGATTGTCATTCAATCGTATCGAATAACTCTCTGTTTTAGACCATTGAATGGTATCATTCAGGCCAGTCAGTACATCATCTATTCGGTTTTTATGCCGGCATGACAGGAGTAATCAGTGGAACAGAATCAACATAGTTTTTCGGCATTAGGTCTATCGCCAGAAATGCTGAAAAACTTAACATCATTAGGGTTTGAATCGATGACATCGATTCAGTCTTTAAGCCTTCCTGCTATTTTAGACAGGAAAGATGTGATTGCCCAAGGCCAAACGGGATCGGGCAAAACGGCGGCATTTGCTTTAGGGTTGCTCACTCGTTTGGATCCAAAAACCTTTCATGTGCAATCATTAGTGTTATGTCCAACCCGAGAACTTGCCGAACAAATATCGATCGAAATTCGTCGCATCGCTCGTGCTATTCCAAATATCAAAGTACTCACACTGTGTGGTGGTTCTCCACTGCGTAATCAAGCCAACTCACTAGAGCATGGTGCGCATATTGTGGTGGGGACGCCAGGGCGAATTGATGATCATCTCCGCAAACAAACATTGGATGTGAGCCATGTGCAAAGTTTGATTTTGGACGAAGCAGATCGTATGTTGGATATGGGCTTTCAAGCGACCTTGGACGATATTGTTGAGCAGGTGCCTAAGCAACGCCAAACACTGTTATTTAGCGCGACTTACCCCGAGAAAATTAAACACATCGCCAAGCGGTTTTTAAATAACCCAACATTAGTGAAAGTTGCACCTACACAAGACTCTGTTCGAGTGGAACACCGGTTTTATGAAGTGCAAAAAGATGCTCAACGCTTAGAGGCCATTCAATTACTACTGTTAGAAAACGATGCGCGGTCGGTGCTGGTCTTTTGTAATACTCGTGAAGATGTACAAAACGTGGCTGGTGCTTTAAAAAGTGATGGTTTTAGTGCCTCAGCATTGCATGGTGACATGGAACAACGTGACAGAGATCAAACGTTAGTAAGGTTCTCAAATGGCAGTTTGCTCGTGCTTGTCGCGACCGATGTGGCGGCACGCGGTTTAGATATCGAATCGGTTGATTTGGTTTTAAACTACTCCTTAGCGCGTGAAATGGAAGTCTATGTTCATAGGATCGGCCGAACAGGCAGAGCTGGGGCAAAGGGCGTGGCGTGTTCTGTTTTTTCGGCAGGTGAACGCTACCGCTTAGATAAACTGTCGGCTTATTTAGACATGGATTGCCAATTGTTTGATTTGCCCCAGAAAGAATTGTTGGGCCAAACACCCACGAAATCATCATTATCAACACTCCGTATCGAAGGTGGAAAAAAACAAAAGCTAAGACCGGGTGATATTGTAGGCGCCTTAACCAGTGATAAAGATGAGCTAGGCACAATATCGAGTGATCAAATCGGTAAAATCCAAGTCGGCAATTCGTGGAGTTATGTTGCGATTGAACGTGCTGTTGCAAAATTAGGCGTCAAAAAGTTAATGCAAGGCCGTATCAAAGGCAAGAAATTTCGAGCGCGTTTAATTTAAGGGCTTAAGCGGGAAGTATGTCGATGCGAAAAATCATTCACGTTGATATGGATGCATTTTTTGCCTCAGTCGAACAACGTGATAACCCGAGTTTATTAGGCCTGCCAGTCGTGGTAGGAGGGCGACCAGATAGCCGTGGAGTGGTAGCGGCGTGTAGTTATGAAGCCAGGAAGTTTGGCGTTCATTCCGCCATGCCCTGTAGTAAAGCTTATCGGCTTTGTCCTGATGCGATTTTTGTGAAACCCCGCTTTGAAGCCTATCGAGAGGCCTCACAAGAGATTCATAAAGTGTTTCGAGAGTTCACGGATATCATAGAGCCATTATCCTTAGATGAAGCCTTTTTGGACGTTACGGCAAATAAAGCATTTCAAGGGTCGGCAACATTGATTGCGAATGACATTCGACGACGCATTCGACAAAAAACGCGTTTAACGGCGTCTGCAGGTGTTTCTTATAATAAATTCTTAGCAAAAATTGCCTCGGATATGAACAAACCCGATGGTTTATATTTAATTGAACCACAACATGCGGAAGCGTTTATTGAGCAATTAGAGGTGCGTAAATTTTTTGGTGTTGGCAAAGTTACTGAAGCCAAAATGCATCAGCATAAAATTTTTACTGGCAAAGACTTAAAACAATATTCTGAAATTGAATTGACGCAACTTTTCGGCAAATCAGGACGGCATTATTACCATATATCAAGAGGTATAGATGAAAGGCCTGTGCGTCAATCTAGGGTGAGAAAGTCCATCGGTAAAGAGACCACCTTTGGTGATGATCTAACTGATACGCAAGAAATATGGACCATTTTGGAAGGTCTGGCAACGAGAGTTGCTGAAGTGTTAAACGCTAAAGAAATGAGAGCGAAAACACTCACTTTAAAAGTCCAACATAAAGACTTTACACAGGTGACAAGAAGCAAAACTGTCGAGTCTGAGATAGTGTATGAGGAGCAAATTGTGACGTATCTGCCTGAGTTGAT
>JBOEGT010000026.1:0-26642 GCA_050633585.1 Arenicella sp.
GCCACATTTTCAATATCAGCATCGGACAAACCTGATGCCATGCCACTCATGATTGCATTGTTTCGTGTTCCATCTTTATAAGCATTTAAGGCAATTTTGATATAGGCCGCTTTCTGACCTTTCAAATTAGGAAAGACATCTTGAGTGCTGATTCCATCAGCGCCATGACATGCCGCACACGCAGCGGCTTTTTCTTTTCCCGCAGCGATATCGCCGGCACCCAAAACAAGCGGTGTACTGGCTGTTGATGCGACTAACGCCAATAAAATCAAAGTTTTTCTCATATTTAACCTCTACATTTAAATGAACGTGAATGAATAGTTGAGGCTTGAGTATAACGCTATGTGCCTTTTAAAAGTGCCTATTCATTCATTTTTAGCGTGTCTCTTTAAACAGTTCCCGACCAATCAACATGCGTCTAATTTCAGAGGTACCAGCGCCAATTTCATAGAGCTTCGCATCTCTTAGTAAACGTCCAGTCGCATATTCATTCACATAACCATTGCCACCCAGTGTTTGAATCGCTTGTAAAGCCATCTGTGTGGCTTTTTCGGCCGTATACAGAATAACTGCCGCCGCATCTTTCCTTGCTGTTTCACCACGATCACAGGCTTGAGCAACCGCGTATAAAAAAGCCCTAGAGGCGGATAAGTCAGTATACATATCCGCTATCTTTCCCTGCATGAGTTGAAATTCACCAATACTTTGGCCGAACTGTTTACGCTCATGAATATATGGCACCACAATATCCATGCACGCTTGCATGATCCCCACCGGTCCACCTGACAACACAGCGCGTTCATAATCTAAACCACTCATCAAAATTTTAGCTCCATCTCCTTCTTGTCCTATGACATTCTCTTGAGGAACTTCACAATCTTGAAAAACAAGTTCACAGGTATTCGAGCCTCGCATCCCGAGTTTGTCTAACTTTTGGTGTCGACTAAACCCTACAAAGTCTCTCTCAACGATAAACGCCGTTAAACTTTTGGACCCAGCGTTGGGATCAGTTTTAGCATAAATCACATAGGTATGCGCATCAGGGCCATTCGTAATCCACATTTTATTGCCATTGAGAATATACTTATCGCCTTTTTTATGAGCCTTTAAGCCCATACTCATCACATCAGAACCAGCGTTTGGCTCTGACATGGCTAATGCGCCAATATGTTCTCCTGTACACAATTTGGGCAAATAACGTTGCTTTTGATCAGAGTTTCCATTTTTATCAATTTGATTCATACATAAATTAGAATGAGCACCGTAAGAAAGCCCAACGGATGCAGATGCACGGCTAATTTCCTCCATAGCGACGACATGTGCAGCATATCCCATTGCACTTCCACCATACTCTTCAGAAACAGTGACTCCTAACAAACCCAAGTCCCCCATTTGCTTCCATAATGGATTCGGAAACTCATTATTTTTATCAATAGCTTCCGCTAAAGGTGCAATTTCATTTTGCGCAAACTGGTAAACCATATCGCGCAACATATTGACTTCTTCGCCAAGGTTAAAATTTAATGTTGGGTAACTTGTATTCATGTTATTTAAATAAGTTTATCGATGGTTTTAACAGGGTCTTACTTCGCTAAAACTCTATTTAGAAATTGCTTAGTATAAATTCTTAGAATATACTAAGTTTACGTTAACGTAAAGGTAATAAAATTACTGCAACCCTATCAACAATCAATCAAGAAAAATTTAAAATTTATACAGCAATCTAGGCTCAAATTATGTGGAAAAATACTATCACCCCACGCTTTAGTGACACAGACGCACTACAGCACATCAGCAACATCGCGATTATTGATTGGATGGAAGCAAGTAGGCAGGATATGTTCCGGCTTTTCTCTCCAGATTTAGACCCGAAAAAATGGAACCTAATTCTAGCGAGAGTAGCAACAGACTTTTTAGCGCAACTATATTATCAATATGATGTTGAAGTCCAAACAGTCGTCACTCACATAGGAAATTCTTCTTTCACCATTGAACAGACAGCAATCCAAAATGGAAAATCATGTGCAGTCACCGAAGCGATTTTCGTTCAGTTTAATCATCAATCACAGAAAAGCATGCCATTAACGGAGCAAGTCAAAAAAGAACTTGAGCAACATTTAAAGGAAAGCTAACTACCTAAACACCTATTCGACGCTTATCATCAATGACTTTCCCATCATTAGGCAAGGAATTGAAATCTACGAATATGACATCTCCACGAAGCCGGCATTCTGAGCGAATAGCCTCTTTTAATTGATGTTCAAGGTTTTGAGATTTTTCAGAAGATTCACATAAAAAAACCATATCGTCATGCCCTTCTCTTTCAGAGATTTCTACACGCACTTTTTTAATGGCAGGAAACTTATCTGCAACACGCACTACTTGTTTCGGATGGACAAACATACCTCTAACTTTTGCAGTTTGATCCGCCCGTCCCAGCCAACCTTGTAAACGTTTATTAGTGAATCTTGAATCAGGGGGATTTTTAATAAATGCGGACAAATCACCGGTCGCAAAACGGATAAGCGGGTATTGTCGATTAAAGGTCGTCACAACGACTTCGCCTACGTCACCTTCTTTAACAGGGGCTGAGGTTCCGGTACCCACAATTTCCACATAACAATTTTCATTCAACACCATTCCAGGTGCACCATCACTCGTTTCATAAGCGATTAATCCTAGTTCAGCGGTTCCATAGCATTGATAAATCGAAATACCCCTATCTAGATACCATTGCCTTAGCTCAGGAAATAATGGGCCACCACTCACACAGGCCTTTTTAATGGCAGTTAACGGTTCACCCATAGCTTCTGATTTTTCAATAATCACTTTTAGAAAATCAGGCGTCCCAACATAACAATCTACGGCTAAATAATTAAATGCATGCACTAAGGTCTCCACATTACCAACGCCCGCCGGAAAGACAGTGCAACCAATCTCTGCTGCTGCTTCATCAAACATAAAGCCCGCTGGTGTCAGGTGATAACTAAAACAGTTTGCAACAACATCTCCTTTTCGAAAGCCTGCGGCAAATAATGCACGGGCCATTTGCCATGAGTCTTTCTCACCCACAGCCTGAGGCTCCACGATCGGCCCCGGAGAATAAAACACACGCCTAACCGCTTGTTGTTCAGGATTAATTAATCGACCATAAGGCCTTGTCACTTCTTGCATATCAATTAATTCTGATTTCGCTAACATTGGCCAACTTGCTAATTGCTCAAAGGATGTTAAGCCTTGTTCATCAAAGTCAGACAAGGTTTCAGACCAATATTCTGATGAATCTTTGGCGACTTTAACTTGTTGAATCAACGCTTGAAGATCAGCCTCTTCTCGTTCTTTACTAGAACGCTTTTCTAAAGAGTCGTATGAATCTAGTTGCATGATTAAATTCCGTATTTATATAGTAGGTTAATGAATGAATGGTTTATCAAGTAAGTTCATAACCAACGCTTTCTGCGTTTATAGCTTTTGATATTTTTAAATGATTTACGTGTACCACCACCCAGATAAAATTCTTTAACATCTTCATTATTCAGTAACTCTTCTGCCGTGCCATCAAGAACAATCTTGCCATTTTCCATGATGTATCCATCATCAGCGACTTGCAGTGCCATATTTGCATTCTGTTCTACCAAAATAATACTGATACCCATCTCTTCATTGAGACGGCGAATAATTGTGAAGACCTCTTTGACTAATAATGGTGACAAACCCATCGAAGGTTCATCCATCAAAATCAGCTTTGGTTTAGCCATCATAGCCCTTCCTATCGCTAGCATTTGTTGCTCGCCTCCAGATAAATAACCGGCTAAACCTGTTCGTTCTTTAAGCCTAGGAAAGAACTTAAATACTTTTTCAATTTCTTCGTTCAAATTTGCTTTTGGACGCGTATAAGCCCCTAGTTTAAGGTTCTCGATAACCGTCATATCTTGGATAATTCCTCGCCCTTCCATGACGAGGAATAAGCCATTTTTGACGACATGTTCGGGATCAGTGTGCGTCACATCTTCGTTGTTATACACAACCGAACCACGTGTTACTTCTCCATCTTCAACTGCCAATAAATTTGCAATTGCTTTCAATGTCGTAGATTTTCCTGCGCCATTAGCCCCCAATAAGGCAGTAATCTTTCCGCGACGTGCTTTCAAATTAAGTCCACGCAACACCAAAATAACGTCATTAAAAACGACCTCGATATTATTCGCACTAAGAATAATGTCATTGCCTTCATTACCTGTTGTTTGCATATCTTTCATATTTTTTTCTAACGCATCATTCATCGAAATATCCTAAAAATTACTGCCTACATGAGCTAGCTATGTCTGAGTGCCTTTTTAATCATTAAAGACCTAACCAATCGGCACGACGCTCCAGTGTAGTGGTCGTTATGCGCGCGAGTTCAGCTTTATCTCCCACGAATTTTCCACTATTTATATTCACTGCCATCACCCCGCGATGATCTTTATTTGTCCATGTAGAAGGCACACATACTCCCTCTAAACCAGCCGGCACCCAATCTTTTTTGGCATACATACCATTCTTGATATTTTCACCCGTAATACCGCCATTAGCTTTAGCCCAATCCATTGCTTCTTTCATATAATAAGCAGAACAAATGCCTCGAATATAATGATGCGTTGGCTGGCGTGTGGCCCCTGGGTTAGTTGACTCATAAATTGCTTTAACTAGTTTCATGCCAGGTACATCTTGACCATAAAATGGCGTTGACGACGGAAAAATGATGCCCGACGTTCTTGATGCTTCAACAGTTTGATAGTCCCCAGCCCATACGTTTCCAAGATATTTTGTTTGAACACCTACCGTGTCACAAGACTTCAGCATAGCCACAACGGAACCGCCTAAATTACCCATAAACACATAATTTGCTTTCGTTTCTTTAATGGTTAAGCACTGCGCTTTGAAATCACCTGGTTTTAATGGAACAACCACCGGTGTGGCCACCGTCATACCTAATTCTTTTGCATAAGCTGCGCAGGCTTCTTTGGGTGCATTTGGGTATGGATGGTTATCGCCCGTATGCAAGAATACCGGATTACTAACCCCTCCTGCTTTAGCGTCCTCAGATGCCCATTTTGCTAATGCGCGGCACGTATCCGAATATGAAGGGCCATAGAAAAAATTATACGGTGCTGGCTTTTTAGTTTTAGGGTTTGCTCCAGTAGGGTCGGTTAAATGCGCTGAATATGACGCAGACCAAACCGGAATTTTATCTTTCGCGACAAATGAAATTAACGCTTCAGTGTCTCCCGTGCCCCAACCTTGCATGGCAATCATGCCTTTAGATTTCCACCTTTTATAAGCCGCAATTGCCTCGGGTACTTTATAGGCGTAATCAATTTGATCTAGTTCAATAGTCGTACCACCAACTCCACCGTTAGAGTTAATATATTTGATTGCGTCGCTAACACCAGGTCCGTACTCTTTGCCAACAAAGGCTGTAGGCCCAGTGTAATCAACTAAATGTCCTACAAGCACTGAGTCCGCTGCGTTAGCAACGTTTGTCGATAAGGCCATCGAACTTAACAGTGACACTGCGGTTATTTTTGCTATGGTTTTTTTCATGATTTACTCCTGCTCGTTATAGTGGTGTTGTATTTTTATTGTTTTTATGGATGATAATATTGATAACTCTTATTATTTTTAACCGATCAATTCTTCTTCAAAAATTGATTAAAAAGAAAAAGGATAAAGCTTCCAGCTTGCTCTCATAAGCCGCCAACGATGTATCAAGCCTTCAGGCTCAAAAATGAGAAACAAAATAATTGCGGCACCAACTGACATCTCCTTGATATAGGCTTTCCCTGATTCAAGTGCTGGAAAAAAATGGGCTACTTGGCTCGCTGCAACTTCCATAAATTGTGGCAATAACAAGATAAAAATTGCACCTAAAATAGAACCATAAACTGAACCTAGGCCACCAATAATAATGATGGCCAAAAACTGTACCGATAAGATGATGGTAAAACCTTCAATAGATACAAATTCAAGGTAATGCGCATACAAAGCGCCTGCTAATCCGGCAAAAAAGGAAGAAATACCAAACGACATAATCCGATATTTAGTCAAATTAATACCCATAATTTCGGCCGAAAGATAATGATCTCGAACAGCGACAAATGCTCTCCCATCTCGACTTCGCAATAAGTTACTGACGGCAATAACGCTAACCACTAACCAAAATAACACGAGATAAAAGTAGCTTAGATCTGTATCTAATGGAAAACCAAAGATAGTCGGTCTATCCGCTGAAGCGCCATATACTCCGCCTGAAAACCAATCTGCACGTGAAAAGAAATCTTCCAAAATAAACTGTGCGGCTAGCGTTGCAATCGCCAAATACAGACCTTTAATTCGTGCTGCTGGAGAACCAAAAATCATGCCTACAGCCGTTGTTAAGACGCCCGCTAAAGGCATCGCTAATAGCACAGGGATTGAAAAACTATTGACTAGCCAAGCACTGGCAAACGCACCAAAACCAAAGAAGGCTCCATGACCTAGTGAAATTTGACCACTTACCCCCACAAGAATATTGAGACCAATAGCCGCGATTGAATAAATACCTATCACAATCATCTGGCTGTTGTAGCTATCACCCATAAAAGGCGCTATAGCAATAAGAGCAATGACTAAAGCAATGGCGGCACGTGACTCAAACACCGTTTGAAATAGACGATTGTCCTCTCGGTAAGAAGTGCGTATATCACCAGTGGGACGAGGGTTAGGAACGTAACTCATGTTTATATCCTTTCAATATCTTTAGTGCCAAACAAACCATAGGGCTTGATCATTAGAATAATGATCAACACATAAAATGGTGCAACTGTGAATAAATTACCGACTTTCAAATATTCTCCATCGACAAACTCAGCCATATTTTCTAATACTCCGACTAAGACACCGCCAAACACAGCACCGACAATCGAATCTAAACCACCGACAATGACTGCTGGGAAAACTTTGATACCTATAAATGCTAAGCTGTTTGATACCGCACCTACCAATCCCATCACAACGCCCGCTACGCCAGACACTAAGGCCGAAATTGCCCATGCCATTGCAAATGTACGTTTTACTGAAATACCCAAAGATTGGGCTACTTGTTGGTTGTAAGCGGTAGCACGCATCGCTAAACCATGGCGTGTAAACTTAAAGAAGTAGAAAAATGACACCATGATAATTAATGACAGAACAAAGCTCATGATGTATGCCATTTCTACATTTAAGCCGGCAATCGACACCGTCGGTAAATCACCAAAAACGTCAGGAAAGGTTTTTGCATTATTCCCAAACACCCAATTCATCAGTGATTGCATAAAAATAGACAAACCGATGGTAACCATGATCACTGAAATTATCGGCTCGCCAATCAGAGGCCTCAATATGACCATTTGCAACACAATGCCAAAAATTGCCATAAACACTAAGCTAAAAATAAAGGCAAAGAAGAACGGCATCCCCGCATTCACTACCAGTGTCAGACATACCCAAGCACCTAAGACTAAAAATTCACCTTGGGCAAAATTGACAACCTGTGTAGATTTGTAAATCAAGACGAAACACATGGCAACAACACCATAAAGCATGCCTACAATGACGCCATTTATTAGCAATTGAGTAAATAACTCCCAATTCATAATCCACCACCTGACTGTTGATAACGTTTTTTATGTTTTAGATTCATTTTTCTTTTTTATTGATTGAATTTTGAGTGAGCCGCTATGCTGTGGTTGTATCCAGTTGTTCAACCTTAATAGATGTTTTTATGCGTTGACTGGTTCCATCTTGAAACGCGATAACCGTATCAATATCTACTGTTTCCGCATCGCTATAAATGGTTTCAATGATGTCTTCGTACTTCTCTTGAATCACACCACGCTTAATCTTTTTTGTACGTGTTAACTCGCCATCATCTGCATCTAACTCTTTATAGAGTAAGACAAACTTCCTAATGCGTTGAGCTTCAGGCAACGATTTATTCACACTATCGACTTCGTCTTTAATTAACGCATAAATTTCTTGTCTTGCTGATAAGTCGGTATATGTCGTAAAAGCAATACGTCGCTGCTCTGCCCATTTCGATAAAATTTGATATCGAATACATATAACAGCAGTCAAATAAGGTCGTTCGCTGCCCAGAATCACCGCTTCAGCAATATATGTGCTGAATTTCAGCTTGTTTTCTATAAATTGCGGTGAAAAACGGACTGATTGAGAGGTTTCACTAATATCTTTGATACGATCAAGCACCACCATGTGTTGCGACGCATTTAAATACGCTGCATCACCTGTCATAAAAAAACCATCTGAATCAAACGCTTCAGTCGTCGCCTCTTCATTCTTGTAGTAACCCGACATCAAAAACGGATGGCGCACTAAAATTTCACCCAAGCCTTCTTTATCAGGGTCTTTGATTTTGACTTCACATTGAGGAAAAGGCAGCCCAACGGTTTCATAATCCACATCGTCGTTTCGATGACATATATAAGCACCTAAGGCTTCTGTCTGACCATATAACTGCTTTAAGGGAATACCCATCGCCTGGAAAAACTTAAACGTATCCGGCCCCATTGCAGCTCCACCTGTGGCTGCAGAACGCAAACGAGAAAAACCAAGCCGATCTCTCAATGCTTTAAATAAAAAATGTTCAGCGAGGACATCTTGCTCACTTTTATCGATAGCTTTCATCCCCCGCTTGACTCCCCATTCATACATTTTTTGCTTCCACATGGAAGAATCCATCATACGAGAGCGAATATCAGCAGCAATCGTTTCCCAAGCACGTGGCGATAACAACGCAAATGTCGGCCCAACTTCTCGAATATCTGCCATAACAGTATCGGCTTCTTCGGGAAAATTAATCGTCATTCTTGCCAATAAATTCCATGCAACTGCATACATTTGCTCCATCACCCATGATAAAGGCAGCATGGATAAGTACTCATCTTCTGGGCCTACAGGCTCAGCGCGTAAATAGTTTGCCGCATGACCAATAAAGGCATTATGTTTCCACATTGACAGCTTGGGGTTCGCCGTTGTTCCTGATGTAGTGCACAGCACTGCCACATCACTCGCTTGTGTTCGAGAAACTAACTCCTCAAACTTATTGGGCTCGCCTTTTAAAATTTCTGCACCAATATTTTCTAGATCTTCTAAAAATATCAAACGAGGATCATCATACTTATTCATCCCACGGTCATCGTAGTAAATGATTTTTTCAATTGAGGGGATTTTATCGCCTAAGTTTAGGAGTTTATCGACCTGCTCTTCATCTTCGGCAATGATGAAACGTGGTTTGGCATAGTCAATCAAGTAATACAGCTCTTCATCTAACGAGTCTCGGTAAATGCCCAAACTCATTCCTCTCACAGATTGCGCAGCAATTTCACTCCAAACCCATTCGGGACGGTTATCGCCAATAATGGCAATAGCTTCACCTGTGGAAACACCCATGCTATCGAGTGCAACGGACATGTTCGCAACATGAGTGTTAAATTGCTGCCATGTCACTGCATTCCAAATACCAAAGTCTTTTTCTCTTTGTGCTACTTCATTTGGAAACTTTTTCGCATTACGTAACAACAATTTTGGCAATGTATCAAACTGGTCATCGATTGCTATATGATCAGGCAACTTAGCCCAATTCATCTGATCGCCGTTTACGTATAATTCTTCTGACATGGTAATTTCTCTGTTACTTTTCGTCGTATTCATTGAGCATTTCTGCTTAGTTCATTTCTTGAGTGAGCGCAGATAAGTCGATATCCTCACCCAGATAAGCCGATTTCACTTCTTCATGCGCCATGACTTCTTCCGGCAGGCCTTCAGCAATTTTTTTACCGAAATCTAACACCATAATGTAATGCGAAATATCCATAACAATTCCCATATCATGTTCAATCATGACAATAGTGATGCCCAACTCTTCATTGAGTTCAATGATATAGCGAGCCATGTCTTCTTTTTCCTCAAGATTCATGCCGGCCATAGGTTCATCCAACAAAATCAGCTCGGGTTCAATTGCAATCGCTCGGGCTAATTCAACACGTTTTCTCAGTCCGTAAGACAAGGTGCCTGCCGGCTCATTTCTGACTTGTTGTATTTCTAACAACTCAATAATTTCTTCAATTCGCCTCCTTGCCGAGACTTCTTCTTTTTGAGCTCCTCCTACCCAATACGCCATACCCGTCAGGAAGTTATTCTTTAATAAATGATGGCGACCTACCATGATGTTATCAATTACCGACATATGTGCGAACAAGGCCAAATTTTGAAACGTTCGACCGATACCCAATTTTGCGCGATGGTTGATCGAGTGCTTCATCAATGACTGTTGATTGAAATCAATATTGCCTTCCTGAGGTTTATAGCGTCCCGAAATACAATTTAACATCGATGTTTTTCCTGCGCCGTTAGGACCAATAATTGAATAAATCTGCCCTTTTTTTACATCAAAAGAAACATCTGTTAACGCATGAACACCACCGAAACGAAGTGAAATGTTTTCAACTCGCAATAATGACTCTGACAAAGATTGTTGCTCTACCACTTGATATTTCCTAAATAAGTTTTTATTGTTTTTTCACTCACGCTAACTCAAAACTATCAATAATTGCAATTTTTAGTAACGAATCTTAATTATGCTATTCTGTTTGGAGTGAGATATTAGTCGCGTTTTGTAACCACAATATTGCTGAAATGTACGCAAATACTACACGCACCTTAAAACAACAAAAAAATCAATAAAAACAAATACTAATAAAATATATTTACTGCTATTTATGCCTTCAGAAAATTTTCCAGAGCTGTTTGAATTAATCAAATCTGGCCTCGACAATATCGAGCAAGGCATCACTGTTTTCGATGAAAACTTAGACCTCGTTTTTGCGAATAAACGCATTGAAGATTTATTAGGTTTCCCTCCTGAAATTCTGGAACGTGGCGGTTCATTTGCTGAAATGATTCAATATAACTGTGATCGAGGTGAGTACGGCCCCGGAGATAAAGCACAACAGTTACAGGAACGCATAGAAGAAGCAAAAAAATTCACACCTCACACCATTGAACGCATTCGACCAAATGGAATTGTGCTCAGAATCAACGGCTCACCTCTCGCAGGAGGCGGTTTTGCAACTATCTACACGGATATCACCAAAGATCGACAATATGAAATCAAACTCGAAAAGTTGATTAACGAACAAACTATTGACATACGCCGAGGAGAAGAACGTTTACGTTTGATCGCCAATGAAGTTCCGGCAGGCATTGCCTATCTCGACCAAAATGAAGTCTTTCAGTTCGCTAATCGCCGGTTTGCGAATGCTTATGGTTACAACCCCGATAATATTATCGGCAAAAAAAGTATCGCTATATTATCTTCAGACGTTTATGAAGCCTCTCAAACATATTTTAAAACAGCAAAATCAGGTGAAATGGCCGATTTTGATCATAAGTTTTTAACCACGGACAACACAGAGCTAGACCTACGTACCTACCTACGCCCAGACATTGGTATCAACGGCAATGTCAATGGTTTTTTTGTGCTATCGATTAATGTGACGCGGCACAAAACGGCTGCTGCAGCGTTATCTCAAGCGCAAAAAATGGAGGCCGTTGGGCGGCTCTCAAGTGGCATCGCTCACGACTTTAATAACATGTTGACTGTTATTCTCGGCAACCTCAAACCGCTCAGTAACCATGTTCAAGATGAGAAACTCAAACAAGAAATGATTACTCCAGCCATTCGAGCAGCACAGCGAGGTGCTGACTTAACAAAGCAACTACTCACAGTCGCGCGTCGACAAGAGCTGGAACCGAAACCAATCAATATATCAGAGACTATTAATAACTTAGCGTCTCTCGTCATGTCCACATTAAACGACAACATAACCCTAAGAATTGATGTCGCGGATCAACACATATGGACATTTGTAGACCCTAGCCCCTTAGAGAACACATTACTCAACTTAATTCTCAATGCACGAGACGCCATCGATAAAAAAGGCGATATTCAGGTCTCTCTGGATTTGATTTCTATCAAAAACAGTAAGCTTGAAAATATCAAACATGATAATAATATGGTGCAATTTAATGACTTAGAACAAGTGCGAATCATTGTTCAGGACAATGGAGCAGGCATCGATACAGAAACTATCAAAAAGATATTTGACCCCTTCTTTTCAACCAAAAACAATGAAAATGGCTCCGGTTTAGGCCTGGCAATGGCGCAAAGCTTTGTCGAACAATCTTACGGTTCCATCGACGTATCCAGCCAGCTAGGTGAAGGCACCAAATTTACCATTTTACTCCCTAAAATTACTCGACCTACGCCTTCGCTCAAAGAAACTCCCCCCTCATCAACCATCCAAAAGAATCTGGAGTTAGCACTAGTAGTTGATGACAATGAAGATGTTCGACATGTCGTTAGACGAGATTTAATGTCTCTTGGTTTCACTGTTGTCGAAGCGGAAAACGCGCATGAAGCTTACCAACTCGTCAAACAAATCGACACCATTTCCACAGTAGTCAGCGATATTGACATGCCAGGAAAACAGTCTGGCATTGACCTAATGAAAGCGATCAAAGATACTCATCCACACATTTTAACTGTTTTGATGACAGGACATGGCGAGCTAAACACGAATAATATTAAAATTGAAGGCTGCCGAATATTACGAAAACCATTTAGTAACGTCGCGCTATCCGATGCGATCAGGTTTTCTGAAGAGGCTATTTCAAGACCGCATTAACGCTTGCATTCATCTGCCAAACCTAATGTTCAACCAACAATATATTCATAAAAAACAATAACAATGGATGCGACTAAAAACAAAGAACTCATTTATATTCTCGAAGATAATGCTGATATTAGACAACTTTATGAACGTGAATTCAGCACTCATGGTTATGAGGTTGAAACATTCGGAACCATTGCAACATTTAACGAAGCCATTCAGTCAAAAATTTGCGATCTTTGTATTTTAGATTTATCACTGCCGGATGGCGATGCACTCTCCATATTGAAAAACATCATCTCCGAACATGATCTTCCTTGCATTATTGTCAGTGGCCGAGGCTCTACAAGTGATAAAGTGCTCGGTTTAGAGTTTGGCGCAGATGATTATCTCGTAAAACCTGTCGATATGTTGGAACTCATCGCACGAGTCAAAAGTGTCCAACGCCGAATTAACAACGCTTCTCGACGAGGTCAATCTGAATCCGTAGAAACCTACTTTTTCGAAGGTTGGCAAGTTGATTTTTCGACGATGAAACTTATCAATCCCAACCAAGAAGAACAAAGCTTAAGTATTGCTGACAAAGATTTATTAAAAGCGTTCCTAAGATCTCGAGGAAAAGTGCTCACCAGAGAGTATTTATTAGATATTTGTCAGCTTGAAAACAATGATATTTTTGATCGCAGTATCGATGTTCGTGTGGCCAGATTAAGGAAAAAACTCAGCAAATCCGAACACAAAACAGAGTTCATTAAAACCATCTATGGTGCGGGATATTTATTCGTTCCCACAGTAGATATTGGTTAAATTGTGACGCTATCCTCTTCTTGATATTGGCAATAACTCCTCGTTAAATTAGCCCACTTTGCTTAATGCCATCAAAAATAAATTGAATGGCTAATGCGGCTAATAAAACGCCCATGACACGGGTGATCACATGCATGCCAGTCACTCCCAGCCATTCTTGAAGTTTTCCCGCCAATAATAAGCAAATAAACGTAAATAATAGGACAGCTAACAACGATAGGATAATGACGGCTTGCCCCGCTATATTTCCTTGTTGGCTCGTCATCAATAAAATGGCGGCTCCCATGGCACCTGGGCCTGCAATCAAAGGGGTTGCTAATGGGAAAACAGAAATATCTGCTTTGCCAATCGCTTCCTTTTCTTCTTCATCCGTGGTGGATGTACTCCCTGAAGAACGCGCGAAAACCATTTCGATGCCAATCAATAATAATAAAATACCGCCTGCAGCTCTCAGGGCTGCAAGGGAAATGCCTAAGCCCGCCAGCAATAGCTCACCAATGAGTGCAAATGTCACTAAAATGACTGTCGCAATTAAAACACCACGTATCGCAATCGACCTTTTTTGTTGTGCCGTTTGATTCGCCGTTAAGGCAGCAAACATAGCCGCTACGTCAAGCGGACCGATGGTTGCAAAAAACGTGGCTATCGCTTGGCCTGCTGTTTCAACCATTAGACGAGTAACTTGTTGTAGTGAAAATAGAATTTATCATGCGTTGAGTATAATAAGAGTATGTGATCGAAAATACTTTTTTTCGTTACTTCAACAGCCAAATAGACTCTTTAACGTCAGATACATGCTTAAAACCGCCTGTTAGTGGCAGGTTTTGTAAGTTCTTAATCTGAAAATCTGCTGAATAATGACGCTTAACTTCATCACTCGTAATAGAAAATGGAGGTCCCTCCATTAGCGCTTGATCATAAACAAAGGTGATTAACAACTGAGGAGCATTTTTCGTAATTTGTCGCAAATGTTTTGTGTAATCATCCCGCATTTCTAGGGGTAACGCTACTAGCGCTGCACGATCAAAAACAGCGTCGACTGAACCGACTGTCTCCTGAGTTAATTCAAAAAAGTCACCAACAAAAACATCTATATTTTTTGCTTGATAGTGCTTTAAAAGTCCCAACTCACTAACCGTGGGCGTTACATCCAACTCATGGAATAATTCTTCTATCGCTAACTCGCTAAGCTCTACAGCAACCACCTGAATTTCTTGGTGTAACAACCATTGAATATCAAGTGTTTTTCCACAGAGTGGGACAAAAACACGTTGACCTAACCCTAATGATAAATGTTTAAAATTGGACACTAGCATTGCATTAGGCTCACCTTCATGAAAACCTATTTGCTTATTCGACCACCGTTGATGCCAAAAATGTGCATCCATTTTCACCCTCTTTTTAATAAAGTTACGCATAGAAAAGCGTGTAATTAAACAGTCATTTCACCGAGTATAAAACCTCACGTTAACTTGAGGCATCATTTTATCAACACCTTACAAGATAACGATATAAGCAATATTATGAAGCAAAAAGCCTGAGCTAAAACTCTTTACTTAACAGCTTACGTCGCATATAAATAACAGCAACTAAAATACCGCAGGTCAAGGCAATAGATAAAGGAAACATGACTGTAGTCACTGAATAGCTTTCAAGGGCAAAAATAGCACATAGATTGCGAACCATAAAAAGCATAAAAAACAGCAAGTTTTCTTCATATGGAAAATCATAAGCCTTGCGTAAGGTTGGGCCAAAACCTAATAGGTCTACAATCGTCAGAACAACAACAGCCCACAAAGGGTTAGCGGTCAAATACCAAACAGGTAGTGATGCAAGCGCTGCCACCATGAACCAATAATCAGAACGTGTAATTTGAATATCAGCTCGTTTTAATACGGCTAACATAGCAATAATCAAGGTAAATACACCTGACACGCCAATTGGCCAAGCACCAACTCCACCACCAGCCTCAAGTTGAGCAAAAAAGACAATACCGGTGGTGATGCCCCAAATAACCCAAGAAAACACATGCGGCTTGGTTGACCCCAACAAAATTGATCGTATGTAAGGAACAAACGCTATCAACGTCAGAAAGATAGCCACTGCGCTGAATAGAGACTTCACTGCCATATCACCGCCTTCTAACACTTCGTCTAAGTCACTTCATTGAGGTGTGGAACACACCCATTGACTGAAACTCTTGATATTAATGCAACATCATTGCAAGCTTCAACCGATACTCATTATAGTTTTGTTCTTTCACGTGACCAAACCCCCTCACATGATTAATGAGGTTCAATGTGTCGATCGACTCCTCGATGTTGTCCATGGTTAATTGGTCCAACAACGTGTGTGCCGTTGCATTTAACTCATCAGGAAGCTGCCGCTCTAGTTTGCGCTCATCTGTATATCCAAACACATCTAATTTTGAACCTCGTAAACCTTTACATTTAGCAATTATGCGAAATAAAAATTGCATGTATGCACCAAACTTACGTTTTCTTAAATGCCCCGTTTCTGGGTCACGCTTCGATAAAAATGGTGGCGCCATATGGTATTCAAGCTTGTAACTTCCTTCAAAGCTATTGTCTAATTGCTGTTTAAAGCGACCATCCGTAAATAACCTAGCCACTTCATATTCATCCTTATAAGCCATTAATCGATAGAGTGTTTTCGCATAATTAAGTGCAAATATCGTGCTCTTTTTCCCTAAAATTTGTTGTTCTTTTCGAAGCACAGATTGCACTTGGTGTGTAAATTTCTCGGCATAGTCTGTGTTTTGATAAGCCACTAAATCTTGACGCCTGTTTTCTAACACCTGCTCTAGTGTTTCTAATGGCTTAAATCGTTGTTCATCGACTTTCGCAATTTTCTCCACACCCTCTATATCTACACACGCTCTTCGTCCCCATAAAAAGGCTTGTTGGTTGAATTCAACTTTCACCCCATTTAGTTCCAACGCTTTATTGATTGCTAAAGCACTGACAGGGACTAGACCTTTTTGATAAGCATATCCCACCATAAACAAATTACTCGCAATGGTATCCCCTAGCAACGCAGAAGCAATTTCGGTTGCCGCAACGAAATCAACCTGAGATGCTGTCATTTCAGCACGAATACTGTCTTTCATTGGATCAACATGAAACACTGTATCCGGGTTTTCCATAAATTCCGCCGTTGGAGAAATCGTATCATTGACGATTGCATGACTTCGCCCTTCGTGTAATTTTTTAAGCGCTTCATCACTTGCACTCACTAATAAATCACAACCGATCATCAAGTCCGCATCACCCGATGGAATACGAACGGCATAAATATCACTTTGCCTCTTAGCAATGCGCAGATGACTCATGACAGGCCCAAATTTTTGCGCTAAACCGGTTTGGTTCAATGTAGAAACTCCCTTGTTCTCCAAATGTGCGGCCATTGATAAAACAGTAGTTACCGTAATAACACCCGTACCTCCAACACCTGTCACTAACACATTCCAGGGTCTGTCTAAGTTGGGTAGTTTGGGTTCTGGTAAATGCGCAAAATCATTAATCAGTTCAGGTGTTTTCTTTTTTAAGTTCCCGCCAACAACTGACACAAAACTTGGACAAAAACCCTTCACACAAGAAAAATCTTTATTACATGCCGCCTGATCAATTTGGCGCTTACGGCCCATTTCAGTATCTTTTGGTGTCACCGATAAACAATTTGATTTCACACTACAATCGCCACAGCCTTCACATACGGCATCATTAATAAAGATACGTTGATTAGGTTCAGCGAGTGTTCCACGTTTGCGACGGCGGCGCTTTTCAGTAGCGCATGTTTGTTGGTAAATGAGTACTGTCGTACCAGAGTCTTCTCGTAATGATTTTTGCACCGTATTCAAATCATCTCGATGACTTATCGTGACGACAGAATCCTTCAAATGACGTTGATTTTCAGGGTAATCAGATACTAGCTCGATGCGTTTAATCCCTTCTCCTTTCAACTGAGCAATCAATGTTGGTAATGTTAAATTGCCATCTATTGGTTGCCCCCCAGTCATGGCCACTGCATCGTTATAAAGAATCTTATAAGTGATATTAACGCCTGCTGCTACAGATTGACGAATCGCCAAAACTCCGGAATGAAAATATGTGCCATCCCCTAAATTTTGAAAAATATGTTTAGTCTTGGTAAAAGGCGCAATACCCACCCAATTCGCACCTTCTGCACCCATGTGCGTAAAACTGTGTGCAGGTCTCGCGGTACTAAATGTACTAATGTAGTGGCAACCTATACCCCCTGAAGCAATGGAGCCCTCTGGAACAACTGTAGAGGAATTATGTGGGCATCCTGAACAATACGTGGCCACTCGCTGAGACACTTTGCGAGGCTTTTCTAGTGTGCGTTCTTTTTGGTTGATGAACTCAACCCGTTTTTCCATTGTGTCACTATTATAAAAGTGGCCAATTCGTGCCGCGATTGCTCTGGCAATAATAGCCGGAGATAATTCGCCTAAATTCGTTAATAAGTCTTTACCATTTTCGTCGTATTCGCCGATCACACGGGGTCGTTTATCAACTTCCCAATTATATAGCTGACCACATAATTGGTCTTCTATCACTGAGCGCTTCTCCTCAACGACTAAAATTTCATCTAAACCTTCTGCAAATTCATGTGTTTTCACAGGCTCTAAAGGCCAAGGCATGCCTACTTTAAACACACGAATACCAATCTCAGCCGCTTTTTCTTGATCAATGCCTAAATCATCCAACGCTTGCAAGACATCAAGATAACTTTTCCCTGCCGTGATAATACCTAATCGAGGTTTATCACTATCGATCACAATCTTGTTTAAATTATTTTCTCGTGCAAACGCCATTGCGGAATAAATTTTGTATTTATTCAGCCGTTTTTCCTGCGCCAAAGGGGTATCAGGCCAACGGACATTCACACCGTCAGCAGGCATTTCAAAATCTTTAGGAATATTGATTTCAATACGGTTTGGGTCAATATCAGCAGAAATAGCCGAATCCATATTTTCAGTGATGGCTTTCAGCCCAACCCAACTTCCACAATAACGTGACAACTCCCATCCAAAAATCCCTAAATCAAGCACTTCTTGCACATTAGCGGGTGCCAATACCGGCATGGATAGGCTCATAAAGATATGCTCAGATTGATAGGGATAGGTTGAAGATTTACAACCATGGTCATCACCGACTACAGCGAGGACACCACCAAATTTTGAGGTCCCTGAGGCGTTTGCGTGCCTCAACGCATCAACACTTTGGTCTAACCCGGGGCCTTTGCCATACCAAAGGCCAAATACTCCATCATATTGACTCCCTGGCTGCAAACCCACTTCTTGACTACCTCGAACAGCCGTCGCCGCTAGGTTCTCATTAATGCCAGGTGTGAACGTAATATGATGCTCGTCTAGGTATTTTTGCGCCCTCCACATCGCTTGGTCTACATTGCCTAAAGGTGAGCCTCGATAACCAGAAACAAATCCTGCGGTGTTCAAACCTCTTTCTTGATCTCGTTGGTGTTGGAGAATCGGCAAACGCACTAACGCATCAATGCCACTAATATACGCCTTGGTTTTATCAAGACGATATTTATCGTCAAGTGACACCTCTTTCAAAGTGCTGATCTTTTTATTCTTCATGTTAGCCTCTACCGCTTCTTTATCTTTTAAAAAGTATAAGGCGTGACGACTGAAAAATTTATGCTTTTAAGGATGCAAAAAATACTGTTTTTGTATAAATTAGACCTAATTATAAAATTAAAAGCTATTAAAAGATCGCTATGAGCATAAAACTAACAAAACAAGACGGAAAAATACTCAGCCTCCTTCAATCAGATGCAAGCTTAACATCTACTGAAGTCGCTGAACGCATCAATATGAGCCAATCTCCTTGCTGGCGCAGAATTAATCGACTGGAAGAAAAAGGCGCGATTAAGCGTAAAGTATCTATCTTGGATCGCGAAGTCCTCGGCATGGAATTGGTGACTTTCACGACTATCAATTTGAGCAAATTCGGTCGCCAAAACATGGAAGAAGTGGAGCGTGAAATTGCCCTCTTTGATGAAGTCTTAGAGTGTTACACAATGACTGGTGAATGGGACTACATGTTAAAAATTGTCGTCAAAGACATACGTCATTACGAGCAATTCGTGCGAAAAAAATTGGCTAACTTACCCATGATTGGCGAACTCCATTCGCACATAGCGGTCACCGAAATCAAAAATACAACGGAGCTACCGTTACGTTCTCAAAATATATTTACGGATTAAAGCATCGACACTTAAAAGCAACACGTCGTTATCCAACTTTCAATATTTATCATTTTCAAATCATTGCTACTAATCATGAAAACGCATACTAAGCATAAGCGGCAAAGTGCAACGTTTACTCATATTCAATCTAACGTTTAATGGCTAGGCTTATTTTTTATGCGATTACTGACATCTGCTGAATAACTAACTTCAAAGGAAGACAATTCAGAAAGCTTCTGCACTTCATGCATAAACAAATCAAAACTATCCTTTTTGTTCACAAAGTAAATCATCGGCAAAAATTGAGATATTTGGATTCCGTTTATGCCAAAACGATTCTGCAATAACAACCCATACGAGGGAGGGCCTGATTTAGCTCCTTCGCTGGCATAGCTGCTTGGGTTAGACACAAGATGAATGTGCAACTTGCATTCATGTTGTAAAACTTTCTCTCTACGAAGCCCAAATATTGTAGACACAATCACGAAAACGTTGTCTCTATATATCAACGAGGACTTATATGAGCATAAGGCAACACCAACGATCAGAAGAATAACCAAATCAGGCCTTATAACATCCTGAGATGAATTATCAAAAACACTGAACATCAATATAAGCAGTGCGCCCAATAAGGCGACTATGCCAAAAAAATTCAACCATTTTGTATTCAGCGAACCAATTTTAATGGTTTCCATCATCGTGCCCTAACGCAGCCAAATCGTCCTCGTCAAGCAGCTCTAATGACGGAATCACTTGAACGGCATTGCCCGCAATTCCCCGAATAGAGCCATACATGCCTGTGGTGTTCATCAACACTTTTTCAATTTGTTTTTCTCTTTTTTTCCAAATACTGCGCATGGCACGTTGCTCAGACTCTAAATCGGTCTTCATTTGTGTAAAACCATCAACAATTGATTCAATTTGCATTTTGAATTCATTGCTAGTTAAAAAGTCATACAACATGCCCATTTTATCGCCTTTGCCTTCTTGCGTAATAATGGCTGAACTAATTTGAATCAATGACTCTCTGAGCACGGTGCATAGCCCCTTAAACTCATCATAGGTACAAATCCAAATTCCCTCTTTTAGGCCCAAACGCTCCATGTCAGCTGGCATCACTTCAGTGACCAAGACACCGATATTCGCGTTCCGGTCTTGAATGTCAGCCTTAAATTTTTCAATCCAACTGGGTTGAAAGTTTTTCGTTCGCTTACTTTCATAATAAATCGTCCCACAGTTTTGCCGTGACCGTGTATTCACAATTTGCAAGCAGTCAGCGCCACGCTCACCTTTTTTTATTTCATCAACGGTGTCTAATGGGAATTTTTCCGCCAACCACTCTTCAATGGCCAGCTCTTGAACCTCCCCTTGCGTCTGCATAGAACCCTGTTCTTGCTTACGCTTCATTTCTTCAGTGAGTTTCTTTTGATCTTCCAGTTGTTTCTGCAGCTCTTTAAAACGCAATTCACTTTTATCTTGCTCTTCGCGCTGAATACGTTCTCTTTCTGCTAGCAATTTTGACGTAATTTGGCGTTCTGCTTCCGCTTTGTATTTATCTTCTAACTCACCTTTTTCACGCTTAAGTGTTTCAAGTTGAACAGTCGTTTTATTGAGCTCTTTCACTTTTGATGATTTCTCCTCAAGTTCCAACCGAAGCGATTCGATAGCGTCTCTTTGCTCTTCAGCCGCTTCTCCTTTGATTTTGTTTGCTAGCGCCACTTCGCGTTTGCTTAACTCAGCCTTCAGCTGTCTTTCAATCAACTCCGACTGCTCTGCTTTTTCTTTGGCTAACGCACGACGTTCGACTGCTAACTCAGAAGATTGTTTTGCAAAGTTTTCCTGCTCTTTCCGTAATTCATCCTGATATTGCTGTTTTAACTGCTCATTCACTTGATGATATAAGATGTCATTCACATCTATTTCTTCATTGCAGTTTGGGCAGCTTATAGTCGTTGTATGATCTTGAGCCATATTTTATTTTTCAGGTTTATATTGCAACGCTTAGCGTTTTGGAATCACATTAAAGACGACGATTTCATTCTGAGAACCTAATCGCATACGTGGCCCCCATAGCGAGGCACCATCCGAAGTATAAACGAAACTATCATCCACCTTGAATACGCCGTCGGAGTATTTATACATCCAGTCAACCACCCAAGTGTATGGCCACATTTGACCAGCATGCGTATGCCCATATAGCAGAATATCGATGCCATAACTCGCCGCTACTTCAACATCTCTGGGTTCATGATATAACAAGATAGATAACTGATTGGGATCGACTTTGATACGTTGCAATTGCTGCTCGACATTATTAGGTGCACGATTAAAATCCAATCCAATGATTTGGATTTCTTCAAAATTGACACTCCGGTTAATCAATACCTCGAGAGGCGCCAGTTTTTTCAAATAACTTAAAAGCCTCTTAGGGTGATGATAAAACTCATGATTACCCCGTTCAAAGTAAATAGGCACCGGACTAGCGGCTAACTTTTCAAAGTCTTCAAATCGGTAGTAATTGAAATCAACCAAATCCCCGGTAAAAACAATGAAGTCAGCGTTTTGTTGATAGGCTAAATCTAGAATGCGATCCATTTCCTGGCGTGTTGAGGTGCCATATTGAATATCACTAATTTGAACAAAACGATAAGATTTAGTGATTTTTTTTGAAGTAATCGTGAACTCTTCAACAGCAATATCTTTGTGATAGTTATAACTCCCCAAGGCTGAAAAAATACTCACTATCGCAGCGAGCACCAACACAATGTGTTTGCCTTCAAGCCATCGCTGTTTACCCGCCAGCTTCAATAATAAAAACACGCACCAATATATCAGGCTGAAACAAAAAGCTAAGGTCAAAAAACCCATAAAGTTATTCATCCACCGAGCAACATCAGGAAACTCTCGGCCTATGAAAAATCGCAGCCCCACATAGCCTACAGCAATGAATACGCTGATCAATATGAAACGGATTCTAAAAACCTTCCACGCCATGTTTTTGGCTATAAGTGATACAACCACCCAAACAGCCACAGAGATCAGCAAAACAAAAACAGTGATGAATAAATACATGGTGACCTATACTATTTAAAAAAAACGTGCGTTCAAAGCCATCATTTTTTGATAAAGCAACTTTCAACGAAACAGAAAAACGACATTGGTTGGCGCGTATTATGCAGACCTGTCATTCACAGGTTATTACCTTATCTTATCTAATGGGGATTTATATTAAAAAATCACCTAAGCCAACGTTTATATTCTGAATTATCATCCTTCATGTCCAAATATAGCCAAACCATACGATCCACAAACCATGTTTTGAATACCATGATTAACACATTACCCATCAATAAAGACCATAGATTCAAAGCATAAAGACCATATATAAAAAAAGGAATGCCTACGCCCGACAAAACCTGCAACACAAGTGCTGGCCTGAGGTGTTGCTCAGGAATCGGCACCTGATGTCTATTTAAATACACTCGTTCTCCAAACGTACCCATTGAGGCCCAATTTTTCGTACTCTTTGGTGCCTTAAATAACCGTGGATTCAACCAAATCCACACAAAAGATAACGCAATCAAAATGAGGGAATAGACGCCTAACCACTCTCGTGAATAAAAGGCGAGAGACATGAATGGCAAAACAGTGAAACGCGTATACACACTCCATGGATTCGCATGTCGTTGCCAAACATCCTCATCCATCACCATAAGCTTTTCAGCCCATTTCATTAAATCTATTTTCATACACTATGAAAACGGTGAAATTTTCAACCGCTCTTGTTTTTGGGTGATTACGGGCAACGTTCGACTTGCAACCAGCCACGCGACGCCAAACGCAATTAAACCGACGGCTTCACCATAAAACACTAAGCGGCCGACTTTCGCACTGATCGTTCCGTTCATCAAAAAATCTAACATTAATACCACAATAGCCGCCAAAATAGCAAAGCCGCACAATGCGTAAATGTAGGCTCTCGCGGCGGCTTGCGTATGTCCTTTTGCTTTCGCTCGTTGAAAAAAGGAATAGCAAAACACCACTAATACAAGAAACATAACGCCTGCAGAAATGTAGTGAACATAAGGAATTATTTCAGCGCGTGAATCGCAACCACAGGGGAACATGGCAACGCCTAAAGCAGCAAGTGATGCGGCTTTACTCAACACCATTTCAAGGCCCGACCGACCGTTATAAGCTAAAAGGAACGCAGCAATTGCAAAGAGAAAACCCACAAAGATATTTCTTGACCAACCGCCTTCATGATATGAGGCACTAATGGACTCCAGCGGTGTTTGCGAGAAAAAGCTCGTCAAAGACGCCAGCGAAATAGCAATGATGCCAATAATAAGTTTTATTGTACGATGATCTATTTCGGTCCGAACTGGTTGTAAATTCATAATACACTCCTTTTGATATTATCTAATCGTTATCTAGTGAATGACTTAACATGCTTTCGATTTACACAGGCAATATAAACCGTTTAACAAAACTGCCTAGCCCCGTTTTATTCCCTCTTTGACTATCCACATCCACAATGACCTGCCCTCCACCAGCTGGCCTTACATAAGCTGAACTCAGGTAAACATTAACAGGGTCTAGCTCACTATCAATATGAAAACAGGTATCTTTATGTGTTGCGATAATCCGCTCAGGTGGGACACTACCCTCATTCATTTCAGAACATGTGATCTCCGCACGTCCTTCAGCCATTAGGATCAACTTTCCGGGCCCAGTGGCTTGTGAATGAATCATTCGCCCAAGCAACAATGATGACGCTCGCGTGCTAATCAATGTTGAAATACGAATGCCTTCCGACATGCCTACAAAATTATGAAAATCAAATAACACTTCTTCTCCGTCAGCTAATTCCCATTCAAAAAATTCAATACCCTGCGTTGCCGTGCACCGAACCGCGTCATCGCCTTGATGCATCACCATTTTATTCATTGAAACAGCGCCATTGAAAAAACGACTCAACAATGCCCTCAAGGGCTGTGGAATCGTAAACCTTGGCGCCCTGCCACGGCATTCAAACCGTCGAGAAATATAAAACACCTCCTCTGTGTCTGCCTCAATTAAATACTGTAAGCCCGTCGGTTTGATGAGAGATTTCACATTGCCCTCAGCTTTATCCGTATTGCCCAAGGTAACAAACGTACCGGTATCCCGATTAAAGCTGACACGTGCAAAGACATATAAAAAACTCTTCAGGCAAACAAACACAAATATGAGTAATGCCAACATATGTGCTGCTCTCACATAATTAATCGTCCACCAGACCGATGACTGCGTTTGTTGGTTTAACACTAACAACGCTTCTTGACCTTGCAAGTGAATTTCATCGATAGCCGCCAATGCTTGATTGGCCCCCTTGTCTAAGGCAATTTTAAATTGTTTCTCCTTACTAGAGACAATCCCACCCAATTGTCGCTTCATTTGATTGCGCATTCTTTTAAAGGCTTTATTCGTTGAACCTTGAGCGGCTCCAACCGCTAATTCAATGCCTTCACCAATCAAAAATTTATCTGATTCATATTCCTCAAATTGCAATTGACCAGGCATCACTTGATCAAACGTCAAATCGAAACGTTTTCTCAAACTTTCGTTTATCAATGAATTCGCTTGTAAATAAATATCACGCTTAGCGCTCTCAGTGCTCAAGTGCCATGCATACATCGCATCATCCGTTTTGGTCGCCACTGACTGAAGCGCGTTGTCTAGAACGTCATGATCGTAATCAAAGATGAGAACACCATTTTTGTGCAAGGTATTCACCATATGTTTTGGCGCAGCTATCTCCATGAAATACATCGCAGGCAAAGCTAACAACGCTAATGGCACCCACAAAACCAAGGCATGAAGCGCTTTCCTTAGATTTGATAACCAGCCATGACCAGCAAACAAATACGCATTTTCTTGTACCCCTTTGACCACTAATCTTGCGAGCGCTGCTGTCAGGATGAATACCAAAATAGGTAATTGCGCTTTAAAAATAGAAGAATACTCTCCTCCTAAAAATGCGGCCCATGAGACCGACAACGACAATAACAAGATGAACCATGCAAAAGATTTCGTCAACATATGACCTTTGAGGGCAAACCAAGCGAAAGCGACTTGTGCCGCTACCGAACTATGAATCGTTAAGCCTGACACATTTGGCGCACTAGGAAACAAGGACACCAGAAACAGCAAATAATTAAAGGCCGGAACAGAAAGGCCAAAGATTAATAAACTCCAACACCTTTCTCGGAGACACAACCAAATGGCGGGACCCATGAGTAAAGCCCCCAACAACCAAATAAAAGCACCCGTATCCTGCCATGCACTCACCGCAACACGAGAGTCAAGCAACGCTGTGAAAGAACGGCTAGACCATTGTTTTACCTCCGGGGAAACCTCGGGCTTCTCTTTTACCAACAGTTCTGGACGAAAGTTGCTGTATGCGGCTTTCACTTTCTGTAACGATTTCAATCGTTGTTGATAAGCCTTCTGATTGGCTCTGTATTGTTTAAGCCGTTTGTTATAGTTTTTTTTCTGAGCATTATATTTCGCTCGCTTCACCTCTAAATACGGGCAATATTTAGGATAAAAAATACGTGACACTCCGCCACATGTCGCCAACCATTGTTTTTCTTTTTTAGATAAAGATCGAGGTTTACTCGGTGCCTTAGGAGGGAGTTCTTGGTTTGGCAACGTAGGCAGTGCTTCAAAGCGATCAGCCGAATATTCGTACAGCGATGGCACTTCTTCGAGTTCACTAAAACTATAAAGCTTTAAATCAAAAATAAACGGCGCTATGGCTAATAGCAACACAAACTG
>JBOEGT010000027.1:0-27214 GCA_050633585.1 Arenicella sp.
AAGACTTAAAAGAAAAACTATCAGAACTTAACGGCGCACTATAAATCAGTTTATACTACGCCCTCTTCAATTGGGTCTCGGTAGCTCAGCTGGATAGAGCAGCCGCCTCCTAAGCGGCAGGTCGGTGGTTCGAATCCACTCCGGGACACCATTATTAACTCCTTCCTCCTCTAGTCCTACATTAATCCCAACAATCAGGTTTAACTGAGAAAGAAGGAGTTGTTCAATACCCTTACAATAAGGCGCTAACCTTGGACAAGTCAGGTAACGCATAAAAATGAGCCGGAAAGCCTTTCCCAGTTAAAATTTGAAAGTCACCTAACGCTTGCGCTCTACACAAGGTGTTGAATGTGTAATGCTGGCTAGGTATAGCCAGTTCAGTTTCTCCCGATTGCGTTAGCACGATAAAGAGACCCTGTTGCTTGCCACCTTTATGTAACTGCCCCGTTGAATGCAAATACCGAGGCCCAAAATTGACAGTCACTGGAACATTGAAGTCTTTCTCTAACCGTAGTCGAAACTGGTGCAATGCCTCATAGTTTTCAACATTGATAGGGTAATACGCCAAGACAGCTATATATGAGTCCATTTCTACTTTAGATAATAAATCACCTAAAGGCTTTTGGGTTGGCAATGGTAATTCAGTCTCAGAAAATTGCTTTAATATCCCTTTGGTTTTGACCTTAGCTTCTGTCACATTAGGCTCATCAAACGGGTTAATCTCTAAACGAGCTCCTGCAATGGCTGTCGCAAACTCCCAGTGAAAAAAGTGAGCCGCTACATCATAGAAGTCATCTAAATTCCAATAAGCATGACGCTCGTCAGAAAAATCTGCCGTATTAGAACCAACCCCTAAAGTTAAGTTTTTATTTTGAATAAAAAGCTTTTCTACTCCCTCTTTATTTAAGAACGGTAATACGCCAAAACCTTTTTTTCCTAACGATTCTGCGACTAATTGCTCAATCCACCAAACCAACGGTTCTAGCTCATCATCAACATGCAGCTGGAGCTTATCTAAAGACTTGGAGTGATAGCCTGCGACCAACCATTCTCCTAACTTGATGCCCGCGCCATCACCTTTTCTACATTGTTCATAGGCTTTTTTGGCTCTACTCAAAAGAATTTCAAGTGACAGCCCTAACAGTGCTGCTGGCAATAAACCAAAATAACTCAATGCTGAGAATCGACCACCAATATCTGATGGGTTAATAAAACAATGCCGAAGATTCCGTTGTTTCGACATCACTTGCAGATCAGACCCTTGATCAGTAATCACAACAAAGCTCTGACCTACATCAATCCCCTTGACCTGCTGAAGCCGCTCATAAAAATATTCAAACAAAGCCCATGTCTCGGTGGTAGTCCCTGATTTGCTCGACACAATAAACAATGTTTTCGATAAATTAACTGATTGTTCAAAATCTAATATTTGTTCAGCACACGTGGTATCAAGCACTCTTAAATCCACACCCTTTTTTTGCTTAGGAAACACTCGTGAAAATACTTCTGGTGCAAGTGCTGAGCCACCCATGCCTAATAAAATAACATGACGAAAATCCTCCGAGATAATTTGCTCCACAAAGGCATTCATGTCATTCAAGTGGGTTTCACAAAAATCTATGGCATCTAACCAGCCTAAACGATTATCAATTGTTTTTTGAACGTCTACATCCGTTGACCAAAGTAAATTGTCTTTGGCAAAAATTCGTTCCGGTATATTACTCATTTTAAAATCACCTAAAAATTTACGTACTGTTGAATATCAATCAACAATGCGAATAGTCATTGTGTCGGTATAGCCGCAAGTACCAATTCGTTGCCCCAGGGTGGCAATGACCGTATCTTGGTGCTTTAACACACCTTGTTGAGTTAAATGCATTAACGCGTTATCGAGCACTTCAGCGGCATTTTCACCTTCTAATTCACAGTGAAAGGAATTCACTCCTCGAAACAAAGCCACTCTGTTTAATGTGTTTTTTTGGGGTGACAAGGCAATAATGGGAATATCCAATAACACCCTCGACATCCATAATGGTGTATCGCCAGACTCGGTTAAACACACAATAGCTTTCACATTTTTCAAATGCTTAGCTACATGCACGCTGGCAAGCGCCACCGACTCATCAATGGTTTCAAAACCCTGTTGAATACGATGATGATCATCTTGGTTAGAACCATGCTTTTCCGCCCCTATGATAATCCGACTCATGGCTTCCACCACTTTAACCGGGTGCTGCCCTGTGGCCGTTTCTGCTGATAGCATGACGGCATCTGTACCATCTAGAACCGCATTCGCAACATCCATGACTTCCGCCCTGGTTGGAATCGTATTTTCAATCATCGATTCCATCATTTGAGTCGCTGTGATGACCACTCGATTCATTTTAATAGCTAATGCAATAATTTTTTTCTGAACACCGACTAACACCTCTTCGCCGATCTCGACGCCCAAATCACCACGAGCAACCATCACGCCATCAGATGCCTCAATAACAGCACGTAAATTTTCTTCCGATGACACGACTTCAGCTCGTTCAATCTTGGCGATTAACTTCGGGATATAGTGGTGAATTGCACAAATTTTACGCGCACTCACGATATCGTCAGCAGACGTCGGGAACGAAATGGCTAAATAATCCAATTGCAGTGTCGCAGCCAATTCAATATTAGCCTTGTCTTCCGTGGTTAACGCCTCGTTTGATAACCCTCCACCCTGCAAGTTTAAACCCTTATTAGAGGATAACCGCCCCCCAACTACAACGTTAGTATGTATGGCAGAATCTTCCAGATGTGTCACGACTAACTCAAGACGGCCATCATCTAACAATAAGCGTTGACCTTCCGAGCAATCATTATGCAAATCAAAATTGATGCCGACTCCATCTATTGAGCCCGCATCCAAATCTAATTGACTATCAATAATAAATGGCTGCCCTGCTTCAATATCCACATAGCCATCCGTAAACTTCCCGATACGAATTTTAGGCCCTTGCAAATCTCCCATGATCGCAATGTGTTTATTTAATTTCGCAGAGGCTTTTCGAACAAGGTGTGCCAACTCTGTGTGAGATTCAGCGCTGCCGTGTGAAAAATTCAATCGAAACACATTCACACCAGCCAAGATCATGTGTTCGATTTGTTCCAAGGAATCAATCGCAGGACCCATGGTGGCAACGATCTTAGTGCGTCGTTGCATTTTTTTTTCAGTCATCTGTGTCATGGGAATTACCCTACGGATTGCATAACTTTCACGTTATCTAGCATCCGATTGGAAAAGCCCCACTCGTTATCATACCAAGCAAGAATCTTAACTAATTTTCCATCCACTTTTGTCAAGCTAATATCTGCAATGCTTGAGGCAGGATTATGATTAAAATCTGATGAAACAAGCGGCAATTGATTCGTGTCTAAAACACCTTTTAACTGCCCATTTGCAGCTTCAATTAACAATTGATTCACCTCATTTGCAGAGGTTTCGCGCCCGGCAATAAACGTAAGATCCAACAAGGAGACATTTAGGGTTGGTACACGAACGGCTAAGCCATCTAACTTGCCTGCCATTTCAGGAATGACTAAGCCAATCGCTGCGGCTGCGCCAGTCTTTGTCGGGATCATATTTTGAGCAGCTGCACGAGCGCGCAAGACATCACTATGATACACATCCGTTAAACGTTGGTCGTTCGTATAAGAATGCATCGTATTCGCTAACCCTTTTTCAATCCCTATTTTTTGATACAAGGCATGAACAATAGGTGCTAAACAGTTGGTAGTACATGACGCATTAGATATCACTGTATCCGAAGCAGTTAAGGATTGATGATTAACCCCATGAACAATAGTGGCATCCATACCTTTACCTGGAGCAGATAGTAATACTTTTTTGGCTCCAGCAGTAATATGCGCACCAGCCTGTTCTTTAGTGGTAAAAAAACCAGTACATTCGAACACGACATCTACACCTAAATCTGCCCATGGTAACTGAGTAGGATCAGGCTGACTTAACACCTTAATTCGACGATCTTTGATGACTAAGCTGTCGTCTTCAATTTCGACACTTTCTCCAAAACGTCCATGCGTCGTGTCATAACGCAACAAATGTGCGTTAATATCAATATTTCCTAAATCATTGATGGCGACGATTTCAATATTTTCGTCATAACCTTCTTCAAAATACGCCCGCAACACATTTCGGCCAATACGGCCAAAACCATTAATTGCAACTTTGTACATTTAAACACCCTATTATCTTAAATTAATACTCAACTGACGTTATGCCAGTTCATTATTCGTATCGTCAGCAGCTAGGGCCCACTAATAACAACACGTGAAATTTGTCTTATTTTTCACATTTCCCTCAAGCCTCTGTTCAAGAAGAAAATGTCATTCAATCATTTGTTGTCGCTAAAAACCTCGAAATGTTTGCATCAATTGTCATTTTATAAACTTGTCGCTTTTTGACGAATACTAGACCAGTTTTTTTCTTGAAGATCTTTCTGCGTCACCATCCATGAACCTCCAACACAGGCAACATTATTTAATGCCAAATAGTCATGCATATTCTCAGTATTCACTCCTCCCGTAGGACAAAAGGATACCTGAGGCAATGGACTGCCAAGCGCTTTTAACGCCGGAACACCGCCATTGATCGAGGCGGGAAAAAACTTCAAGAACGAGAAGCCAACCTCAGCAAGCACCATCACCTCTGACGCTGTTGCCACACCTGGTAATAACGGCATACTTGCATCAGAAGCCGCTTTAAAAAGCCCTGGCGTATAACCAGGAGAAACCAAAAATTCAGCGCCAGCGGATTTTGCGTCAAGCACATGAGAACTATTCAGGATCGTTCCTGCCGCAACAATCGCACCATCTACCTTCGCCATCGCTTCAATCACACGCAGTGCATTTGGTGTTCTTAACGTGACTTCTAATATTGGCAACCCCGCACCCACTAACGTTTCCGCCAAATCAACGGCAATGGAGACATCATCCATAACAATCACTGGAATGACACTAACGCCATCGGCCAGACTCATAATAGATTCTGACGCTTGTTTTGCTGTAATCATAAAAAAAACCTTTCTTCAATATTGTTAGTAACAAACTTGTGTTTTTAAAAAAAGACACTGCCGCCATCTTCGGCTAAACCTACTCGCTCACGAAACCCTGCAAATAATTCTCGGCCACAGCCTTTTTGATAGCGCGATAAATCAACAACGGCATCGGTTCGATCTAAGAAATTTTCTGTCTCAATGCGCAATTCTCCAGTGGTGATATTCACTTCAATGATATCCCCGTCATGAATTTTCCCAATTGGTCCACCTGCTGATGCCTCAGGAGAAACATGAATCGCCGCTGGAATTTTTCCGGAAGCTCCGGACATGCGCCCGTCAGTCACCAATGCCACCTGAAAACCGCGTGCTTGTACCGTGGACAATATCGGCGTGAGTCCATGCAATTCGGGCATGCCATTAGCCCGTGGTCCCTGAAAACTCACGACACAAACAAAGTCTTCATCAAGCTTTCCTTCAGCAAAGGCTTCTTTGACTTTCTCTTGACTATGAAAAACTTTAGCAGGCGCTTTGATGATGGATTGGTTGGGTTTCAGAGCCGATGTTTTAATCACTGCTCTTCCGATATTCCCTTCTAATAGTACTAAGCCGCCTGTTGCAGAAAAAGGCTCATCCACAGAAGCTAAGACATCTTTCTGACTACTCTCAAGGCTTTTTTGAACCCAATTCAATTCGCCCTCTTCATTTAACTCGGGTGTTAATGTGTAACTAGACAAGCCTTTACCCATCACAGTGGTGACATCTTCATGCAAATAGCCGCCTTTCAACAACTCTGCGATAAACACCGGCATGCCACCAGCTTGCTGGAAGCTATTCACATCCGCCCAGCCATTGGGATACACCTGACTAATCGTCGGTACTACAGCGGATAGGTCCGAGAAGTCCTGTAAATCTATGATAATGCCCGCAGCTCTCGCCATCGCTACCATATGAATCACTAAATTTGTCGAGCCACCAGAGGCTAATAAGCCAACAAGGCCATTGACGAAGCTTTTCTCTGTCAATATCTCACATGCTGGTGTATAGCTATCTTCCCCATGGGATAATTTCAAACTGCGTTGAATACCAAACCGCGTCAATGCCTCTCTCAAATCCGTATTCGGGTTAACAAAGCTACCGCCCGGTAAATGTAACCCCATCATTTCCATGATTAATTGATTCGTATTTGCCGTACCATAAAAAGTACAGGTGCCAGGACTATGATACGAAGACATTTCCGCTTGCAATAACTCTTTTTGACTCGCTTCTCCAGCTGCGTGCTTTTGGCGAATAGAGGCTTTTTCTTCATTTGGAAGTCCCGAAGGCATGGGCCCAGCGGGAAGCATCATTGCTGGTAAATGACCAAATGTTGCCGCCGCAATAGTTAAACCAGGAATGATTTTGTCACAAACGCCTAAATAAACAACTGTATCGAAACACTGATGTGATAAGCCCACAGAAGCGGCCATTGCAATCACATCGCGCGAGAATAACGACAATTCCATACCACTCTGGCCTTGCGTAACTCCATCACACATCGCAGGCACACCACTTGCCACTTGCGCCGTTGCGCCTGACTCTAAAGCGACCTGTTTGATTAACTCAGGGAAAACGTCAAAGGGTTGGTGAGCCGATAACATATCGTTATAAGCGGTAATAATACCCACATTTTTTGCGTGATCTTTAGCGTATAAGAGTTTCTCTTTAACACTGGCAGCCGCGCATGCATGAGCCATGTTGCCACATGTCAAATGTGAACGTTGTACGCCTGCATCCATAGCAGCGTGCATGCGTTCCAAATAGTCGCCCCTCGTGGATTGACTGCGTTTAATGATGCGGCGAGTGACTTGTTCAATCATAGAATGTAAGGTTGTCATAATCTCATCTTGTAAGGTATTAACCGTTAATCAGTATAAAAAGTAGCTGGAGAAGTAGCCGCTAACACATAGCTAATGGGCAAGTCGAACGAACGTGTTTGATTCGCTTTTTGAATAATTTCTTTTTTTTCGACGCCTTTAATTAACACATAATGCTGTTGTGCACTGAGTAATGCTGATAAATTCAGACTCACACGCTGCTCCGGTTTATTGGGTGCATTTGCGATAATTAGTCCAGCCGGCCCCGCTTCATCCAACGCATCTTCCAAAAAAAGCATGTCAGGAAATAATGACGCCGTATGCCCATCGGCTCCCATACCCAAAATACAAATATCTAGCGGTAGATAAGTATCGACGGAATGATTAAAATTTTTAACAAAATTTTCGATTGGCATGCCTTCCCTAAATAATGAAACTATTTGCGCATCAACCGCTTCATTTCTAAGAAACACGTCACGAAGCATGGCTTCATTGGATAATCGATCGCTCAGTGGCACATAGCGTTCATCATTCAACAGTACCTTGACGCGTGACCAATCCAGACTCACTTTACTAAGTAAACTCAAAAACAATAATGGTGTTGTGCCGCCTGGCACACATAACGTGACCACATCTTTTTGCAACAACAAGCTAGTGAGATCGTCCCCTACTGTTGTCGCTAAACTAAGGGCTTGTTCTTCGGCGGATAAAAAGGCGTGCCATTTCATTGAATTCTTCTCCAACGACGCCCATTTTCTGCCATTAATTCCATCGCCCCATCCGGCCCTTGGCTTGCATTATCATATTGCTCTGGGCTTTCACCTGACGCTTGCCAAGATTCAATAATCGGGTCAACCCAACGCCATGCGGCCTCCACTTCATCACCTCGCATAAATAATGTTTGATTTCCTCTAACAACATCTAACAATAAGCGTTCATAAGCATCTGGCATTCGAAATGATGTGTCCTGGTCGTCTATATTTTCAATAGACATATCTAAAGATGATTGTCGTAATCGCAAACCACCGGGGCCAGGGTCTTTTGTCATAATCTCTAAATCAATGCCTTCATTCGGTTGTAGGCGAATCACCAATGCATTCGGTTTTATAGGCGTTTCTAGCTCTTCAAAGATTGAATGTGGTGTTTCTCTAAACACAAACGTAATTTCCGTCATGTTTGCTTTCAAACGTTTACCTGTTCGTAAGTAAAATGGAGTCCCAGACCAGCGCCAGTTATTAATCTCCGCCTTAATAGCAACATAACTTTCCGTCGTGCTATTCGCTTTGTCGACATCTTGCAGATATGAGGAAGTGTTTTCATCACCGACATATTGACCACGGCGAGTATTGATTAATACGTCATGTCCTTTCAACGGTTTCAGACTTTTTAATACTTTTAGTTTTTCATCTCGCACACTATCGGCATCATATTTATACGGCGGTTCCATTGAGCTTAAACATAGCAATTGAAGCAAATGATTTTGCACCATATCGCGCATTGCACCAGCCTTATCATAGTAACCTCCTCGACCTTGCAACCCCAAGGTTTCAGAAGCGGTAATCTGGACATGATCTACATGGCGAGAGTTCCATAACGGTTCAAACAATGCGTTGGCAAAACGCAATGCCATTAAATTTTGAACGGTTTCTTTGCCTAAATAATGATCAATACGATAAATACTACTTTCATCGAAGGCTTCGCCTAACATTTGATTCAATTTTTGAGCAGAATCAGAGTCAAACCCCAATGGTTTTTCAACAACCAAACGTGACTTTTCATTCAAACCATAGGATTTCAAACCATCAATAATAGGCCCAAACAACGATGGGCCTACTGACAAGTAATACACCTTAATGCGATCTTTGTGAGACTTTTTGACGGTACTGACGAAGGATTTCCAATCCGACTGCTGATCAATATCTATTTTTTGATAACTCAATAATTTTAAAAATTCTTTAATCGTCGCTGCTTTTTCCTCAGGATTAGAAAGCGCTTTAGATAAAGCCTTGGCAATAAATTCACGAAAAGATTCGTCATCAAAATCAGTGCGGGCACAACCCACAATACGGGATGTCTTAGGAATTTGGCCATCAGCAAACCGATGATATAAAGCAGGCAATAATTTACGTTGCGCTAAATCACCAGTGCCGCCAAAAACAAAATAATCAAAAGGTTCAACGGGAATAATTTTATGTGTCATTTTTTATAATCTTTATCGTAGACTTTAAAAGGTCATTTGCTCAGAAGTCGCATATGAGTTTATCGCACCCATATGCTGCACAGAGAACGCACCGCAAGAAGCTGCGAACTTTATCGCTTTCAAATACTGATCTGCATCGCCATGAAATAGCTGTTCTTCAACCATGGCATACAAAAAAGCTCCGAAGAATGCATCTCCAGCGCCTGTGGTATCAATCGCCGTAACTTTTTCAGGACAATGTTCAATCATACCTCCTTGAGTGAACAATTGAATGGGGTTGGCACCTGATGTGACAACAAAAACTGACTGAGAATGAACGTCGAATAATGATGAATGAATATCCAATTCCTGCATTTCATCATCACTCATCTTAATCACATCGGCCATTGTTAAAAACGTCATGATCCGTGATTCATCAATCACCGACTTAGGCCACAAACTCGGCCTTAGGTTGACATCAAATGAGACTAACCAATCATTGTTTTTAGCAACAGCAATCAACGCCAATGTAATAGCTGCCATGTAGTCAGTCGTCAAACTATTTGAACCAAAATGAAAAATACCTTTTTTCTGCTGAAACAAATCGATAGGCAACTCATTCAATGGATACCTAAGATCAGCCGTATCTTGCCGAGAAAACGAAAATGAACGCTCACCCTCTTCATCAATGCTGACAAACGCTAAAGCCGTTGAGTGTTCACTTAATTGCCTTAATGCTGAGATATCCACTGCATGATCACTGAGCGTATTAACAACCATATCACCAAACAAGTCTGAACCGACTGAACCGATAAAATGACTGGCGCCACCCAACTTACTCACGGCAACAGCAACATTTGCAGGCGCACCCCCCACAAATGGTTGAAAACTATTCGCTTGATTAACAATATCCACTAGAGCTTCACCAAAGCTCACTACCACATGTTTAGGCATGAACATGTTCCTCAGCATCCAACACTGTCATGATACCCTGTTCCTCAATTTTACGAATACTCTTGAAAACTAACTGAACAAATGCTGATTGCTCGTCGCCAACCCCTAAACGTTGCAATAATAGAAGTGGGTCTTGACTATAACGTTTAAGGGATTCAGCATCTGCTTGCGGCTCATATAAACCAAACATCACTTCATCACTCTGAGCCACCGCTCTTTTAAGGTAAAGAAAATAAGAAGCATACACCACCGCAATACGCTTTAATGGGCGACTCGATTCAATAGCGTCTTTGGCAACAGGCATTAAAAAATTGCTCAATTTTGAAATGCCATCGCCACATAACCTATCAACGGTATCCGCGATAGAAACATTCGCAAAACGACCTAGCAATGTTTCAATATAATCATCAACATTAATTCCTGGCGTGGAGGATAAACTGGGCCTTGCATCAAGTTTCATATAAAGTTTCACAAAATTTAGCACATCTTTATTTGCAACCGCTTCGTGGACATACTGATACTGCGCCAAACTAGCAAGATAAGCAAAACTACTATGCCCGCCATTCAGTAATTTGATTTTCAAATCTTCAAACGGTGTGACATCAGCGGCATAAATAACCCCGACTTGATCTAAGTTAGGCCTCGCAAAGCGAAATTTATCTTCAATGACCCACTGACGAAAAGTCTCACATATCACTGGCACATTATCCAAAATGCCGTACTTTTCCATTAAGTGCTGTTGGTCTTTTGATGAAAAAGCTGGCGTGATTCGATCAACCATCGTACACGGAAAGCATACTTGTGAATTAACCCATTCAGCTAACTCTGCATCAGCTTTCATAATAAATTCAATCAATGCGTGCTTTAGAACTACGCCATTATGCCTAACATTATCACAAGACATTAATGTCACACCTTGCCCGTGTAATTGCCTTCGTTCCTTAAGCACATTAAACAACAAACCAAATATTGTTTTAGGCTCATCTAAGTTGTTGATGTCATAAATTAAATCAGGGTGTTGCCAGTTTAATTGTTTTGACTTTAAATCATACAAATACGCACCTTCCGTAATTGTAAAACTTATTATTTCAGTCTTTAATTGTGCTAAATAGTTGATTGCCCTTTCACGTTCTTTATACGCATAAATAACATCTTGAATGACATTAATTTCAGAAATTTCTTCGACACCATTTGGTGCTCTTTTAATTAAATGGTATTCAAAATTTTGAGCTTCTAGCTGTTTTAAAAGAGGCTCATCTTGCGGCATAAGAGAAATACCAACTATATTCCATTGTTCATCAGAATTAGAGGCATTTAATTGTTGAAAATACTCCGCTTGGTGGGATCGATGAAAATTACCCACACCAATATGCGCTAGGTTTCGCATGTGCATTAGTTATCCTCAGGTCACTATCGCCTTACCAGACGAATCAAATAAACAAATTCGATCAATATCAAAATGCAAACCAACTTGCTCGTTAGCTTTCACTTTGGCATCACCATTTAAGCAAGATATCAAACCAACACTTTTATCTGAGGAAAGCCTTAAGTGACAATATATCTCACGGCCCAAATTCTCCACTAAATCAACGTTCGCATTGACATGGCCTTTGCCTTTTTCAACCACTTGAATATGCTCAGGCCGGATACCTACTTTGACTGACTCGCCAACCAAACTATCTGAAAAGGTCCTACCTGTTGCAATAACAACACCTGCATCTGTCTGGTCACTTTTTAATTGAACGTTGCCATCAGTATTCACAACAGTGCCATCAATCATTGATATTTTTGGCGTTCCAATAAATTCAGCGACAAATAGGTTCGCCGGTGAATGATACAGTTCCATAGGCGTTCCAATTTGTTCAATATGCCCTGCACTGAAAACAACTACCTTATCCGCAAGTGTCATCGCTTCAACTTGGTCATGTGTTACATAAATCATGGTTGTGTCTAATTTTTTATGCAGCTTTGCCAACTCAACTCGCATATTGACTCTCAACGCAGCGTCCAAGTTTGAAAGCGGTTCGTCAAATAAAAATATTTTGGGTTGACGCACAATAGAACGCCCTATTGCAACACGTTGGCGTTGGCCGCCAGATAAAGCACCAGGCTTGCGATCCAACAACTTGTCCAGCATTAACGTCTTTGCGACGGCGTTAATTTTTTCATTAATTTCCGCTTTAGGCATTCCAGCTAACTTTAGACCAAAGGACATATTGTCACGAATCGTCATGTGTGGATACAAAGCATAGGACTGAAAAACCATGGCTAAATCACGCTTTGCCGGAGCCGTATTACTAATATCCTCTCCATCTAAATGAATAGTTCCTGAAGTAATTTCTTCTAAACCAGCAATTAATCTCAACATGGTTGATTTTCCGCAACCGGATGGCCCAACGAAAACTACAAAGTCTTTATCTTCAATATCTAAATCAACCCCTTTAATAACTTGCAAATCATCAAAGTTTTTAACTAAATTTTTAATTTTTAAATTTGGCATAATAAATCTTCCTATATATAACTACTTCACGGCACCGAAAGTTAATCCGCGCACAAGTTGTTTTTGACTAATCCACCCGAAAATAATAATGGGTGCGACTGCGAGTGTTGAAACGGCTGACAACTTTGCCCAAAACAAACCTTCTGGGTTTGAATAGGAAGCAACTAAGGCAGTCAATGGCGCAGCATTTGTCGTGGTCAAATTAAGCGTCCAAAATGCTTCATTCCAGCTCAGAATCACTGACAACAAAAAGGTAGAAGACAAGCCTCCTAAACTAATCGGGAGTAACACATATCTAATTTCTCCCCATGCTGAGGCACCATCCATACGCGCAGCTTCTAAAATATCTTTAGGGATTTCTTTGAAATAGGTATAAACCATCCATACAACAATTGGCAGATTAATCAGCATTAAAATAATGATTAATCCTATTTTTGTATCCAACAAACCAAATTTAATAAACAAAAGATAAATAGGGACTAACACACCCACTGCCGGCAGCATTTTCGTTGATAACATCCACAACAAAATACCTTGAGTCCTCTGGCTTGGGAAAAATGCCATTGCATAGGCTGCAGGCACCGATATAACCATTGCCAAAATACTGGAACCAAAACTAATGATGATCGAATTCCATGCAAACCCCCAGTAACCTGTGCGTTTGAAGATTTCTTCATAGTTTTCCAAAGTGGGTGAAAAAATAAATTGTGGTGGTATTGCATAAGCCCCTACTTCTGTTTTGAAACTCGTTAGAATCATCCACAACACTGGAAAAAACACGATAAATGTCACTGTCCATGCGGCCGCTGTGACTGCAATTTTTTTCATCGCTTTTTTGTTTGATATCAATTTTTGTGACATATCAATTCTCCGTTAGAGTTTTACCAACTATTTTAATGAGAAAAATAGCAACTAAATTTGCTAAAACCACGGCTATTAGGCCACCTGCTGATGCCAAGCCTACATCTGATTGCACTAACGCATATTTATAAATTAAAAAGGCTAAATTGGTCGTTTGATCTCCAGGGCCTCCTGCTGTGGTCGTAAAAATTTCAGCAAAAATAGATAAAAGAAAAATCGTTTCAATCATAATGACTACCGTCAATGGCCGTGCCAAATGCGGAAGTGTTAAATAACGGAATACAGCAATTGGACCAGCACCATCCATTTTTGCAGCATCTAACTGCTCACGATCCATTGATTGGAGTGCCGTCATGAGAATAAGGATAGCGAATGGCAACCATTGCCAAGAAACAATCATAATGATGGAGAGTAAGGGAACTTCCTCAAACCAAGAAATCGGTGTCATACCAAATATTTTCCATATCCAAGCAAAAAAACCGGATACAGGATCGAGTAATAGGTTTTTCCAAACCGTCGCACTAACGGTAGGCATAATAAAAAATGGAGAGATCAAAAGCACACGTACGACACCTCTTCCATGGAAATTCATATCCACTAAAACCGCAATCAACGTCCCCAGAACAGCTGTAATTAATAATACCGTCCCAACAAGCAGGAGAGTATTAAAAACACTGGTAGTAAAGCTTGAGTCAGTAAAGAAGTAATAATAATTTTCAAAGCCTGTGAAACCAAATCGTTCAGGCGATAACAAGTTGTAACGCATAAATGAAAAATATATTGTCATCGATAACGGTACAATCATCCATAACAACAATAAAATCACTGATGGCGTTAGCATCAATTTTGGCACATTCATGCGAGAAAAAGGGTTAGACATTTGTTTCTCCTGGGTAATAAAAAGTCTTGGCTCTTCAATTAAGAAGAGCCAAGGCTCATAAACAAAGTTTTAAGTAACTAATGATTAGTTACTTAATGTAACCTGCTCGCTTCATTTCCCGAGTTGTTGCTTTTTGAGCGTCTGCAAGCGCTTCATCAACAGATGATTTTCCTGCAAGAGCACCTGAGAACAACTGTCCTACCGTCGCACCAACACCTTGAAAAGCCGGGATAGCAACAAACTGAACACCTGTATAAGGGTTCTCATTTAACGTGGAATCTTGCGGGTTAGCTTTATTCATTTGCTCAAGAGTCATAGCCGCGAAAGATGCTTCTGCCATGTATGCTGGGTTTGCATATAAAGACTTACGAGTTCCAGGCGGTGTATTCGCAATACCTTCTTTTTCCGCCACTAAAGCCATATATTCTTTTGACGTCGCCCATGCCGCAAACTTTTTAGCCGCTTCTTTTGAATCGGACGTTTGAGGAATACCTAAAGCCCAAGACCATAACCAACCTGAACCTTTCTCAGTAACCTTATATGGCGCTGGAGCAAAAGCCATCTTGTCAGCAACCGTACTATCTTTACCGGTCACAAAACTACCCGCAACTGTTGCATCCACCCAGAAACCACACTTACCAGCATTCATAAGGGCAAGGTTCTCATTAAAGCTGTTATTAGCCGCTCCTGGAGGGCCATATTTAGTCAGAAGATCAACATAAAAGGTTAGCGCGTCTTTCCATTCAGGCGTGTCAAATTGAGGTTTCCAATCCATACCGAACCATTGCGCACCAAACGAGTTTGCAACTGTTGTGATGAATGCCATGTTATCACCCCAGCCTGGCTTACCCCGCAAACATGCTCCGTAAACTTCATTTGCTGGATCATGAATTTTTGAAGCCGCTTCGTACATAAAATCCCAGGTTGGCTTAGCAGGCATTGGCATACCCACTTTATCAAACAAGTCTTTACGATACATCGTCATTGAACTTTCCGCATAGAAAGGCAATGCATAAAGCGTCCCATCATGAGACAAACCGTCTTTCACAGAATCAAATACATCGTCTAGATCATAGCTTGCAGGTAAACCTGTCATAGGCTCTAACCAACCTTTCTCGCCCCAAATTGGTGCTTCATACATACCAATGAGCATCAAATCAAATTGACCACCTTTAGTAGCAATATCGTTAGTAAGACGTTGACGAAGTACATTTTCTTCTAAGATGACCCATTCCAATTTAATATCTGGATTAGCTTTTTCAAATGCTGGAGATAATTCTTTCATGCGAACCATATCGCCATTATTGACCGTCCCAATGGTGACAGTCGTTTTTGCACTGACCGCAAAAGATGCCGCCGCAAGCGCAATCGCAACACTTGTCTGCAAGTGTTTTTTTAACAATTTCATAAATCACTCCTAAAATGGATTTTATATTTTTATATTTTTTAAGTTAACAACAGGAAAGTACACTATTTACCTGATAAGCACACTTTAATGCGTTAAAAACACCAATACCAACAATTAAATTTATTTTTTCTATACTATTTTGCATTCAAAAACTAACGCAATCCTCGATAAAATTTTTGCTTACACGACTTTCGATATTGCCGTGGAGTCATACCTTTAATGACACGAAAATGCCTATTAAAATTAGCGACATTAGAAAAGCCTACATCAAAACAAATTTGTGTAATTTGATCACCACTTCTCTCTAAACGTTCACATGCTTTACCGATACGTAATTTTTTTATAAATTCAATATAGGTCACCCCTGTTGCTTTATGAAAAAAACGGGAAAAAACACTAGGTGACGACATCCCGAGATGGTTAGAGACATCTCTTAAGCTCAGTTGTTGCGTATAATTATTATCGATATATTGAATAGCCTGACCAATTAAATCCTGATTTTTCTCATACCTATTTTCACTAAATTCTTGACTCGACAAGCGCATTCGGCACTCATCACTTGATAAGGCTTGCAACAGCCGAAAAAAGTGAATGACTCGAAGTAAACCCTCATTATCACGAACCAAATCAAACATGGGTTCATACTCATTCATTTTTTGACTACCGAACTCTATGCCATATGATGACTCCCTTAATAATTCATCAAGCAAAGAAAGTTCTGGTACTTTCGAACACATATCAGACCATGTTGATTGGCTGAATTTGATTACTTTATCTCGTACGCAGTTGATCGATTCATCATCAATGTTCGACACCCAATTATGGGGCAAATTAGGCCCTACCAACACTATATTGCCGGCTGAAAAATCACCTACATAATCACCAATAAATACCTTGCCTGAACCTGATGAAATAAAATGCAGCTCGTACTCTTGATGCAAATGCCATCGAACCAAACTACTTGACGAGCCATGCTCAAGATACGTTATTGAAATCAAATCCTCTTCAGGCATTTCAAATTCAGGTTCTTGGTAAATCATGACTACTAACAGCTGGCCGATAGAATACGATTTAAAAACCCGTATTATTTAAATAAGACTGGTCTGAAATTCGTGTCCAAAATCGAGCTTTATCTTTATAACTAAACAATGACGTGACAATTTCACTTGTTAGCTGCCCTCCATCTTTAGCTAGTTCATAAATTTTTTCGACCGTGGCTTTTCTCAGTGCCGTCATGACATCTCTTGGAAACGCTCGAATCCTAACATTAGGATAATCAGCCAATAAACGGTCTAAATTATTGATACTGGCATGATTGATCGCGATATAAGTATCATAGGCAGCAAGACGCATAGACAGTGTTAAAATATTCTGCAAATCTAGGGGTAACTTTTCAAACGCTGCTTTGTTGACCAAGAATTGTAGTTCGGTAGCAGGCTCATTCCATCCTGTGTAGTAAAATGGAGCAATTTCATGAAATTTAAGATCTAAATCCAATGACGGACCCACCCACTCTAAGGCATCAATTTCGCCAGACTTTAATGCACCATAGAGACGGTCTGGCGCAATATTGACGGTATTAACACCTAAGGTTTCAATCACATCACCAGCCAAACCAGGCATACTCATTTTAATACCCTTCAAATCTGAAACCGTTTTAATTTCTTTTCGAAACCACCCTCCCATCTGGTTACCGGTATTCCCTCCAGGAAAAGACATTAATCCATAGGGCTCGTAAGCTTTTTGCATCAGCTCCAAACCTCCAGCATTATAAAACCATGAATATTGTTCAACGGTTGTCATACCGAAAGGTAAAGTGGTAAAAAAAAGCATATTCACATCACGATCCTTCCAATAATATGATGCCGAATGCCCCATCTCAAAGCCTCCTTCGTCTTGCACTAACTCAAAGATTCCTTGAGGTTGTTTATGCTGTTCACTTGAGACAATATTAATTAACAATCGCCCATTAGATAATTGCTTAGTATAGGCAGCCATTTTTTTAACCGCATCACCAAACAAAGGAAAATCTTTAGGCCATGTTTCTGCCAAGCGCCATTCATACGTTTGAGACGAAGCTAGCGATGGGACGCAAACACTTAACACGACAAAAAAGAATGCTGTTAAAATTTTTATTTTTTTCATTAAACAAGCCTCTCAAAAAGATTTAATATCAATCAATATCGTATGCAAAAAAATCAATGCAAAAAGATTAATATCGCACAAAGATATACTTTTACGTTCAATGAATCATAAGAGTTACATAAACTATTACCAACAATTTAAGCGTTAATTTCTATACTATTTTGCTATTTCTAAAAATGAAGTTTTGAGTATTTACGGCTTGAGCATATATTTTCTTTGAGACCAAGCACGATACTTTCGAGGCGTCATACCCTTCATTGACATAAAGTGACGGTTAAAATTCGCGACATTAGAAAAGCCCACAGAAAAACAGATACTCGTAATGGCCTCATCACTTCTTTCTAGTTTTTCACAAGCCTTACTCACTCGCAATTTCTTAATAAAATCTATGTATTTAACACCCGTGGCTTTATGGAAAAACCGAGAAAAACTACTTGGAGAAGCCATTCCCACATAGCTCGACACATCCTCTAAACTCAATGATTGCGTATAATTTTGACCAATATATGTTAACGCCTTATTAACCAAATCAACATTCTCTAACTGATTATCTGTAGAAAACCTTCGACTAGACAAACGCTTACAACTGGAATCTTTCATAAGCAACTCTAGCAACTCAAAGAACTTTATTAATTTCCTCAATCCTCGGCAATCTCTAACTTCATCGAACATTGGTTCATAAATATTTAAATCACATGACTCGAATTCCAGGCCATAAAATGCACCTTCTAGCATCACCGAAAGCTCCCTAGCTTCTGGCATTGCCTCATAAAGTAAGTCGAACGTTTTTTGACTAAAATTAATGACTTTATCCCGTATTTTTTCAACACCACACTCAACACTGTCTTCACTTGACACCCAATTATGCGGCAAATTAGGCCCAATCAAGTACACAAACCCTGGTCCAAAATTGCCAATATGATCGCCAACAAAAGTCTTTCCATGGCTAGACACAATCAAATGCAGTTCATATTCAGAATGACAATGCCACCGAATCAGATCGCTTTCAGCACCATGCTCCAAATAACGTAAAGAAGAAGAACCGCCTTCAACAATCTCAAACTCTGGCTCATAACTTAAAGATTTATTCATTTTGCAACCTATTGTAGCTATTAATCACAACACATCATTCAACACCAAATCGCATTCATCTAACGAAACTCACTAACAACAGACTGCAAAAAAGTATAGAAATTATCAAAAAAAGCATTGGCATTATTGCCTGCACACTCCTAAATTAGAGTATATAAACAATAAAAAAATATCAAGAAGAGTACATATATGAAATTTAAGGAGCATAGCATAATAGCGACACAATCACTTTTATTGCTAATGTTATCCAGTGCAGCACTGTCAAAAACAACCGTGACAATCGGCACTGTCAATAATCAAGACATGATAAGAATGAAGGAGCTTTCTCCCGAATTTGAAAGGCAAAACCCAGACATTCAACTGGAATGGGTTGAACTGGAAGAAAATATTTTACGTCAAAGACTAACCATCGATATCGCCGTCAAAAGTGGCCGTTTTGATTTAATGACGATCGGTATGTACGAAGTGCCTATATGGAGTGGAAATCTATGGTTAGAACCTATGAATAATCTGCCAAACAATTACGATGTTGCCGATATTTTTGAATCATTGCGTGGCGGACTTTCCTCAAAGGGCACCTTGTATGCTCTCCCCTTTTATGGCGAAAGCTCTATGACCATGTATCGCCAGGACTTATTCGAAAAAGCCGGCTTATCAATGCCAGAAAACCCGACATGGGATTTCATGTATAACGCTGCTTCGAAAATACATGACCCTAGCAATAACATTTATGGCGCATGCCTTAGAGGGAAAGCTGGCTGGGGTGAAAATATGGCATTCTTAACCACACTATCTAATTCGTTTGGAGCGCGATGGTTTGATATGCAATGGAACCCTCAGTTTGATTCTGCCGAGTGGAAAAATGCTTTGACCTTTTATGTGGACCTATTAACAAAGTATGGGCCACCTAACGCTTCAAAAAATGGCTTTAACGAAAACCTAGCACTCATGAATTCAGGAAAGTGTGGCTTTTGGATAGATGCAACAGTTGCCGGTAGCTTTATCACTAACAAAAATGAAAGCCAAGTGTGGAACAAAGTTGGTTTTGCTCCCTCTCCATATAAAACTACACAAAAAGGTTCTGGATGGTTATGGGCTTGGTCTTTAGCCGTTCCCGCCAGTTCAGACGCGAAAGGCGCTGCAAAAAAATTCGCCACTTGGGCTACATCAAAAGAATACTCTAAACTTGTCGCAAGGAAGTATGGGATTTCGGCAATACCACCTGGCACTAGAAAATCCACATACGCAAACCCTGAATATATGGCTCAAGCACCATTTGCAGAAATGACTTTAGCACAAATGTCCAAAGCTAACCCTCAGGATTCAACACTTCAAAAAACCCCCTATTCAGGTATTCAGTTTGTCGCTATCCCAAAATTTGACACTTTCGCTACATTTGTAGGTCAACAATTTTCAGATGCTCTTGCTAATAAAATCACTATTAACAAAGCCTTAAATGAAGCACAGAAAATTGTGCGACAAGAAATGATACGCGAAGGCTATATCAGGGAATAAAGTTTGGGTTTTGATCAATAACCACTATTCAAGAAATGCGGTATGAATATGCACAGTAGGAAATTTTCAATCAAACATATCGCTGCTCAAGCAGCAGTCAGCAATGCGACGGTAGATCGCGTCATTAATAATCGTTCTGGGGTTGGCGCTTATACAGCTCGCCGAGTTTTCAACGCTATTAATGAGTTAGAAGAACAATCTAAAACAACCACACTAACCGTTAAAAAAGTCTACATAGATATCATCCTAAATACACCAAGTTGCTACAGCAACTTGATAAAAAAAGCTGTGCTAAGCGTTTTACCCTCAATTAAACCTAATAACATTAGCCCAAGGTTTCATTTTTTTGAAAATGAAACGCCAAACACAATCGCTCAAAATATCGATCGAATTACAAGAAATGGAACTCACGGACTTATCATAAAAACTACAGATGATTATCAAATAAGAGCTGCGATAGACAATACCTGCAGTGAAAACATACCTGTCATGACATTTTGTGCCGACATTAGGCGTTCAAAACGCACTAAACATATAGGAATTGATAATTACTCAGCCGGACAATCTGCAGCTTATTTATTGGGGAATTGTTTAAAAAGCGAATGCGAAACCATCCTTGTTTCCATTTCAAATCCAAATTTTTTAAATGAAGCTGAAAGAGAGATGGGGTTCAGGCAAGTTATAAGGAAACACTACCCCAAAGCACAAATCCACACCGTTACTGGAGGACTGGGTTTATATAACAACACTTATGAGCAAACTGAAAAATATTTAGTGAATAACGGAAGTGCGCATTCAGTGTATAGCGTTGGTGGCGCAAACCATGCAATTCTAGATGCATTTGAAAAATATGATCAAGCAATCAATTATTTTATTGGCCATGATTTGGACGGGATTAACAAAAAACTCCTAAAAGAAAGAAAAATTCAGGTGGTTTTAGACCACGACTTAGAAACTGACTTGGAACATGCATTCCGACACACACTAAGGTTCCATAGCCAATCCAATGATGATGAAAATGCTCCACAAGGCCGTTTTAACATTATTACTCCTTACAACATCTAACAATTTATCTGCACTGAAATTTAAACTAGTTGATGATCACTCCAAAACCAGTATAAGAGTTCATATTCTTATTGGCATTCACTGACGTATTCTAGGGGAAGGACTAACGTTAAAATAAATTTAACCGTTCAATTACGGTTAAAAAACAAACCAAGCAAAGTCAAAAAAGTATTGATTTAATGTTTTGGCGGTTTTTTCAGAATAATATAAAACTCGGATATCGATTCAAGAAAAGGACAAAAACCTAACTAATTTTTTATTTCAAATAAACAAATAAACTCATTCATAAAGCAACTAAAAACGGTTGATTTAATTCAAAACAGAAATAAAAAAATCACACAAAAAATAAATTGACCTAGATACGAAAAAAAAATCAATAAAAGTATTAAGTTCATTGATTTTAATACATTAATTTACACAAATGATGTCTTTTTGATGTAAAAAAATCGCAAAAACATCCCTCTAAAAAAATAGTGACCTGCAAAGATATACTCATTTTATGTGTAGTTTTAGTAGCTATATAAAGTAAAAAAAACAGACCCAATTTAATTGGTTTTTACTGCGATAAAACAAAAAAATAAACAAATTAAACACATATGAAAAATAATTTTCTACAAATGAGGAAAAAAGAGATGCACAAAAAAGTAATACTAAAAACCAAACTGAACTTAGCTATCGCTTGCGGCATAGCTACAATGGGTGTGGCTACAACAGTGAACGCAGCTGATACAAGAACCTTCAACGTTGGTGGAGACGTTGAATTAGATATTACAGGATCTCAAGACGATGCTGGCAACAACTTTGATCACGGTGGAAGAATCAAAATTGACGTAAATGGCATGGTCGTTAATGACAATGGGCACTTCGTAAAAGGCGTTGCTCAACCCTTAGTATTATTCAACCCTGGCGATCAAAATGTACTTATTGAGCAAGATACTGAAGATAGTGTTATTGATAACTCATCTGCAACTGTAGATTCTAATTCTTTAGAAGTTGATGATTTATATTTGCAATTCGGTAAAACTGAATCTTGGGACATAAAGATTGGTCGTTTTGAAGCGGCTAACTTACTTCCACTCGGCAAAGACACCTTAGTCGTGAATGCTGGGGGCGTTCAGGTCTATGATGCAGGTAGTGCTCGAGGCAGAATTGATGACCGTTTGCATGCAGCATTAAATATAAGCCTAGGTGCCAATTTACAATTTGAACTAGGCATACAAGCAAATAAATCTGGTGATGATGAAGAAACGGCCATTCGACCAGTCATCACTTACACTATTGGCGCATTCAAATTACATGCAGGCTATGAAAACATAGAAAAATCTGGTGTAGACGATGACAATGGTATTGGTAGCGATATTGGAGAAGACGGTTTCGGTTTAGGTTTTGGCACTAAAGTCTTTGGTGGCGATTTGAACCTTAGTGTTGCAAGCTTAGATGATGGCAATGGTACTGATGTGAATACTTTGGCTCTGAACTACACAAAAGGTGCATTTGGCATTGGCTATATTCACTCAGGGGTACACAACGACAACGTTCCAGAAGACCCAACAGTGGATACTCTTTATGCGGCTTATACTATGCCGTTGCTTTCTATAGAAGGTGCTAGCGTAACATTTGCGCTTAGTACATCGGAAGCTGACAACGTAAACGGTGTAGATGATAGCTTGCAAGCAGCAAGGGTTCGTTTCAACTATGGATTCTAATTAGCTTACTAAGAAAACACGTCATATATTGACGAAAAAGATTCAAATTTTTTCGAACTATATTAGTAACTCTCGTTCTAATTAACGTTCTTAAAAATTGAATACACTAAGTCGGTCGCTTTCTCTGTAAGCAAAGATTTGGTATTTAAGTAATGGAGGGTAAACTGCTAGGGCCAGTTTACCCTCTTTTAGAAACGACGTAACACTCTCTCCAAACGCGCAAGACCTTCCTTCATTACTTCTATAGAGTTTAATGTAAAATTTAACCTAATGGCTTTAGGGTTCGCACAACCCTCTATAACAAATTCAGAGCCAGGCACAATACAAACACCCTCTTCAATACACTCTGATGCTAATGAGTATGTGTTTTCCACAGGAACTTTCAGCCAGATAAACATCCCACCTTCGACCGCTTCGAATGAGCATTCATACTGTATGAGTGTCGACATTTCCAATGCCATTGCGTCATATTTTTTCTTATAATTGGTTTTTATTTGTTCTAAATGAGCACCAATATTAGGGTGTTGTATCGCTTGTTCGACAAGGTATTGCATAGGGATATTAGTATGCAAATCCATTGCTTGTTTGATTTTGCATAGGCTTGGGAACCATTTTTTTGGTGTCTCCAAGACTGCAATGCGAATGCCTGGTGCAAGGTATTTTGAAAATGAGTTCAATAAAATAGAGTGCGATGGACAAAACCGCGAAACTACTGGCAAAGATTCTCCGCGAAATCGTAGCTCCCTATAAGGAGAATCTTCTAGTAATAACACGTTATATTTGACGCAAAGGTTTGCAACCGAAGCCCGTTTTTCCATAGACCAACAACGCCCTGTTGGATTATGAAAATCGGGAACCGCATAAAACATTTTGACATCAGTGTGTTTAAAATGATTTTCCAATTGATTTAAATCAGGCCCATCACTCTCTTGATCGACGGTCAAAATATGAGACTGAGCAATGGCAAATACTTGCAAAGCCCCTAAATACGCGGGAGATTCTACGACAACATTATCGCCATTCTCTATAAAAGCGCGAGCACAGATATCTAGACCTTGTTGAGAGCCGTTGGTGATAATGACCTCATGATCATCTGACACAGAAAACTGAGATTTATATCTATCTATTAATGGTCTATAGCCAGGAGTTTCAGCATACTGAAATAATGAACTTTCTCTTGCTATGCTTGGCAATATGCTTTCAATCATCGACATCGGAAAAGCATCGGCTGACGGCAGGCCTCCCGCCAAAGAAATGGTGTCTCGGTTATCAACCGCTTTACTCAAAATTTCTCGGATATATGACGTTTTAATACGGCTTAAATGCTCAACGATTTCCACTTAACTCTCCACAATATTGATGTTTTTAATAATATGGCGGTTTAAGATCGAATAAGATATGCTCATTTAAACGAAATAATTTGTTCATTTATGCTCTTCTATAAGCTCATTTATAATTCAGAGAACAAAGCCATCAACTGAAAATGCACAAAACAGATCATATATACCGAATCAACGAAATATTAAACCTCATTCATAGCGATATTTCGGCGGACTTACCTGTCAAAACACTAGCAAAACATGCCGCCTTTTCAGAGCAGTACTTCCATAGACTTTTTAAAAAAGTCACCGGCGAACCTGCTCATCAATACATTCGTCGCACACGGCTAGAAGCAGCAGCTAATCAGCTAATTTTTTCTCCGCAACTGACCGTCCAAGTAATTGCTGAAGAATGTGGATTTTCATCATTATCTTCATTTAACAAAGCATTTAAATCGGTTTACAAGACCACTCCCGGGGAATGGCGTTCAAGAAAAAAATATGCTGGAAAAAAACATTATCTATCCGATCCGGAGCTAAAAGAAGCCTTTGATCGTTTGATTGACGCCCCTCTGCCTGAACCTGACATCGTAAACCTTGACCCCTTTGAAGTGGCTTATATCCGTCACAAAGGCTATGGAAGGCTTATCAGGAAATCGTGGCAACTTTTACAAGCATGGGCCATATCTGAAAAACGCCCATTTACACAACAAATAGGATTACATCACTCAAACCCCGCTATCGTGCCGCTAGACCAGTGTCAATATGTTGCTTGTATCAAAATCGAAAAACCTGTCATCAGACGTGGGCAAATTAATAGCGCAACCATTCCAGGCGGTTTGCATGCTGCATTTCATTTTCAGGGGAAATATGGTGAATTACTGCCAAGAATCAGCAAAATTCAAGAGGAATGGTTACCAAACTCTAGCTATATTGCGAGAACAACGCCAACACTCGCGTTGTATAAAAAGAATCAATTCCTGAACAATGATGACCGTTTTGATTTAGTGTTTTATCTACCCATTAGTTTGAAACTGGGGTGGTCATAGCATTAAGACAAATACAAAACAGCTTAATAGAGATTAACAATATTAGTTTCCGTTAAAATCTTCACTAACATTTCAGCACTTTTTTGACGATGCTCCCTATGACATTCAGCTGCTTTTTTAGGGTCTCTCGCTTCAATAGCCGCCACGACACAACGATGGTCATTGTTGGAATTCGAGGGTTTTGGCCTTAAACGCAAGGTAAAGCAACGCGCTCGATGAGATTGATCAAAGTAGTTGTTCACCGCACTCACTAAACGCTTATTCCCAGAAAACTCGACTAACTGCATATGAAACTTTTCATCGGCCTGACTCCAACCTTCAAGATCGTCAACAGCCAACGCTGCATCCATTTCATCAACCGTCCCATTCAGCAATGCTAACTCTTCCTTATTTAATCCTTTTTCAGCCACCATCTCAGCGGCTTGCGTCTCTAAAGCCGTCAATATCTGATAAATTTCTATCATATCTTCGGCTGACAGTGGTAAAACTCTCATGCCATGCCGAGGTCTAACTTCTACTAACCCTTCATTTGACAGCCTGATTAAAGCTTCTCTAACTGGGGTGCGGCTCATTCCTAATAGGTCAGCCAACTCCTTTTCAAGCATGATGACATTTGGAGACAGCTCATTATCCAAGATTCGTCGTTTGATTTCTAAATATGCTTGATGAGGTAATGATATTTTTTCTTCTGTTTTCATTACAATAAAACCTCTAACTCCATTCAATCACCACGCGCAAGCCTATTATTCAATCATGACTCTTTGCCCAGTTTCTGCTGAACGATAGATTGCTTGCTCAATGTATATGTTTTTTAAATAATCCCCAGCTTTATTATACACATGCCCAAGACCTAATAAATGTTTAATCACATGCTGCTGTAATCTATACACACAATCTCCGCCAAAACCAGTTTCTTGCCATTCATACATGTACTCTTGCCACGAATTACTCCCTCGCTCCCTACAAAATATTTCACCATTCCCATTAAAACTCACAACCCCTTTGGAACCTTCCAACATAAATTCACCCATGGTCAAGCGCCTATTCTCAGCGACATGATCGACTAAACGGTTCCCATCAAACACAGCTTGAACACCTGAATCAAATTCAAAGATCAATAAACCACTGTCTTCACCTGCAATGTTTGGATTGAGTCGACGTAAATGAGCATATACGGACGTGACTTCCCCAAAAAGATAACGAAACGTATCCACCCAATGAATCCCCGTTTCGTGAATTAAGAACTTTTCCATTTCCTGAAAATACGGTTGTCTTGCTAAGTATGCATCAACACCTTGACCATCACCTGGACGCAAGCGAAATTGAGCTTGATAAACTTCACCTGTTTGCTTGCCAAGTAATTCTTCTTTAATCACTTGATACCATGGTTGAAAGCGAAAATTTTCATGGATGACTAACATTATCCCCGCTTCTTCAGCCATTTTTGTGGCTTTTTCAGCCTCTTCAAGCGAACGGCAAAATGGCTTTTGACAAATAATGGCAACATGATTATCAACGGCCGCTTGTATATACGCGAAATGTGTTTCTGGCGGAGTAATAATATCGACTAAATCAGGTTTTTGTTCTTCAAGCATCACTGAAAAATCACTATAAACATGATCGACCGCATTTTTATC
>JBOEGT010000028.1:0-12134 GCA_050633585.1 Arenicella sp.
GTTGATGAAGATTTTTGATGGCTTAAAGGAGGTGTCAGAAGAAAACATGGTAGCAAGAGCGAGACTTGACCTCGCGACCCCAGCATTATGAATGCTGTGCTCTAACCAGCTGAGCTACATAGCCATTTGGAGGGAGGCGCAAGATAACCTTGCGACCCTTTTTAGTCAAGTATTTCGTGCGTTTTTTTATTGATTTTCCGTCACAAGCACCGTTTTAGACATTAAAACGGAAATGAACAACATCACCATCTTGCATGATGTAGTCTTTGCCTTCTAAGCGGAATTTGCCTGCCTCTTTGGCTCCTTGCTCGCCATTGAGCTTGTCGTAGTCGTCATACGCGGTGACTTCCGCACGAATAAAACCTCGCTCAAAATCAGTGTGAATAACGCCAGCAGCTTGCGGCGCTGTTGCACCAACTTTCACGGTCCATGCCCGCACTTCTTTTTGGCCAGCCGTAAAATATGTTTGCAAGCCTAACAAATCATAACCCGCACGAATCACACGATTTAAACCAGGCTCTTCTTGCCCTAGCTCTTTCAGAAAGTCGAGCTTCTCTTCGTCTTCTAATTCTGCAATTTCAGCTTCAATTGCTGCACAAATCATGACAACACCAGAGTTTTCTTTGGCGGCAAAGTCAATCACTCTGTCTAATAATGGGTTATTCTCAAATCCGTCTTCCGCGACATTAGCGATATACATAGTTGGCTTGCCCGTAATCAAGTTATATGACTTGATCATCAGCCTTTGATCTTCATCCAAATCCATTGAACGAACTGGCTCGCCCGCATCAATATGATCACGGATTTTTTCTAGCAATGCTTTGCGTTGAAGTTGCTCTTTATCACCTGATTTAGAACGTTTTTGAGCACGCTCTATACCACGTTCAACTACTTCCAAGTCGGCCAAGCCCAATTCAGTATTAATAATTTCGATATCCGCCAAAGGATCAACTTTGCCAGACACATGAATAACGTTTTCATCATCAAAACAACGTACAACATGAGCAATGGCATCAACTTCACGAATTGTTGCTAAAAATTGATTGCCTAAACCTTCTCCTTTTGATGCGCCTTCGACAAGACCAGCGATATCTACAAATTCCATACTGGCTGGAATCGTTTTTTCAGGCGGTGTGATTTCCACCAAGCGGTTCAAACGAGGGTCGGGCACTTCAACCATACCCACATTTGGTTCAATTGTGCAAAATGGGTAGTTTTCAGCCTGAATGCCTGAGTTGGTCAGTGCATTGAACAAGGTTGATTTACCGACATTTGGTAAACCTACAATTCCACATTTAAAGCCCATAATATTTTGCCTCTTTTGAAAATCAGTTCTTATCTCTGATCACAATAATTTATTTATCTATTAGTACGAAATAGTTATTTAGTGTGCAGTTCGTTCATTGCCAACTGAAAGTCTCCAGCAAATAGTTGTGGCATTACACGGCTTGCTGAAATAAACGAATCTAACATTAATTGGTATTCCGCTTTTGGTGCTTTTTTAAGTACATAGCCAACCACTGCACTTGCATGCCCTGGATGACCGACACCAACGCGCAAACGCGCAAAATCTTTACTTCCTGATTTAGCAATGATATCCCGCAAGCCATTATGACCGCCATGACCGCCCGAAAGCTTCAGCTTTGCAACACCTGGAGGCATATCCAACTCGTCATGCACCACTAACACTTCTTCAATATTAATCTTATAAAAATTCATAGCAGCCACAACTGACTTACCACTCAAATTCATAAAAGTATCAGGGACTAGTAAACGGATAGTGCGACCAGCGTTTTCAAACTTTGCAGTACGCCCGAAACAGTTTTTGTCTTTGCTTAGCGCAGCTCCATAATCACGGCACAGCTCATCTACAAACAAAAACCCGGCGTTGTGCCGGGTTTCGTCATACTTTTCGCCCGGATTGCCTAGACCGACAACCAGTTTAATTGGCGATGCTTCCATAAAGCGCGATAGGTTTGAGCCTATGCCAATTACTCGGCGTCAGCTTCACCTTCTGCAGCGCCTTCTTCACCTTCAGCACCTTCTTCAGTATCTTCAACTGTTTGAGGTTTCTTAGGAGCAACAATGTTGGCAACAGAGTGATCATCTTCAGCGCCTGCTTCAACTGGATGCGCCAATTCAACACCTTCAGGCAATTGAAGGTCAGATAAGTGAACAGATTCACCCATCGTTAATGCCGCGACATCAACTTCCAAGAATTCAGGAAGATCAACCGCCAAGCAAGCCACGTCAATCTGATTAATGCCTTGCATCATAATGCCTTTATCAAGCGTCACACCTGGCGCTTCTTCCGCGCCAAGTAAATGCACAGGAACAGTCATTGTAATCTTATCTTTACGACTCACTCGCTGGAAATCTAAATGCAATACTTGTGACTTCCATGGGTGCATTTGCACATCACGCAAAATTGCACGCTGTTGGTCGCCATCAAGCTCAATTTTTACTAGTGAAGAGTGAAATGCATCCACTTCTAATTGGTGCATAATTTTATTGTGATCAACCAAGATATATTGATCATCTTCACCACCACCATAAACAACACATGGTACTTGACCTGCTTTACGCGCACGGCGGCTTGCTGCTGTACCACTACCCGTTCTTGCTTGTGCTGCTACGATAAAATTATTGCTACTCATTTCTTGCTCCCGACCCTTCCGACCATATATCCCAACCGTGGTTTTACTGTAAACCTAAGGAAAAGGCTAGCCGTATCTGTCTAATGTTATAAAAATATATAAAGTTTAAAAGGCTATTCGCCCTCATCGAAAAGTGAACTGATTGAGTCACCAACTGTGATGCGCTTAATCGATTCACCTAAAATTTTTGAAATCGTCAATTGACGAATCTTGCTACATGACTTGGCACTATCTGACAAAGGTATCGTGTCTGTCACAACCACCTCATCCAGCTCAGAACCATTGATTCGCTCAATAGCTGGGCCCGACAAGACAGGATGGGTACAGTAAGCACGTACCGCCGTTGCACCCGCTTCTTTTAATGCTTTAGCTGCATGACAAAGCGTATTAGCGGTATCAACCATATCATCAATCAACACACAGCTACGGCCATCAACATCACCGATGATATTCATCACTTCAGCAACATTGGCTTTTGGACGACGTTTATCAATGATAGCCAAGTCCACACCAAGGCGTTTTGCTAATGCACGTGCACGAACAACACCACCCACATCAGGTGAAACTACCAACATATTTTCCTCTTTAAGTCCGCGCATATCTTCCAAGAGCACGGGAGAGCCATAAATATTATCCGTTGGAATAGAAAAGAAGCCTTGAATTTGATCAGCATGTAAGTCCATGGTGAGTACTCGATCCGCTCCAGCAGTTACCACCATGTCGGCGACTAATTTGGCCGTAATTGCAACACGCGTATTACGAGTACGTCGATCCTGACGAGCATAACCATAATAAGGCATGACCGCAGTGATGCGAGCTGCTGACGACCGACGACATGCATCAATCAAAATCAACAACTCCATTAAATTTTTGTGACTGGGTGCGCAGGTAGGTTGAATGATAAAAATATCTCGACCACGAATGTGTTCTTTGACTTCTACCGCAATTTCGCCATCGCTGAATTGCTCTACGCGTGCACGGCCTAACTCTCGGCCGATGTATTGTGCAACTTTTTGTGCAAGCTCAGGGTTTGCGTTGCCTGTAAATATTGCCAGATTCTCAAGAGACATAATGCTTTTACTCGTGCCAATTATTTTTATAGCACGTCACCTTAACTCATAAATTGAAAGGTATCAAAAAAAACCGTGAAAATGGCTGGGGTGGAAGGATTCGAACCTTCGAATGCCGGCATCAAAAGCCGGTGCCTTAACCGCTTGGCCACACCCCATCATCAATCGGATGACGTTGCACGCCGCACGCGACGAAGCAACTCAAAAAATCTGGAGCCTCAGATATTATAACTTGACCGTGCTGTTTATCAACAACCGGTAAGAAAACTGAAGCACCTGTTCCGCTCATCTGTGGAGAATGTTTTGCTCCATTAATATGAGAGCTAAACTGTTCAAGCCACTGAAAGGTTTGTTCAACCAGCGGATACTCCTTCCTCACAACGTCTTCGAGATCATTTTCTCGACTACCTGCTAAGAAGGCGCGTATTTTGATAGCGTCTTGCGGGTTTGTCAATCGTTTAAACACATCTTTATGCTGAAAAATTGCTGCTGTAGAAACATTTACGTGAGGAGTCGCCACAATATACGTTTCTTCGGGCAATTCGATCGGTGTAAAGCGTTCTCCAACGCCCTCTGCCCAGACGCTTTGTCCGTGAATAAAAACCGGAACATCCGCACCTAAACTCAACCCAATCAATTGAAGCTCTTTTCGACTCAAACCAAGCTGCCAAAGATGATTCACCACCATCAAGGTTGTTGCGGCATTAGAGCTTCCTCCTCCTATGCCTCCCCCGAGAGGCAATCGCTTGTTAAGCCCGATACAAACATCTAGCTTTTTCCCTGTGACTTTCTCCAACGACTGAACCGCTTTTACACAAATATCGTCATCATGCGCTACAACATGTTCAAATGTACCACAATCACGTTCAATGCCACCTGACTGACTGGGGGTAAACCACATATCATCCCCATAATCCAGAATCTGGAAAACTGTTTGTAAATCATGATACCCATCTGAACGACGCCTTAATACACGCAGCATTAGGTTGAGTTTTGCTGGCGCTAACCAATGTTTGATTTTATTAGACGGAGGCATGATGGCAGTCACTTAATAAAGATACGCTTTTACTGGTATTCAAAACGCTTAATCACTAACTTGACCTTTGCCTGATTACCCCGATGAACAGCAGTAATTTTTCGAGGTAAAGCCTCTTTTGTATTTAACAACACTTGAAACTGATCAAACTGAATGTCCCAATCACTTTGTTGCAAGCTCTGCAAATGGCCTTGCTCATTTAACCAGAAGCGCCCAGGGGCTTTCGGCGAAGGCATCCCAAACAACCAGTAACGCATTTCTTCAACTGGCATTTCCCAGCCAACTACTTTTAACAACAACGCCTCTATATCAGCACCGTAATAACGCTGACGACCTGCAATCAAGCTAGCACTGGCTCCCGATGAAACCAGTTCTACTGAACCGGTGCCTATGGGCCCGATCAGACGAACATTTTCGCTGTCGACTACATCATCTTTTAAGCGCCCCTGAAAATTCCACTGAATACGCCCTGCCCCAGAGTCCTCAGGATCTATATAACTAAAAGAACCCGCAATTTTCCATGCTTCAATAGAATCCCTGACTTGGTGAATTGCCTCGAAAGCAGGCGCTGAATATTCACCAGAAGTTTCCTGAAGCAAGAGCTGTCCACCAGGTTTTTGGTCACTCTGCTGCTTGGGCACGCTTTGGCATGCCGCTACCAATAAAAAACAGGCTCCAATGAGAATTTTTTTCAAATGCCACATATACTTTATTTACGTTTTTTCCCAACCATCGCCACAAGCGATAGCAACAAACAAATTGTCGAGCTCAACCCAAAAACCCATTTCTCCACCAAAGTCGTTTCATGAAAAAAACCGATACCATAACCAATCATTGAAAAACATAGCAATATTAATGACGCCACAAAACTTTCTTGTGCAAGCACCCTTCCTCTGACAAGCACACAGCCACACAATATGCACAATAAACCAATCACAGACATGACCCAATAAGGCACATGAACACCCGTTGCCTCGACAAACTCTAAACCAATAGCGACAAAATAGCCTCCAACACCAATTAAAAATGCACCAATAAACGGATGTTTAATCGACTTTTTCACGTCATGCCAGCTCTAGATTTCATATTTTCGAACACACTCTCACAATTCCACAGGGATTTCAAAGTCATTCGTTGAATTTGTCCTACAAAATCAAGGTTGAAGAATTCTTGGCAATTGTTGTCACCATAACAACACGATAGAATACCCAAATGAGTTTATTTTCATTAGGTATTAGTCATCAAACAGCGCCAGTCGCCATTCGCGAACGAGTGGCTGTGCCTGATGAAACTCTACGAGAAGCGTTAACAGACCTTCATCGTTACGCCAAGTTAGAAGAAACAAGTATTGTTTCCACGTGTAATCGTACGGAGATTTATTGCCGCCAAGATACCCAAAGTGGCGATGATACAAAACGCATCACAGAATGGTTATGTGGCTATAAAGGCATGCATCAGGATGACCTTGCTCCTTTTTTATATACACACCCTAATCAGCATGCGGTTAACCACGCTTTTCGTGTTGCATCCGGTTTAGATTCCATGGTGTTAGGTGAATCACAAATTCTCGGTCAAATGAAAACCGCGTTTTCGACCGCACACCAAGAAGGGAAAACCGGAAAAATCTTAAATCGACTATTCCAACAATCGTTTTCAGTCGCAAAGCAAGTCCGTACACAAACCGCCATCGGCGCCAATGCTGTTTCTGTTGCCTTTGCCGCCGTTAACCTCGCCAAACAAATTTTTGCAGATTTATCTGAGCAACGCGTTTTAATGATTGGCGCAGGTGAAACCATCGCTCTGGCAGCACAACACCTCCAAGCTCAAGGCGTTAAAAACTTCACCATCGCTAATCGAACGATTGAACGTGGAGTCGAGCTTGCTAATAACTTAGGAGGCAGAGCAATTGAGTTATCCGAAATTTCAAATGAATTAACCAATGCTGAAATTGTGATTAGCTCCACAGCGAGCACGCTGCCTATTTTGGGCAAAGGCATGATTGAATCGACACTCAAAAAACGCAAAAACAAACGCATGTTTTTAGTTGACCTAGCGGTTCCCCGAGATATCGAACCCGAAGTTGCAAAACTCAGCAATGTCTATCTTTATACAGTCGATGACTTACAAGAAGTCGTCAGTGAAAATATGGACAACCGCAAACGAGCGGCCAAGCAAGCCGAGGGTATTATCGACACCCAAACAGGCGAGTTTATTCAATGGTTAAACAACCTTGATCACGAGCCGCTCATGAAAGCCTTGCGCGAACAAACACTCGCCATCAGCCATTCAGAAGTTGAGCGAAGCCTGAAAAAAATTCAGGCAGGCGATAATCCAGAAATGGTCTTACAACAATTAGCTCACACCATTTCACGAAAGTTTTTACACCGCCCAACCACTGAACTCACCAGCAATAGTGACGAACACATGCTCGATGCCGCTCGAAAACTGTTTGGTTTGAATGAGTCAATTGACTCAAACCAACTCGATCTGCCTAGCAACGAATTAGACGCAATCGAAAATCCCCTCGACAAGCCAAGCAAAAAACATTAGGCTGGCCGCCGCCCCTGCTTGCATTTTATTACCTATACTCAATTAATGATCGGCTGATTTTGACCAGCATTTGCATAGACAACTAACATACCATGAAAGATTCATTACGCTTAAAACTCGACAATCTGATTGAACGCCAAGAAGAAATCGGGCATTTACTGTCTGACCCAAGCGTGATTGGAGATCAAAACAAGTTTCGTAAACTGAATATCGAACTATCTGACATCACTCCCATTGTAGAGAGCTACCAACGCTTTACCCAGTTAGAAAGTGATTACGCTGGTGCTAAAGAGATGCTTGAAGAAGCGGGCAATGACGCTGAAATGAAAGAAATGGCGCAAGAGGAAATGCGTGAAGCGGGCGATGAAATCGAAGTACTCGAGAAAAAGTTACAAGTGCTTTTGCTACCGAAAGACCCGAATGATGATCGCAACATCTTTTTAGAAATACGCGCGGGCACTGGCGGAGACGAAGCAGCCATTTTTTCTGGCGACTTATTTAAAATGTACTCTACCTATGCTGCCACGCAAAAATGGCAAGTCGAGATTTTGAATGAGAACAAAGGTGAACATGGCGGTTACAAAGAAATTATTTGCCGTGTTGTAGGCCGCGGCGCTTATTCGAAGATGAAGTTTGAATCCGGCGCCCATCGCGTACAACGTGTCCCTGAAACCGAAACACAAGGCCGCGTTCACACATCCGCCTGCACGGTTGCTATTTTACCGGAAGCCGACGAAATCAGTGATGACATTGACATCAACCCATCAGATTTACGCGTTGACACTTTCCGAGCATCAGGTTCTGGCGGTCAGCATGTGAATAAAACAGATTCTGCGGTGCGTTTAACCCACCTTCCAACAGGCACTGTTGTCGAGTGTCAGGACGATCGTTCACAGCACAAAAATAAAGCACGTGCCATGTCGATGTTAAAAGCTCGCATCCTTGATGCCGAACGCAACGCGCAACAATCCGAACAAGCCGAAGCACGTAAAAGCTTGGTGGGTAGCGGTGATCGCTCAGAGCGGATTCGCACGTACAACTATCCACAAGGTCGCGTGACTGACCATCGAATTAACTTAACGCTCTATAAATTAGATGTTGTCATGACGGGCGAATTAGCACAGGTTATCGACCCGCTAATTTCCGAATACCAAGCCGACCAATTAGCCGAACTATCTGAAGGCTAGCCAATCATCGTCAACCCTTATTTTCACATAAGCTTGGGAACGCAACAGCATGACCACCAAAACTGTTCAAACCGCGCTATCGGATGCCATTTTGGCATTGTTCGATTCATCAAGCTCGCCTGAAATTGATGCAGAAGTCTTGCTAGGACATTGCTTAAAACAATCTAGAGCATGGCTTCTTACCTATCAAGATGAAGAACTCACCCCAGAAGATATTGATCGCTTTGATGCCTATATTCAACGTCGCCATCAAGGCGAGCCTATTGCATATATTGTTGGGACACGTGAGTTTTGGTCTTTAAACCTCACCGTGAATGAATCCACGCTTATCCCTAGACCTGAAACCGAAATTTTAGTTGAAATCGCCCTAGAGAAAGCAGCACTCTTCACGACTGAAACATTTCACGATGATCCTCAACAGACTCAACAAAGTATTCACATTGTTGACCTGGGCACTGGCAGCGGCGCCATTGCTCTCGCATTAGCCACAGAATTACCCAAAGCACAGATCACGGCCGTTGATATGTCAGCCGAAGCACTCAGTATTGCGCAGAAAAATGCTGACACTCATCATTTAAACCATGTAAAGTTTTTACAAAGCAATTGGTTTAGCGCGCTTCAAGACCAACAATTTGATGTGATTTGCAGCAACCCACCTTACATTGAAAGCCAAGATCCTCATTTACAACAAGGTGATTTGCGCTTCGAACCAAACACTGCACTAGCCAGCGGCGCAGATGGTTTTTTTGATATTACACATATCATCAGCCATGCAAAGGACTACCTTAATGAAGGCGGTTGGCTAATCTTGGAGCATGGCTTCCAACAAGCACAACGCACTCAGGCACTTTTACAAGAGCATGGCTTTGCAAATATCGATACTCGCTCAGATTATGCAGGTCACCCAAGAATCACGTTCGCTCAAAAGCAAACGATTAAAGACCTATAAGCCGTGCGTATCTGGCCTAGACTCTAACACATCCAATGAATCGTTCACTGCAACAATCCTGCTATGACGCATTAATGGAGACAAATCCTCAGAATAAATGCGCTATAACGCAACACTTGCATGAGCAAATGCAAAAACACGCTTTATCTATCGATCACAAAGCAGCGTTAAAAAATATTCAACCCGGCAGGCCTGAAAAGCCAGAACTAGTTCTACCTAAACAATTACACAAACGTGGCATTGGCAAACAGTCAGGGCGCAACCACTTAATGCATGCTGTCGCCCATATCGAGTTTAATGCAATCAATCTTGCGCTAGACGCGGCTTATCGGTTTGCCGATCAACCGCGTCAGTTTTATAGTGACTGGATTCGAGTGGCAAGTGAAGAAGCAAAGCACTTTGGCCTAGTCTGCCATTATCTTGAAAAGCATAATATCGATTATGGCGACTTCCCCGCCCATGATGGCTTATGGGACATGTGTGTGCGCACACAAGATAGCGTTCTATCTCGCATGGCATTAGTCCCTCGGGTTTTAGAGGCTCGCGGCCTAGACGTGACACCCTCCATCATCGAAAAGCTATCCGCTGTTGGAGACAGTGATGCCGTTCACGTTCTTGAGATCATATTCAATGATGAAATTGATCATGTCCGCATTGGCTCAGACTGGTTTGTGTATCACTGCAAGCAACAAGCCCTAGAACCACAAGCCACCTTTCTAGACTGCGTCAAAAAACACTTGCACGGAGAATTGCGCGGCCCATTTAATTTAACCGCTCGCCAAAAAGCTGGCTTCACTGATTCAGAGCTCGCTTACTTGGAACAAAATTATTCCTAGAATCCTCAAAAAGTCATAGCGACTCTCGCCTGAAGGCTTTATGATTCGCTGCTTGTATGCAAAAGATAGTAGGTTAACGCTCGACAGGGTAATTTCTTTGGCATGCCTAGACAATCACCCACGGATGATTGCGTCACTGAAAGTAAGGCGAAGGCACTATTATGTTTGAAACACTAAAAATTCTCCCACCTGATCCCATTCTTGGCTTAAGCCAAGAATTTATGAAAAGCAGCCATCCAAAGAAAGTGAACCTCAGTGTGGGTGTTTATAAAACGGATACCGGCAACACTCCGATTTTTAAAGCCGTTAAACTGGCTGAGCAGCACATGATTAATGCGCAAGACTCAAAGGTCTACATTGCTCAACAAGGAGACCCACAGTTTTTAGCAGGCATGCATAGCCTGTTGCTTGGTGACGAGCTATCAACATCACTCTCAGATCGCAGCTCTATCTGTATGACCCCAGGTGGTTGTGGCGCGCTAAGGCTCGCCGCCGAAACAATAGTGAACGCAAGCAAAGACGCCACCGTTTGGTTCAGTACACCAACATGGGGCAATCACTTCCCGTTGATTGAAAGCGCAGGGTTAAGGACTTCGGAATACCCATATTACGACCCTAAAACAGGCTTAGTTGATTTTGACGCCATGATTTCTACCTTAGAAAAGGTGCCAGCTGGTGACTTAGTCTTATTCCACGCCTGTTGTCATAATCCCACAGGCGCTGACCTCAACAAAACTCAATGGGATCAAGTGATTGAAGTAGCCGAACGACAAGGTTTCATTCCATGGTTCGATATTGCTTATCAAGGTTTTGGACAATCACTGGATGACGATGCATACAGCGTGAGACAAGCCGCTAAACACTTACCCGAAGTCATCATTGTAGCGTCTTGCTCAAAAAACTTCGGGCTATATCGCGAGCGCACTGGCGCCGCTTTGTTTATCAACAAAAACGCAGAACAAGCTGAAGCGGCCAAAACCAATGCTATTTCGTTAATGCGAACAAGCTATAGCATGTCACCCTTCCATGGCGGCGGTATTGTAGGCACTATTTTAAGTGACGAAAAACTCACCAAAATATGGAAAGATGAAGTGATTGAAGTCTGCTCACACGTCCAAGGTTTACGACAAGAATTCACTGAAAAACTGAACAATAAACAACATAAAAAAGACTTCTCCTTCATCACCCAAAATCAAGGCATGTTTTCATACCTAGGCATTGAACAAGAAGAGGCGATATCACTTCGCAACGAACATGGCGTTTATATTCTCAATTCAACGCGCATGAATGTAGCCGGACTTTCCAGCGCCAACATTGATTATGTCACTGACTCCATAGCTGCTGTTTTAAATCAATAAACGGAAGGCAATTTTCAACCCATTTCACTGCAGTGAATATATCTGTTATGTGAATCTAATCTAACGACTAAAGGAATCAAAATGTACAAAAAACTAGTAACCGTCTTATTAGCCTCAACTGTATTAACCGGCTGCGCCTCCATTCCTATGGAGAGCAAAGAAGCATCCGATAAAGCAAAAGCGTTTAACTTACCTTCTGGAGAAAATTCAGGTTTATATATTTTTCGCGCAGGCGGACCTGGAGGCGCTTTAAAAAAAGATATATGGGTTAATGACAAGTGCGTAGGAGAAACAGCTCCGAATATATTTTTCTATACAACTGTCAAAGGCGGCCAAGAACACAAAATATCCACAGAATCAGAGTTTTCACCTAATGACTTACTTGTAAAAACAGAAAGTGGAAAAAATTATTTTGTTCAACAACGTATCAAAATGGGCGTTTTTGTTGGCGGAGCCAATTTGAGACTGGTTGATGAAGAAAAAGGAAAAGC
>JBOEGT010000029.1:0-49332 GCA_050633585.1 Arenicella sp.
TTTTCATCCTTTTGCGAAAATCCAGCCAAGCCAGTACTGACGCCACAAGATAATGCTCCTCTCGCTTTTACATCATCTAAGGTACCTGCATTCGCAGTCATGCTTAGTGCTGCACCAGCGACACCAATAGTTACAAGTGAGATTTTTTTTATCATTTTCATAAGATTCTCCAAAGAATTAAAAAAACGTTTCAAAGATCGAGCTGACTTTGAAACAAATTAACGATTTCCTCCTCCAGTGACAATACTGTACAGATTGAATAACATCAAGAGTCGAAAAGTGTTTTTTTCGATACAAAAAAAGTTAAAAAAACCAATACAGTTTAAAAAACAGGAAACTTTTAATGATATTAAGTGATATCTGAAGAGTTTTTGAGAACTGAAATTGACGCTATTCAGGCAATATCTTGCAAGTACAACCGAAACAATTTTTTATACATGATGTACGCCAAGATGTAAGCTGCAAGCGCTACCAACATCGTTATTTGGAAACCAAAATACACTGAAAAAATTGCCGTGAAGATGCCTCCTGCAACAGTAAATAGTCCATTAAACGCCCAAGCCCATGCAACGGTGCCTGCAGGTTTGTGCTGAATTGCTAATACTCCCAAAGGGAAGGGCATTCCTAAAAAGAATGCCAACGGAAAAATCATCATGACCGAGATAATGACTCTGACACTGACATCAAATTGCAAGAATAAATCAAATAAAATCTGTTTATAAACCACCAACAAAATCGTCGTGACAGCAATTCCAACAAAAGGCAGCCAAATACGCTTCTTTTCGATCAATTGTAAGCGTTCAGAAAAATAACTGCCGATACCTGCACCAAATAAAAATGTGAATAAAACAGTCGTGTAGGCGTACAAAGGATAGCCAATCAGCTTCATAAAAATTTGAATGAAGACCAACTCAAAAATAATAAAACCCAGGCCTAAGCATGAAAAATAGACGATGAAACTGCCTTTTCCATCCCATTTATTCTGACCCGCTTTTGAAAATAATAAGGGAACAAATGTGAATAAAATCGCAAAGATTAATGCACTAGCAGCCGTCACAATTAAATGAACAACATCAATAGGATAGCCTGTTTTCTTTTGTGAGTTCAGCAAACCAGACACTGAAGAATTAACAAATACTGAGGCATCTTCTTTTGGTAAAGTAGCGAACGTGTTTCGCAGAGAATTAAAAAATGGCTGGTTATCCGTTGGCGCTTCAATGCGATAGGGAATTTTAGCGACTAACTCTTTCGGTAACTCTCCGTTAAAAAAGTCGTCTGTCAAAAACGACGCTTTCGGCTCAAAAGGGTTAATAACAAAATCATAGGTATTCATATACTGTTGAATATCCGCAACTTCTTGCACTGACCAGGGTGTCATTTTAACTAAAAAAGTCGGTAAATTATCGTGATACCCTGATTTTTCAAACACAATTACATGCTGACGAAAATCATCGCGACCTAATGCTTTCCACGCCTTCGCTGCTGTCAGCACCATTTTGGGATAGATATGATGATTAATATGCAGCACGCCATTTTCATTCAAATGATTAAAGTATTCCTGGTATGCATCAACTGTTTGTAGATATGCCGCCTGCATCGCCCCGCTTCCTGCAGCGATACTCGACGAAGTATGGTTACTATTAATCTGAATAATGTCGTATTTTTTATTGGTTGAACGCAGGTAACTGCGGCCTTCTCCCTTCCTTGCGTTGACATTGGGATGATTCATCACGTCACCGATGTAATCCGCGTACGTCGTCTTACCTAGCTCAACCACCTTAGCAACCAACTCAACTGCGTCGACTTTAGCAGCGCCGTAAGTTAATGCTGCCTTAATTTCCTGGCCTCCAGCACTTCCAATCACGAGCACTTCAGAACCTTTGTCTGCCTTCGAAAAATGCGATACCGTTAAATAACGATCCCAAAAGTGTTGCCTAGCATTGTCGGGAAGCTCTGAACGTAATTTATCAAAATCACCATCGAAACGATAAAAATAGCTGGTTTGACTGCCACCATCATACGCAATCCACTTAAACGTGTAGTTGGTGCCATGCTCTTCATTCAAGCCTTCATAATCAATGATATCTACTTTGGAAATCGGATCCCACCAAACACCCTCTTTCAAATCTGTAAGCACTTGATAGTTGCGTTTATTCATGTGCGGATCGAAAGTTTTAATGTGATCCCACGTAAAAGGCGTTATGGCAATTGCAAGTGCCACAACAAGCCCACCTCTACCCCACCATAATGATTTACTAAATAATGATGAGGCTAATAATGCAAATGCAGCAGAGACAAAAATAATGCCAATAGTTCCAAGCTTTGGTAACAACGGTATTAACAATAAACAACCGATAGCCGCGCCAAGCAAATCCCAAAAATATAGCTGACGAATCTGACTGGCGTAATGCATAAACACCGCTGACAACACAAAACCTGTCAGAAAAAATGGCACACATATCACCGCATAAATAATGAAAAAATTTCGCGCCACAGACAAGGTAAACGCTGGGTCGGATAGGAGTTCGTAGTTAAACTTCACTAAGTTCAACATTGGAATAAGCAGCAGCGTGGTTAATGCCATCAATGCCGTTGCAATGGATAACCACCGCCATGTATTCGGGTGTTTTTCAAGCGGCTTTATTGACAAATAAACCCCTGCCAAACCAAAAGAAAATACAGCCAAAGTAATGATCATGTACGCCATGTTGGGGTACCACAAAACATCAAACACTCGAATCAAGATTAATTCTAACAATAATGATGAAAGCGCAATCGAAAAGACACCCAACGCCGTTTTATTCATAGTTAACCTATTTTATTTTTGATTTTATTTCGTAAACTGACTTGGCTAGCTAACCGTCAACCCTAGCCCGGATTTATTACAACAAATGCTCCGCTTCTGCTGCATACTTACTTCGTTTGAACATAAAGTCCCAACGACTGCCTCCTTTTTGCTGCCATAAGAACGCTGAGCGTATCCCTGCCAACAAATATGCCCTGACTTGTTGAGCAACCTCTTCTTGCGCTAAGAAACCTTGTTCACCATTCACTAAAATTCTCGGCTGCAGATCAGACACATGACTTTTGTAAACATCTGCCATTGCTTCGATTAACTGCTCTCCTGAAAAACCAGATAAGGCTTCAATTCTAGGGGTAAATGCATGCATCCGTGCATTATCTTTTTGCATGTTAATCGCCAGTTGCCCAAGGCCAGCGACATACTGGAAAAGCTCTATACTTTCCATGCTTCGAGCGCCATCAAACACTGCTTTTACTTGCTTTAGGCCTAAACGAATACCCTGTTTATCTGAAAATACAGCCTGGGTATTGATAGCATCAAGAATCAATACAGAATTAAGCGAAGCATTTTTTGCAAACCGATCGGACACCTCTCCTTGACGCGCCACTTGTTGCACTAAAGAGGCAGATTGAAACATGCCTGCCAACGCTAATGTTCGCTCAGAAAACCGATCCATAATTGATTCTCGATACAATATTTATAAGTTAGGCCATCAAGAAAAAACAGCGATGCCATCATACAAAGCCGCATCACCTAATTCTTCTTCTATACGAAGTAGCTGGTTATATTTCGCAACGCGATCAGAACGGCACAATGAACCCGTTTTGATCTGTCCCGCGCCAGTCGCAACAGCCAAATCGGCGATAGTTGTATCTTCAGTCTCGCCTGATCGATGAGAAATAGTCGCTTTGTACCCTGCATCATGCGCCATTTGAATCGCATCTAACGTTTCGGTCAATGAGCCAATTTGATTAAATTTAATCAAAATAGAGTTTGCAACACCTTTATCAATACCTTGTTTCAAAATTTTAGTATTTGTCACAAACAAATCATCGCCAGTCAACTGAATCTTATCACCGACACGCTCAGTGAGATCAGCCCAACCGGCCCAGTCATCTTCTGACATACCGTCTTCGATAGTAATAATAGGGTATTTTTCAACCCATGCTTGAATGTAGTCCGCAAATTCTGTTGAATTTAGCGCCTTACCTTCAGCTTCCAAGTGATATTTACCTTCTCTATAGAACTCGGTTGAAGCAACATCTAAACCAATCATGATATCTTTGCCAGCTTCATAACCTGCATTTTTAATCGCTTCCATCAAAATGACACAAGCCGCTTCGTTTGACTCCAAGTTTGGAGCAAACCCGCCTTCGTCGCCTACTGCGGTACTCAAGCCTCGATCATGCAATACTTTTTTCAATGCATGAAATACTTCTGTGCCCGCTCTTAAGGCATCAGAAAATGTCGGTAAACCTGTAGGCAAGATCATAAACTCTTGAAAATCAATCGAATTATCCGCATGCTCGCCACCATTAATAATATTCATTTGAGGCACAGGCATAGATAAGCGTTCATTGCTAAATAATTCAGCATAATAACGGTAAAGTGGAAGCCCTTTACTGCTTGCTGCCGCCTTAGAAACAGCCAGAGAAACAGCTAAAATTGAGTTAGCGCCAAGCTTATTTTTATTCTCAGTGCCATCTAAATCGATCATCGCTTGATCAATTGCGCGTTGATCTAACGCATTTTCACCAATCAACAACTCTTGAATTGCGCCATTTGCGTTAGCAACTGCTTGATGAACCCCCTTACCCAAATACTTGGACTTGTCCCCATCACGTAACTCCAAAGCCTCCAATGAACCTGTGGATGCACCAGATGGCGCAGCAGCACGGCCAAAGGAACCGTCAGCTAGTAAAACATCAGCTTCGACTGTAGGGTTACCGCGAGAGTCAAGAATTTGACGAGCAAGAATAGATTTGATTGTAGACATGATTTAACTCAAAACCGAAAAATAATTAAAATAGGAAGTATATGTATCGTAAAAAAAGAATATTAGCTTAATCCTTTTGCCACCGCATCAAGTTGTTTCAGCTGAGTTAGTAATTCAGCTAAATCATTCATCGGCCATGCATTCGGGCCGTCGCTAAATGCGTTTTCAGGGTCAGGATGTGTCTCCATGAAAAGACCAGAAACCCCGACGGCCACAGCTGCACGCGCCAGCGTAGGAACAAATTCACGCTGGCCGCCAGATTTATTACCTTGACCACCTGGTAACTGCACTGAATGCGTCGCATCAAATACGACAGGGCATCCAGTATCTCTCATTTGTGCTAAGGAACGCATATCGACCACCAAATTATTGTAGCCAAAGCTCGCGCCTCGCTCACACACCATTACATTGCCTTCACCGCCAGCTTCTAGCGCCTTTTCAGCAACATTTTTCATTTCAGGCGGTGATAAAAATTGCCCTTTTTTGATATTCACCGGCTTTCCACAAGCACCAACAGCCTGCATTAAATCAGTTTGACGACATAAAAAAGCAGGCGTTTGTAACACATCAACCACTGCAGCAACCTTTTCCACCTGCTCTGGTGCATGAACATCTGTCAAAACGGGTAAACCAGTGACATCCCGTACTTCCGCTAAAATATCTAGGCCTTCATCAATTTGTGGCCCTCGAAATGACGATACGGACGTGCGATTCGCTTTATCAAAAGAAGATTTATAAATAACGTGAATACCCACTTGATCCGCAATCTCTTTAATGCGCCTAGCCGTTTCTAATGCAAACTCTCGAGACTCAATCACACAAGGCCCTGCAATCAAGAAAAACGGCTGATCTAAACCAACCTCTTTACCACATAATTTCATTCAACTTCCTCGGTGCTTCTAATCATTTCATTCTGACGTGCGTATATAGCTATTTTAACGCTCACTTTTATAGTCATTTGCAGCCTTTATATAGGCAGAAAATAAAGGGTGCCCATGCCTTGGATTCGAGGTGAATTCAGGATGAAATTGACTCGCCACAAACCAGCGATGATCAGGCATTTCAATCATTTCAACCAAATTATCTTTTGATGTTCCAGAGACTACCAGGCCAGCTTCTTCCAACATTGGACGCAACTCATTATTCACTTCATAACGATGCCGATGACGCTCAACAATAACATCGTCTTCATAGATCTTTTGCGCAAGTGAACCCGATTTCAGAAAACAACGCTGGCCTCCTAAACGCATTGTTCCACCCATATCAGAATTTTCATCGCGACTTTCAACAGAACCATCTTCGTTCGTCCACTCGCTAATCAGTGCCACGACAGGTTTGCTAGTGTCGGGATTAAATTCTGAACTATTGGCATCTGACCAGCCCACAACCTCCCTCGCATAGCCAATGACGGCAACTTGCATACCAAGGCAAATACCTAAATAAGGAATATTCTGAGTTCGCGCGTAATTTGCCGCAATAACCTTACCTTCTACACCACGATCTCCAAAGCCTCCCGCTACCAAAATACCGTCTACATTGGCAAAAATTTCATCTACATTATTCAGACCATCCCCTTCAAGGGTTTCGGCATCAACATAATGAATATTCACTTTATTCAATGTATGAATGCCCGCATGGATTAACGATTCAGACAATGACTTATAGGATTCAGTCAAGCCAATATATTTGCCTACCAGAGCAATCGTTACTTCACCTTCAGGATTCGTTTTATTGTGAACAACATTTTCCCAAATAGACAAATCAGCTGGCGGCACATCCAATCGCAGATGCTTGACAACTAATTCATCTACTTTTTGCTCATGATACAACAATGGAATTTCATATATATTACCCACATCAATACCTGAAATAACCGCATCAGCAGAGACATTAGTGAACAATGCAATTTTCTTTTTAGCGTTCTCGGGCAAATGCTCCGAAACACGGCAAAGTAGAATATCAGGCTGTATGCCAATACTCCGTAATTCTTTCACTGAATGTTGAGTTGGTTTCGTTTTAATTTCACCCGCTACTGCGATATACGGGACAAGCGTCAAATGCATAAACAATACATTTTCATAACCTAAATCGACACGCATTTGCCGAATAGCTTCCATGAACGGGAGTGATTCGATATCACCCACAGTGCCGCCAATTTCAACCAACGCCACATCCGCACCTTCAGCGCCTGCATGGATGGCATCTTTCATTTCATCAGTGATATGAGGAATAACTTGAACCGTCCCTCCTAGATATTCACCACGTCGTTCTTTACGCAAAACACGCTCATAAATGCGCCCAGTGGTAAAGTTATTTTTCTGCGTGAGCTTACAACTCACAAATCGTTCATAATGGCCTAAATCTAAATCTGTTTCAGCGCCGTCATCGGTCACGAATACTTCACCATGCTGAAAAGGACTCATTGTGCCAGGGTCGACATTGATATATGGATCAAGCTTCATCATGGTAATTTTCAAACCACGCGCTTCCAACAAAGCACCCAGTGATGCGGCGGCAATACCTTTACCCAGGGACGAAACAACCCCGCCAGTAATAAAAACAAATTTAGTCATTAGTTAAGTTCATTCAGTGACGTACAACTGAAAGTTAAGATTAAAAAAACCACACTTTTTCAAAAAAATACAAAAATATCAGAAACAAAAATAGTCTCTGAAAATCGCTAAAAGTGTGAAAAACTTGTGAATCAGACGGTATCACAGCTTACCAGAAAGTGTTTTTTTGAACAATGAGTTTCCATGAGCAAACCTCGAAACTTTCATCAAAACTTAATGACTTTCAACATACTCTAAATAGAAATCCTTCTGCTTCCTACCGCCAATAATACTGAGAAGTTCATGCTCCTGTGTAGTCACAAACAAAGCACTTTGCCTTCGCCAGGGAGGCACTTTGTATTCTTGAAAACAATTTTTAGCCTGTATATGTCCTTTTTTACCTGGCAAATAGATGCTCTTAGACATAGAGGCGGGCTTAATCAGAACAACAGCCTCAAACCACTGGCTATCTTCTTCGCAAGAAATTTGCCAACCAACACTATCCCCGTCGAAAATATGTGACACATCTAGCGATTGACTCAGATCACTCCACAATAATTCACCCCTTAAGCCAACACTGCATTCATCAATCTCCCTGTGGGGCATGACATATAAAACATCATTATAGAAACGATAAAGACGCTGACCTCGTCGCAGCTCTGCACCGGAAGCAGCTCCATTCAACGACCAATCCATCACTTTCAGTAGATCCATTTCTGACTCAGATGGAAACTGAATCGCCTCAAGCCAATAGCGAATAGCGTTGATTTGTCGCGAAACACTAAACACTCGTAAACCTTCCAGAGAAAGCCCATAGGATTTATCCATTGGGCAAAACCCTTCTTGTTGAGTAAACGACAAATCGCTTGCGGCAACCTCTTGCAATATTTGTTGAGCATCCGACACTCTATGACTTAACTTGCTCAATTGCTTACTGGCATCGGGCCGAATCTTATGTAACTCAGGCATAACTTGATGCCTAATTGCATTTCTTCTAAACGCGACATCTTGGTTACTCGGATCATTTATCCAACTCAATTGACCGTCGGAGGCGTATTCTTGCAAGTCACACTTTGTAAAACCTAAAAGAGGCCTCATTAATATTTGAGAAGTTTGAGAGATAGTTGAACTCAATACCCTTGAATGATTGACTGAAAAATCTTTTATAGCGGCAATTCCTCGCAGGCCATTCAATCCAGTCCCTCTCAACATATTCAACAAGAGAGTCTCCGCTTGATCATCACAATGATGAGCGGTCAATAGCACGGTATTTTTGACTGCTACCTCTTGCTCCAAGCAATCACTCATCACTTTACTAAACCATTGATATCTAGCCTTTCGAGCCGACGCTTCAACCCCAGAAGACTTTTCAACCACCACTCCATCACTACATGAAACAAATGGAAGCTGGTAATGAGCAGCTAATTTTTCACAAAACACTAGCCACTCATCTGACGCATGTTGCAATCGATGATTATAATGAACAACTCGAATATCAAGCTCATTATACTGACTTGCTAAATTGACTAACAAATCCAGCAATACACACGAATCTAAACCACCGCTAAGCGCAACAAAAAACGCCGAATCTCTCAGTGGAAATTCGGCGCTTAACGCTAAAAAATCATCAGCAAATTGTTGGTTAATCAGCAGAACAAACTCCTTCTTTAATGCTTTCTCACAACCTATTACTCTTCGAAACGACCATACGCAGTAATACGTTCATAGCGCTTCTCAAGTAACTCATCATCACTCAACACACTACGCTGCACCTCCGATAAATGGCGTTGCAATGCATCTTTAATTGTTTGAATCATAGCGTCTTTATCTCGATGTGCGCCGCCTACCGGCTCACTTAAAACTTCATCAACTAAACCTAATTCAAATAAATTCTCTGCCGTCAGTTTTAATGCTTCTGCTGCATCTTTAGCCTTGTCTGCGCTTTTCCAAAGAATTGACGCACAACCTTCCGGGGAAATCACTGAATAAATAGAATATTGCAACATGAGCAAGCGATCACCAACCCCAATCGCTAAAGCGCCACCTGAGCCACCTTCGCCAATCACAAGCGATATAACTGGCACCTTAAGCTTAGCCATTTCAAATAAATTTCTAGCAATTGCCTCACTCTGACCGCGCTCTTCAGCGCCAATTCCAGGATAGGCTCCTGGTGTATCGATAAAAGTAATCACAGGCATGTTAAACCGTTCAGCTAACTTCATCAGCCTCAATGCTTTGCGATAACCTTCAGGACGAGGCATCCCAAAATTATGACGAATTTTATCTTTTGTTTTACGACCTTTTTCATGCCCGATCACCATCACCGGCTGCCCAGCCAAACGAGCAGTGCCGCCAATCAATGCGCGATCATCAGAATACATACGATCACCATGCAACTCTTGAAAATCATCAAAAATTTCATTGATATAATCAAGCGTATACGGCCTTTGGGGATGGCGTGAAAGCTGAGAAATTTGCCAAGGATCTAGTGATGAAAAGATATTAGACTCTAATTTCTCACATTTCTTTAGCAAACGTTCTAACTCTTCTGAGATATCAACCTTCTCCTTCTCATCAATACGCTCACTATCACTGAGTTTTTTTAGCTCAGAGATTTTTTGTTGTAATTCAACAATAGGTTGCTCAAATTCTAAATGATCCATAAAACTTTTTAATTATCTAGATAAAAATTCAGGCGAGGAGTATAGCATTGCTCATCGCCATCACAGTACAAAAACTTACATCAATCAATCAACAAAACAGAACATTGACCGCTTTTGCATCACGACATCCAACTCAATTTTTCTTGCAGATTAACGACGCTACCCACAATAATTAATGTAGGTGCTTGAACGTGTTGCGATTTAATCATATCCGGCATTGTTGACAACGTGCCTATCAACACTCTTTGGTCTGGTCGAGTACCTTTCTCAACAATCGCCATCGGCATGTCTGGTGACAAACCATGTTCAATTAATTTCCCACAAATAACTGGCAACCCTATCAACCCCATATAAATTACCAGTGTTTGCTTAGCATTCGCCAAATGCGGCCAATCCAAGTCAGCGTAGCCTCCTTTTAAGTGACCAGCAACAAACGTCACTGACTGAGCATGGTCACGATGCGTCAGGGGAATACCTGCATAAGTTGCGCACCCACTAGCGGAGGTAATACCAGGAACCACTTGAAACGGTATTTTCGCATCAAACAGCTCTTCAATTTCTTCACCTCCACGGCCAAAAATAAAAGGATCACCACCCTTAAGCCTAACAACTCGCTTACCTTCTTTAGCTAAGGTAACCAGTAACTGGTTGATATTCTCTTGAGGCACTGCATGATTTGCTCGTCGTTTGCCGACATAAATACGTTCTGCATCACGTCGACAAAGGTTCAAAATCTCATCACTCACGAGCGCATCATGCAAAACAACATCACATTGCTGCATTAAACGTAACGCTTTAAATGTTAACAAATCAGGGTCACCCGGCCCCGCACCCACCAGCCAAACCTCACCCACTGCTGACTGCTCAGTATATTCAGAAGATGCGAATGCGTTTTCCAATGCTTTCTGCCCTTGGGCTTCTCGACCCGAGAGAAATAATTCAGCGACATCGCCTTGAAATACTTTATCCCAAAAACGACGCCGATCATCCTCGTCCTGAAAAATTTCTTTTGCCTTTTCACGATTATCCTGCATCGCTTGGGCTAACAAGGAATAATTTGAAGGAATAACCGATTCAATTTTGCCACGCAAATTTCTAGTCATCACAGGAGCGCCTCCTCCGGAGGATATAGCAATCGTCACTACCCCTCTGTCTACTATCGAAGGCGTAATAAAACTACATAATTCCGGCTGATCTACCACGTTGACTGGAATATTACGTGCTTGAGACAGCTTGGAAACCAAATGGTTCACTTCAGGATTATCAGTGGCTGCCGTAATCAAACGGTAATCTCCTATATCACTTTCCCGAAACTCTCGGTCAATATGTCGAATATTAGACAACATCTCCTGACGAACCGTTTGTGACAACTCAGGTGAAATAACGGTAATTTTCGCACCGGCCGCGAGCTGCAAACGAATTTTACGTGCAGCGATTTCACCGCCACCCACGACTAAACAAGGCTGATTTTGTAAATCTACAAATATTGGATAATTCTGCATAGGGCGAATGTTAGCTGACTTATCGCCTCTGACCAATGGATATCCATAGAAAATTTTTCTATTAATGGTTAAAATCGCGGAATGGAGACTGTAACAGCATTATGACTATCAATATTAAGCGCACACCAACAGAAACGTTGATGCGTGAAATCATCTCAAAGATTGCCGTAGGCCCTGATCGTGGTAAAGACATTACCAAATTAGAAGCTTATCAAGCAACTAAAGCATTGTTACGTGGCGGTGTCGACGAGACACATGCTGCACTTTTTCTTATTGGGTTGCGAATGAAACGTGAATCCACGCTGGAGTATGCGGGAATATATAAGGCACTTGAAGAGGCGACGCCCCAGATAGAAATTGATTTACCCAACTTAGTTTACCTAGCGGAGCCTTATGACGGCTATAAACGGGGCACTCCAATCACTCCTTATATCCCTGCCGTACTTGCTGCCTGCGATGTTCCAACTATTATCCAAGGCGTTCATAGTGTTGGCCCCAAATTTGGATTAACACCTCATCAAACTTATTTGGCCAACGGGATGCCCGTTGACTTAACGCCCAAACAAGCCACTAGCAAACTATTCGATGAAAATTGTGGCTGGGCATATCTTGACCAATCAAAAGTATGTCCAGAATTATACGACCTAGGTCCTTTTAGAGACAAAATCGTCAAGCGAACAGCTTTGACGACTTTAGAAAGGCTATTAATGCCCATCAAAGCCGATCACAACCATCTAATCTTGGGTTATGTACACAACGCTTACCCCAAAATTTATGGCGCAATGGCGACTTTGGCAGGCTATGACAGAGCCCTCATTCTTAAAGGAATCGAAGGCGGCATTTCTCCTGCATTAGACAAACCTCTTCGTAGCTTTGAAGTGATTAACAAGAAACTATCAAAAAAAGGCGTTGATGAAACACCCGTTGATTTAATGCATTTACATACGGGAATCAAAACCAGGAAATCAATCCGTTTCGCCCATATCAGCACAGTTATTAAAGAGCCCAAAAGCGCGAAATTTCAGATGCTTTTATCCACCGCCGCGCTGATTTTATCTAAAGCGAAAGGGATCCCGTTAAACCGGGCATTAGTGCTTGCAAAAGTAGCGCTAGAAAGCGGTGAAGCGGAAGTACGTTTTTCAAACATGAAAAACGAATAACGGTGAGACTCAAACACCACCAAAACCTAAGAGAAATCAGCGCTAGACAACAATTAATACGGCTAAGCCGCTTTTAAACTCCGGCATGACCTCATGCGAAGGCTTAAGCTCAATGCTTCCGGCATAGGACTCGATAATATCGCTCACCATTGACAGCCCTATCCCTTGCCCTTCCGTTTGAACATCTAAACGTTTGCCTCGCTGCAATACCGTCTCTATATCACCCTTAGCGATACCAACACCATCGTCTAAAATTTGAATGTGCAGTTTTCGGTGAACATCATTAAACAAACGCACAAGAACTTTGGATGATGCCCACTTACAGGCATTCTCTAAAATATTTCCCAACACTTCAGCCAAATCATCTACATCTCCCTTGAACACCAACTCTTTTTGCACATCCTCACTAATGGTTATTCCTTTAGATTCATGCAAACGCTGCATGACACTGAGTAACTTGTGAGTTAAATCATAACAAGGCTGAGCTTGACGATAACTTGGCCTTACCGAAGTGCTCGTACGATTAAGTTGGTAATTAATCACTGTTGCGATTCGATCAACCTGCTCTTCCAGCACAACATTGCCTTTTTCTTTATCCGAAAGCTCCGTACGAATCACAGCTAAAGGTGTTTTTAAACTATGCGCTAAATTCGCTAAACTCTCCTTCACCTTTTGAATGTGTCGGCTTTCATTATCTAAAAATACATTCAAGCTTTGTGTCAGCCCAGAAACTTCGGGTGGAAAATTTTCTGAAAATCGAGATCTTTCACCAACCTGAATCGAGCCCAACTCTTCAACAACAGCGGTTATCGGCCGAAACAACCATTGAAACAAAAGCACCTGAAGGAAAACCAAACCAAACCCTAAACCGAACAACCACACCCATAAGTTTTGTTTGTATTCTTGCTGCCGTTTCACATAAGGCTCCGCATCATTCGCAACCACCAAGCTAAATTTTTCAGACATCACCCCATCATTCCAATCAATCTTAAAACTCAGAATATTGTTCACACTCTGAGGAGTGTCGTTATTTTCCCTCGCTTTTTGAAAAACATCGTGCCCTGTAATGCTTGAAAAAAATTGATATTCACCAATATAGGCACTGACTGTTGGCAGTGCCTGCCCAATGAGTGAGTCAGACCTCCAAATCAGCTTTTGATCTTGCCAAATCTCAGCATACACACCAGAATTAGGTTGATTAAATGCTGAAACCGTTAGATCTTCAAGGCTCAAGACTCCTTCATCACTGACATCAATTGCGCCAATTAACGTTAGCATATATGCACGAAGCTCGCCTTCAGCCGCATTGTTTAAACTGTCCTCATAGGCTCGTTGCAAACCAAAACTGGCCAAGGAAAAAAACAACAACAATGTCAACGCCGCCGCTAAAGCAGCACGATGACGAAGTGAAAGGTGATTATAGGTTTTAAACAAGAAAGACCTTATCGATTTACTTTGACAAGCCGGTAACCACGACCTCGCAAAGTTTCAATCGGCTTATGTATAGAATCTGGGTCTAACTTTTTACGCAAACGACGCACAAAGACTTCTATCGTATTACTATCCTTATCATTATCTTCAGCATAAATATGCTCAACCAATTCTGATTTAGACACTACTTTATCAAGGTTCAGCATTAAGTAGTGCAATAAACGGTATTCATACGCCGTGAGATCAATTTCATTTCCGTCATACTCAACGACTTGAGCACTCACATCAACACTCAGGCTACCATTTGTTAAAACATTATCAGATTGCCCTGCAACACGTCTAACTAAGGCATTAACTCGAGCAATTAGCTCTTCGATATGAAACGGTTTCGTTAGATAGTCATCTGCCCCAGCATCTAGACCTTCGACCTTTTCTTGCCAGCGGCTTCGAGCCGTTAAAATAAGTATTGGAAACACCTTTCCTTGTTGACGTAACGTTTTAATCACATCAATACCATCAATTTTTGGCAAGCCTAAATCAATGACCGCCAAATCAATCGCATACTCTTCGCCACAATATATAGCATCAGCACCATTATCAACGGCATCCACTATATATCCGCGCTCTTCAAGACGCTGAGTTAAATGCTCGCGAATACTCATCTCATCTTCTGCAACTAAAATACGCATAATCTATGTCTAACGATTCAAATAATGAATAACAGAAGCTTATTGCAGTTGTGTCAAACTAATAAAAACGTGGCTAACCTTCCCTCCTTTTAAAATACGAACTTTATAACCTTTCTTTTCGCCTTGCTGAATAAACTTGCTACTGACCGCTTTGCCTTTCGTCTGCTGTTCAGCAACTTTCATCGCCTGTTGACTATTGTTTCCACCAGAGGCCATTATGTCAGCACTCATAAACGACATAGATAAAACACCTAAGAGCAATACTCTCAACATTGAATTTTTGAGTACTAATGGCAATTTCCACCTCACAAATTGTCGTTTCAAAATGTCTTTCATTATCTTACCGTATTCGTTAAATCTATTTTTATTTCTATCTGAAAACTGAATGATTCATAAAACAGAGACCAGCAAGCAACAGCTTATCACTCTTACTTGCTGATTTTAAGCCTCTAAGACTCCCTGAATACTATTTATGAATACTCATAAGGAGTCACACTAACACGTACCTTCAAACGATCTCCTGGGTGGAATTTAGTGCGAGTTTTATACACCTTGCCACGATATTTATACTTCACTTTATAAGCAATCACCTTCTCTTCGTAACTGACATCATGATGTGTCTCACAATGCTGAACGACATCATAATAACCTGATGAATGATTATAGTGACGTGATCTACGAGAATGGTCATTACCTATCACTCCACCAATAACAGCACCCGCAGCAGTCGCTACATCACGGCCATTTCTTCCACCAATTCGCTTCCCAACTCGATTACCAACTGCAGCTCCGATCAACGCACCTACAATCTCATTCTTATGGCTATGTCTCGAATGCCGTCTTGGCGTTTCATGCCAAACTTTTTTGTCATAACATCTTTCGACAGGGTTAGATACCTTGACACGTTTCGTAATAGGTCGCACATTCAGTACTCGAGCATAATCGACATTATCATAATGACTATGTTCTGATTTATAGTGACTAGATTTATGTTTGCCCGCATCAGCAACATTAGAAAACGCAACCAATGAACCCATCGCAATCGTTAAGGCCGTTTGTTTTAATGTAATCATAGCAATCTCCAAAATGTAGTTTTTTAGTTTCGATGATTGCAGTGTACGCTTTGCTAGCTGAACACTAGCTGAACGAAAAATGAACACTTCCTGAACAAAGCGCTTTCAGTAAATGACGATTATTGAACACCTACATTAGCGAAGATAAAGAGTCCCCTATCAAGTCTACACGCCAGCCATGCAAAAACTTTGCATCCCTACCTCCCACAAATGCTTCAATATCTTTGCGGTTTCCGATAATACTACGAGAAACTCCCGTCTCAGTGGCTACGTTATTCAATGCTTGGCTCAAGAGTTTCACTTGGTGTTTTTGCTCAGGAGTCAGCGGCAATGACTGAGGCCACACCAAAGGCGTTTGATCTTCAAGAGATTCAATAAAATCAAGAATTTGATCTGCATTTCGTTTTAAAAAACCTGCGCGAATATCTAATGAAAACAACTCTTTATGGCTTTGAGGCAATATATTTGCAACCGCGTACAAATCAGCATCTTTTAACACCCATGGCCTAGGCTTATCACTCGCTTGGGCGACCGTTTCACGAAGCTTGGCTAAAAATACCAACAATGATTGTTTCTTGGCGGACATATTTGCCCCATTCAATCTTTTATAAGCCAATTCAGGGTCGTGATTGTCAATTGCAGATCGTATGAGCGAAACTATTTCATGTTCAAACCATTCATATCGCTGGCGTTTTTTTAACTCCGTACAAAAGTGTTCATATAAGGCTTGCAAATACACGACATCATTAACTGCATACTCCAGTTGCTTTTCTGACAAAGGTCGTTGATGCCAATTAGTACGGGTTTGCGATTTATCAAGCTCCACACCACAGATTTCAGCCACCAAATTTGCATAACCAATTTGTCCATCATGACCGCAAAAACCTGCCGCAAGCTGCGTATCAAACATGCCTTTGGGCTCAACATTAAAGTGCTGTGACAACACTTCAACATCTTGTGTACATGAATGAAAAATTTTAATGACATGCGGGCTCTCTAAAACCTCAGCGATTGGCTGAATAGACTCAGGCTTAGAAAAAGCAAGCGTATCAACCAGAAAGTATTCATCACCTATGGCAACTTGTAGCAGGCATAGCTGCGCAAAATACACTTTTTCTCGCATGAACTCAGTATCCATACTGACAATGCCTTCATCAAAAGCCTTCTTACACAGCTCATCTACCGCATTCGCTGTCGTGATTAGTTTATATTCAAACATCTTCATATCTTTTTCTTGCATGTTATCATCTAGCCCAAAATTCTTAGCACCTTTTAAGCTGTTTTTATCTATTTTTTTCGATAAGCTTAATAAATAATTTTGACAACTCATGCTTATTGCTTGAATCATACAAATACTAAGCAATACAAAAAATTACATACACACTCTTATCAAGAACTAGCCCAGACCTAGAACAAAATCATGTTAACAATCCGTATCTTGCTGCAAATTATTTTTTTCAAGGCAAAACCAAGCGATGTACCATTTAGCATAAATGCGACCACGGCGGCCTTTGCCTTAGCATGGTTATCAGGGGTTTGGCTACTCGCATTAATCCCTAGCAATATCACAATTGATCCTTTCCTATTTTCGCTTTTAAAAGTTGCAACCATTGCCTTTATGCTATGGCTTTTCTTAAAAGCTCACAAAAAATCTGAACGACTGCATCAAACACTATTAGCGTCTTTTGGCACCCTTGCAATCATTCATATCGCTATTTTTATTGCATTCATAGTAGGCATTGCAATACTCATCCCTATCGCTCGAATCTGGGAGTTTGTGATTCAAGCCTATATTATAAAACACGCATTAAATATCAGCGGCTCTAAGGCGTTTTTTCTAACTCTTGGCATTCAAGCGTGCATTGCTCTAGCGCTTGTCATGCTCTTTCCTGAACAATTTCAAGAGATACTAGAACAAATGCGTGAAACACAATCTCAGGCTAACCCAGCAAAATAAAATCCAGCATCCGAGAAATGACTTCAAAAAAAATTCACATCATTGGTATTTGTGGAACGTTCATGGGCGGGGTCGCAAAACTCGCCAAAGAATTAGGGTTTCAAGTACAAGGTTCAGACCAGAATACCTACCCGCCAATGAGCACCCAACTAGAATCCCTGGGCGTCACACTATTTAATGGCTATGACAGTTCCAACATTGATGAGAATATTGACACTATCATTGTCGGAAACACCATTTCTCGAGGCAACCCAGAGCTAGAATACGTGCTAAACACGAAGATGCCATACATTTCTGGAGCACAATGGTTGTCAGAAAATGTACTTCACGAACGATGGGTGTTAGCCATTTCTGGCACGCATGGGAAAACAACAACAAGCAGCCTCCTTGCTTGGATACTTGAAGATTGTGGTTACCAACCCGGCTTCTTAATTGGCGGTGTTCCTGAAAATTTTGGTATTTCAGCACGGCTAGGTAAATCCGATTTTTTTGTGATCGAAGCGGACGAATACGACACCGCCTTTTCAGATAAACGCTCAAAATTTATTCATTACAAACCTAATACACTAGTGATTAATAACCTTGAATTTGATCATGCTGATATTTTTAGTGACTTAAAAGCCATTCAGACTCAATTTCATCATTTGATTAAAATCATCCCAACAAACGGGCAAATCATCTATAACGCCCAGCAATCAAGCATTCAAGAAACACTTGAAAAAGGCATCTGGAGTGAGACTCAGTCGTTTTCATATTCCGAGAAAAATAACGATGAACAAAATAATTTTCACGTTATCAAATCAAATGAGTCAGGGTCCGCTTTTGATGTCATTCATGAAAATAAACGCTACTCCTGTGAGTGGAACCTGATTGGAGAACATAACCTCAATAATGCGATTGCCGCAATAGCTGCTGCTCGCCACATTGGCGTCACAATTCAAGAAGCGTGCCAATCGTTAAAGCAGTTCAAATCAGTCAAACGAAGACTTGAGCTACGAGGCCAAGTTAACAATATTTGTGTCTATGATGATTTTGCACACCATCCAACAGCAATAGCGTCTACGATATCGGGGTTAAAGGCTCGTATCAACTCAGAAAACCATTGTGCTGACAATAAACAAGGCAAACTAATTGCGGTTATTGAAGCTCGTTCAAACACCATGAAAATGGGGACACATAAGCATGCACTAAAAAAAGCCGTTATTGACGCTGATCGTACTTTTTTTGCAATTCCTGAGAACGTCTCATGGGACACTGATGAGATTAGCGGTAGCAACATTCATTTAATCAATGACATTGAGCAGCTAGTTTCAGAAATAATTTCTATCGCTCAACCAAATGACCATATCTTAATAATGAGTAATGGTGGGTTTTCAGATATCCATAATATTCTTCTAGGGCGACTGGCCTAACCCGAACAAACATCGCAACACCATTTATCATTGGTTTAATGACGTTCATCAAGTCAATGATTAACTTTTTTTTCAACTTTGTTAGGATAAACAATTTAACCCATACTAAAAACAGAGAACTCGTTATGAAACGCTTTTTTATTACCCTTTTTTTTACTGCTCTCGTCTCACTGCCTTTGAGTATCAATGCGCAATCTCAAAGCAACGCACATGCTAACCATGCAACTGCAGCAGGAAAAGCACAAATTCAAGAAGGCCAACACTACATTCGGATGGAAACCCCCTTGAAGGTATCTACGGGCGATAAGATCGAAGTTCGAGAAATGTTTTGGTACGGCTGCCCTCACTGTAATCAGTTAGAGCCGACCATCATCAACTGGTTAAAAACAAAACCAGAAAATGCAGAATTCATTCCAATGCCAGCGGTTTTTAGCCAACGATGGATTTTTCACGCAAAGGTTTACTACACGCTTAAAGCGCTTGGCATTGAAGAAAAAGCTCATCCAATGGTCTTTGAATCGATCCATAGCAAACGCAAACCAATCAACAACACAAAACAATTAACAAAATTTTTAAAAGCAAATTTTGATATTGACGCCTCTAAAGTAGAAAGTGCGTATAACTCATTTACCGTAGACAGCAATATGAGATCGGCCAATGCTTACAGCGTAAAATCAGGAGCTAATGGCGTTCCTACCATCATTGTAGATGGCAAATTTCGTACATCTGTACAAGCCGCCGGTGGAAATAACCAACTTTTCGCAGTGGTAGACCAATTAGTTGCTCTAGCGCAATCAGAAAGATAACAAAAACGTATTTCACGAAAAGGCTACCTTATCGGTAGCCTTTTTTTTTGGATCAAACGTATAATTAGGCGTATTATTATTTTAACCCATCTTTTCAGCTGTCAATTCAAGGAAATACATTGAACATCACTATCAGACCTAAAGGCCAACTGGACCTTCTTTCGCAACACGAAATCTCATTACTAGAACAATCCAATGACAACCCAATAGCAAGCTTATTCCGAAAATGCGCGCTAGCTGTGTTGAGTTGTGGTTCAGCAAGTGATGATAGCCATGCACTTTTTGCACGACATAAAGACTTTGAAATCTGTGTTGGTCGGTCCTCACGAGGTGTTGAACTTGATTTAATTAATGCACCTGCAGAAGCCTTCGTTGAGGGCAAACTAATACGCGGTATTGAAGAACATTTATTAGCGGTATTGAGAGATATTGTTTACATACAACATCAAGTCCCTATTTGGGAAAGAAACGGACAATCCGCATCTGACGTTGTTTTTAATATTTTACGTAATGCGCGAGCTCTTAAGCCTCGCAAAAAACCTAATTTAGTGGTGTGCTGGGGAGGCCACGCAATCAATGACCATGAATATCAATACACCAAAGAAGTTGGTTATTATTTAGGTTTACGAAAAATTGATATTTGCACTGGTTGCGGCACCGGTGCGATGAAAGGCCCGATGAAAGGTGCGACAATTGCTCATGGAAAACAAAGGCAAAACCAAGGCCGTTATATAGGCATCACGGAACCAGGCATTATTGCTTCAGAAGCCCCCAACGCAATTGTCAACGAACTCATCATCATGCCGGACATCGAAAAACGTTTGGAAGCATTTGTCAGACTAGGGCATGGTATTATTGTTTTTCCTGGCGGTGTTGGAACCTGCGAGGAAATACTCTATCTTTTAGGCATTATGATGCACCCATCAAATGCGGATATTGAAGTTCCGTTAATATTAACAGGGCCCAAACAAGCTGAAAGTTACTTTACCGCTTTAGATCACTTTATCCAGGCAACACTCGGTGAAGAAGCCCAAAAGCGTTACGAAATTATCATCGATAACCCTATTCAAGTCGCTAAATCAATGAAGTCTGGCCTTCAAAAAGTCCAACAAAGCCGACGCGAACAAGAAGATGCTTATCACTACAATTGGCTATTAACCGTTGAAAACGACTTTCAAGCGCCTTTTGAACCCAGTCATGAGAATATGTCATCTCTCAACTTACATGCCAACCAGCCTATCGAACAACTTGCTGCAAATTTACGTAGAGCCTTTTCTGGCATTGTTGCTGGAAATGTCAAAGAAACTTATGTCGACAATATTAAAAAACACGGGCTTTATCAACTCAGTGGTGATGCTGAAATCATGCGCCACCTAGACAAATTGCTAAGCAGTTTTGTCGAGCAAAAACGCATGAAAATTGCTGGCGAATATACGCCATGTTACCAATTAATAAACTAGGAACTTTCTAACAATGAACACTGAAAACCTTAAAGACGCCACACTTTTCTACATACATGACCCAATGTGCAGCTGGTGTTGGGGTTTTCAGAAAACATGGATGGAAGTTCAAAAAAACTTACCTCACAACATCCAGATTGAATATTTAGTAGGAGGTCTAGCTCCCGACTCTAACGAAACAATGCCGAAAAACATGCAAACCGCCATTTCGGGCTACTGGCAAACGATTCAAGAAAAGATACCTGGCACAGAATTCAATTATGACTTTTGGGAAAAATGTCAGCCTAGACGCTCAACATACCCAGCCTGTAGAGCCGTGCTGGCAGCAAAACAACTCGAGCCAACAAGCGAACCCCGAATGATTCATGCTATTCAGAGCGCTTATTATCTGAATGCTAAAAACCCATCAGATGAAGAAACTTTAGTCGAATGTGCTCAAAAAATTGGCTTAGATAGCAAAGTGTTTCTCCAAACAATCAAAAGCGATGAAATCGAAGCACAACTTCAGACGCAAATTAACCTCTCACGATCAATGGGTGCTCAAGGTTTCCCGAGCTTACTGTTAAAGAAATCAGAACAGTTACAGGCCATTTTCATTGATTATAATAACCCTCACACAATCATTGAGCAGATTGAGCATGCTATTGCTTAACAACTTGCCTAACAATCATGGCTGACCATCAGCAAAACGGCGATAACAACACGAGGCATCATGAAAAACCAACCATTCGTGTAGTTCACAATCTAGCGCGCTCTGGAGGCACTCTCATTGGAAAGTGCCTCGGCTCGATGCAACACATCGCACTCTTAAGTGAAATTCATCCAGATGCGCAAATCGCATTGAGTTTTAATGCCTTGCGCCAAGCACAGAACTGGCACGGTCTTAATAAGCATTTAAATTGGCAACAAACCCCACTTATTGACGCGCTTAAAATCATTCAAAGACACTGCCATCAGCAACAACAAGAAATTGTTTTAAGAGATTGGAGTCATATTGACTATTTTGGCATGCCAGTAACAAACACGCCTACATTTGAAGCTAGCTTAATAAACGTCTTGCAACCACACTTCCGCATACTTTGCGTTCAATCTATTCGTAACCCCGTGGATACTTGGTTAAGCATGCGCCGGTTACAACTTGTTCGGCAAGCTAAAGTCACACCAGAACAATTCATGCAATCTTACTTAAAGTACCTAGACAATACTGCTGGAGGTTATCGATTACTATATGAAAACTTCCTTGAAACTCCCAACAAAGAACTTCGGCAGGCATGCCAACATTTACAATTAAACTTTGATGAAAAATACCAAGCGAAGTGGTTTGAATATACAAATATCACTGGAGATTTAAGCAATAGCTCAAGCTTACGAAAAAAATCAATCATTAAACCTAGGCCCCGCAAAAGCGTTGATCCCGATATTCTCAACGCCTTAAAAGCAAGCCCTGCCTATGAAAAAGTCATGCAAAAAATACCTGCTTATGACATTTTTTAACGTCATAAGCATTGCGAGCACCTTTAATTTAAAAGACAATACATGGCCTTATTGACACAACAGTAAAATACAGTGCCGCAAAAACAAAAGGATATATTGCAGTTAGTCCACACTTCTCAATTCGAAAAAGCATTAGAAGAACTAACTCAAATCAACTCAGATTTAGCCTGGAGAGATGCCCTTGAACTGCGTCTATTAAGGCTATTAAAAAAAGGAAAGCAGGCACTAAAGCTGGCCAACTCCTTACATAAAAAGAAAGCGACCGATATTCAATTGTTAAGGTACATAGCATTAATATTTTCCGACCATAACAAGACTCAAGACGCATTAAAGATCTACAAAAAAATTGCATATAACGACAACGTCGATGTCAATATTTTATTAGAGCATGGCATAACATTAAGCGCTCATGGTGACCTAGATAATGCAGAAAAACAATTAAAAAAAGGCCGAGCGTTAGCCCCGTCCAATGCTAATTTCCATAGTCAGTTAGGTCGTATTTATTGTCGAACAGGAAGAGTTAAAATTGGTCTGGAATGTTATCAACGTGCGGCATTTATTGAACCCAAAAAAGTACAGCATTTGCAACGACTGACATACTGGGGGAATTACTCCGAACAAACAAGTCAGCAGTCTAACTTCCATATGGCGCGTTTATGGGCAAAACGCGCATTTCCCAAAAATCAAACAGGTTCCAACACATGGCGCGATGCTAACCCAAACAAACCTCTAAAAATTGGTTTTATTTCGGGCGACTTTTGCGCTCATGCCGTCAGCTTTTTCATCACACCATTACTTGAAAATATCAATCGAGAACAGTTTGTTATTCATGGGTATAGCGATGTCAAAAAACCAGATGACATCACTAAAAACATTCAATCGTTATGTGACACTTGGCATGATGCATCCGAGCAAAACGATGATCTCCTAGGAGCCCAATTAGGCGCTGATCAATTAGATGTGTTAGTTGACTTAAGCGGACATTCTGCAAACAACAGACTGGGGATTTTTGCTCAACATATTGCGCCTATCCAGATAAGTTGGCTTGGCTATCCATCAACAACGGGCTTAGACAGTATCAATTACCGAATTTCAGACACGATTGCTGACCCAGAAACACAGGAACGCGACTATTATACCGAAGAACTTATTAGGCTTAAAAATAGCTTTCTATGTTATCAACCCTACGAAAACTCACCTGACGTCCAAGCCTTTTCGGCAAACAATAGCAAAACGATACGTTTTGGCTCCTTTAACAACTTAGCAAAAATATCACCTATCACACTCGATGCTTGGGCGATGGCTTTGCATGCCACTCCCAATTCAAGTTTATATATCAAACGTCAACAACTGATCAATAACTGCGCAAAAGACCACTTAATCCAAGAGTTTTCCAAAAGAGGCATTGAAAAAGATCGACTCACTCTAAAAACTTCAAAAGCAAAAATTCAAGACCATTTAGCGGAATATAACAATATCGACATTGCGTTAGATACAAGCCCTTATAATGGCACCACCACAACACTTGAGTCATTGTGGATGGGGACCCCTATTATTTCTTTACAAGGCAATACTCACGCCAGCCGAGTTTCTGCGAGCATCCTCCATCAAATAGGCTTAGATAATCTTGTTGCGAACAATATTCAAGAATTTGCAAGCATCAGTTCTGATTTGGCAAGCAACCCAAAACGTTTAAAGCAATTGTCAAACTCTCTTCGTTCAGACTTGCAAGCATCTCACTTAATGAACCATCAACAATTTGCAAAAGAGTTTGGTGACGCCATCAGAGAAAAATGGAAACTGTGGTGTTATGCACGAAATACAGAACAAGGCATTCAAGGTGATGAAAAAATTATTGGTGGATCAACGAGTGCTGAAAACAGCTCTGGAGTAACGGCATGAACACACCTTTAGCTACGCATAGCGGAAAATCCGTTAAACGCCTTTTACGCCAAGCTGTCCGCGCCTTACGGACCGATCAGTTTTCAAATGCCATTCGTTTTATAGACGAAGTGCTAGAAAGGCAGCCTGAAAATGTACGAGCGAATGCATTAAAATTTACGACTTACTACATGAATCAACAGCTTGAAAAAGCACGCCTAGTTGGCGCTAAAGCTGCTGAACTCAATCCAAAGTCAGAATATATTCTTAATAACCATGCTTGCTTACAGCTAGGTGTGGGTAAAGCCGCTGAAGCAAAAGCGCTACTTTCCTCCTTAGTTGAACAATATGGTGACAATCCACAATGGTTATATAACTTAGGCTTGTCTCATGCACAGCTAGGGGAGTTTGACTTAGCCATACACACATTTCGCCGTGTATTGGACATACAGCCCGATTACCATAAAGCGTTATTACAACTCGCATCTGTTCAACTTAAGCTTGGCCTGCATGAAGATGTTTTCCAAACGCTCAACATGCTGAGATTAGTCAACCCCAGTCAACACACTTCCAGCGCCAGTCATATCTATCATGCTTTACGCTTCAATCAATTAGATAAAGAATCTTTATCTCAAGAAATTGCTATTTGGGGTGATCATTTCATTCCTAAAAATAAAGCTTATGAAAATCAAAGTATTGCCCCTAATAAGGCACTAAAACTAGGTTTCGTGATTGGTTCAACGTTAAGCTTTGAATGGAAAACCATGGTGCGTCCATTAATCAATGCAATCGCTAAACTAGATCATGAGATCACCGTTTACTGGCATCAATCAGGTGTATTACCTGTTTCAACATCCAAGAATATTCGCATTGAAAATTGCCGATCTCTTTCAGATGCTGATTTTGCAAGGCTTTGCCGTAACCCTCAAAATGATATTCTGATAGACGTGGGTGGAATGCACACACAAACCCGAGAGCGTGCATATGGCATCAATCTAGCTAACAAACAATATGCTTGGCTTGTTCACGCCGGAATTTTCAGCACAGATCTCATCGAAAACTTAGACGAAAAGCTAGGCAGCTACACGTTCGCAATCCAAGAAAGCACCCCTTCAAACAATACAAAAAAAACAAACACATTACCTGAGAAATATATTGCAGCCATTGGCTGTGAAGCGGGCTTATCATTAAAAACCGTTGAAACGTGGTCAAAAATATTACATCAATCACATCTAACACTAGTACTAGATGTTGAACGAGAAGCGATTCAGCAACAACTATTAAAGCGCTTTGCCAATTTTGGCATTAGCGACACATTCATTCAGTTTGATGCTCACATCAAAACTAAACCAAGAGATCTTGTTTTAGATAATTTGGACTACAATGCTATTGGCAAAGCAACTACCGCTTTAATGGATGGCGCCACCGTCATCACACTCAAAGGTGAACTCTTCCCAACGACAAGAACCGCTGCACTACTGGAGCAAACTAAGAATACACAGTGGATTGGCAAAAATGAACAGGACTATGTGGATCTTGCCCTAAAACTGATCAAGACGAAAAAGAAAAACACGCGAATAAAAACACAAATAAAACAAAGCGGCGTTGGCGATATTGACAAATTCTCTCAACATTTTTTATCAACATTAACGGCTACATAAATACTCATTGAATGCATAGATTTTAAGAACAATGTTATTCTTGAATTGTTCTTAAAATGAGCTGCTTCCACTCCTTCACACACTTTTTCTGGTCATATCGCTCAATGACGAGATCTCTTGCGGCCTGACCTAAACGCAAAGCCGCAGCACGATCACGAAGCAGATCATCAACTTGCTTTGCAAGCTCATCCGCATCAAAAAAAGAAACCAACCTACCCGTCACATCGTGTTCTATGACCTCGTTCACCGGTGCATTATTTGAACTGACAATAGAGCAGGCTGTAGACATAGCCTCTAACAAAGACCATGATAAGAACAATGGCGAACTTAAATACACATGTACCGAAGAATTCCTTAAAACTGTTAAATAATGCTCATAGCTAAGCTTGCCAGTGAAGTGCACCCTACTCCAATCACAATCATACTTATCCATCGCTTGTTGTTTATAACTTGGTCCTTCACCTGTACTTACTGAATAGGCAGAACGTTCACGACCAACCACCACAAACTGGACATTCTTGTCCATCTTACATAACTTTTCAACAGCTTCCATAAAGGTAAAAAAACCTCTCGCCGGCTCTAACGAGCGAGAAATAAATGTGACAATTTTTTCTGTTTTTCCAAGTTTAGCCCCAGGGATATTCAAATCATCTTGTTCATAAGGTTTGCACAGATCCGTATCTATCCCTTCATGGATCACTTCAATACGATTTTGATGCGCTTTAGGGTGCACACTTCGTTGCCATAACATAGGGGATACGCCAACATCCATGCTTTCTAAACACAATGTAGCCGATACATTTTGCATGCGAATACGTGTCCTTTGTTCTAGACTAAGCACTTGTTCAGCATTGGTATGAGATTCAGCATTGGCACAAAAATACTCCCAGGAAGTTTCTGGCCGGTAAAACCATTCGCAATAACCAATAACCTTAGTGCTTGGAAACACATCTTTTATAAATAACGTACCTGACCAACCAATGTGACCTATGACAACATGTGGAATAAACGCATTTTTCTCTTTTAGTTGAAGCGCTGTTTTAGTCACTTCATGCGTTTCAAATAAATTAGCATTTGCGCCACGCAATAAAACATGAGTTGTGTTTTGCGAACCGTCACCAGCTTCTTCGGGCAATACATACCGATGAATATCCACACCTTCCATTGTGGCATTTGGATGACGCGTAATAAATGCAACTTTCGCATTAGGCACTGCAACCAAATCATGCAATAACGCTTTGAATTGGCCAGGAAAATTAGGATGAATGAATAAAATATTGATCGTCTTCATAATGCTTATAGAATTATTTTCGCTTCACTCTCACCAGTCTTCAAACGTTGTTTCAGTTCACTAGCCAAGCGCATGGGATCAATATTTGCCCAAATTTTTTCTGCTATTTTTAAATCTTGTTCTTCACGACTTTTGTGTTTATCAATAATTAGGTTAACACTTTGCTGTGGCACCCATGCTGTAACAGTGGGTAGAATACTGCCTGACTCAACATCCGCTTTCACCGAAGGTAAAAGAATAGTTGGCTTACGCAACGCCGCAGCCAAGTGATAAAGTACCGTCCCAACAGACACCACCGCATCGCTACAGCGAGTGATATGCACTAAGTCGTCAACATCACTTGATAACTCATCCAGAGACACAAATTCTTTTGCATTGAATGTGTATGGAATGGCACTCACCACATGAAAACCATGTGCTATCAATGCCGTAATAAGTGTATCCGCAACACCTTTTTTCATCGTACGAACAGGAGAAGATGCCTGTGGATGAAATAAAACAATGGGTTTCTTTGAATCAAAAGCCACACTCATAGCACGCTTAATAGATAGCAGCTTATATGGGTCGAGCGTCAGTGTTGGTTGTAACTCTTCGATAGAAGAACATTCGTCAACCATAAAACTCTGAGCCATAAACCGTGCTAAAGGAAGTTGTTCAAAGGCGTCAAAACCAAGCATTCCGGTTAAATTGACATAAAAATCCATTTGTAAAAACTTTTTAAGCTTAAGGCAATTATTGTACAGAAAAATATTTTCTTCACGCATATACACTGTTGCTGCCCTTTCATTCATTGTTTGCATTAAATGAAAGTTCACTCTCAATGGCGACAACAACTCAGTCAACCGTTGCATAGCGCCTAGCCCAACATAATTATCACCAAAACCTGTACCCACGCCGTTTACAACAACAATATTAATCGTGGATTTTTCTGAAAAGTCGGCTTTGATCACGTCAACCGCACCTTCCCCCAAGCGAGTTAATTCAATCGGAAAATTTGCATGAGACTTCAGCGCTTTTACTTGTGATGTATTCATCACATTAAGTTTGTCAGCATACTCTTCACCAAGGCTTTTCTTAATCTTTCGAAGGTATGGATCTGAGGTTACATAAGAATGGCTAAACGGAATGACTTTACCTTGATATTTTTCAGCAGAAAAAATTTTAAACGGTGTGGCTGCAGGCGTTTTGACTGCAGGTAACTGGTGGTAAGTGTAAAAGAAATGTAACACGCTGAAATTATGAAATCATTTTAAGTCAGTCTTAGTCAGCGTAAAGTTTAGAGACATACATTTACAAAATACATCGACAAGCAAAACATTCTGACAGCAATAGTTTTTATGAATAAAGACAATCCACGCCATTTGGATAATGATATGATTTTACAGCAAGGAACAGACTAAACTATTCTATTTAGACTAACTCAATACTCAATCACATCTTCATGATACGCTTTTTCTTTACAAGAGAGAATCTTCCAGCCATAAAAACACCAGAAGCTTCCGCTTTTGAGCTACTCTGCGCAGAAGAATTTAAAGACAGTATCATCCCTTTCTCTCATATGTATATCACTTCAGACTCTTATTTGAAGCAAATTAAATTAGCCCTTGCCGAACAACAAACATCCATTATTTCTGTATCAGAGCAACAAACAGAGGTCATTCTCAACCAATCTAATTTCCCACCTAACTTGACAGATTATGACATTGGTTCAATTAGTGAATTAAAAGCTATTTTAGGAAATAAGCCCACCATTGACATCGCCATTATTAATGGAATTGGAGGCGACTACAATGATAATTATATTGGCTTAGCCATTCTGCAACGTTTCAGCAAATTATTAGCACCCGCAAAAGTCACTTTTCATTTATTGCAATCTTTAAATGAGCGCTATGAAGACATTTATGTAAAAAACATCAGTCAACCCCAGTGCACCGTTAACATTCATAATAACGTGCTAGATGTGGAAACATTCATGGCAATGAATGCCTACGTAAATTTAACGGGAATTTTAAACTTTGTTGAATTTGGCATCATGTCGCACAATACTTTTTTCACTACCGCCTTCTCGCTAGAAAACATTGTTTCCGACCAAAACTTGCAACCACTATTAACAACAAATACAGACCTTTGCCAAACCCTGCGAGATAAAATTGATCAGAAATTCCCTGAAAAACGCCCACTAGCGCTTATTCATACAGTCTCATCAGAGCAACTAAAAACATGCAGCAAATCATTAACCACCGCTCTTATTGACGAACTAATCGCGCAAGGGTTTAACGTCATCACACCCAACTCGTTTAGCCTTGAACGTGAAAATTTTAACGATTGCTCTTCCTTAGCAGAGTCGTTACATCATCTCACACATATGATTCTAGCCAGCGACACCATCATTTCAACTGGAACGCTATCGTTTCATATATCAGCTGCACTTGGAAAGCCCACGACACTACTTCCCATTACCAAAGCAAATGTTCGCACGGCCAAACAAATACCTGAAGTGCTTATTTGGTTACCACATGAAAATAAAGACTTATATATTGATAAAGTTAAAAGCGATGAACCTGAAGACTTAGAAACCGCAAATAAAATATGGAAAAATATAGATACGAAGAAACTAGCACTTGCGATTCATGATTTTCAACATTTTTTCTCTCATAACGAACACCGTTCTATAATGACGAACGCTCCTAAACGCGTTGCAATAGTTATTCCATACCAGACTAACTCAGAAGAATATAATCAACTGTTGTCCTTGTGCCTCGATGAGTTAATTAAAGTGACAGGGTTTGATGCTTTATGGCTAGACATCATAGATTACAGCGCTACTTATCAATATCTAAGCCGCTCAATCAATAGCGGCATCAGCAAAGCCATTGAAAATGACTGTGACTACATTTGGTTATTAAACCCTCAACAAATACCTCAGCCCGATTATATCAACCACGCTATCAAACGTTTCGACAGCGACTCATCTATTGCGATAGTGGCGGGCATGCAAATTAACCAAGAAAATAAGACGCGGGTAATATGGGCAGGAAGCCGTTCAGCTTTTCCAAAAGCCCAATATAAATCTGGAGGCATTTCAAACACTAAAATCAACACGCCAACATCCGAAAACTGGGTTCCTTTTCAGTCGGTAGTTTTACGGACATCCGCCGTTGCGCAACTGGGGCTATTGGATGAATCGATGCGCTCTCGTTTTAGTGATGTTGATTATTGCTTTCGCTTAAAAAAACAAGGTTGGAAAATTGCCTACGAACCTAAAGCCGTTAGTTATAAAATCAGCACTCATTTTACCGAAGAAGCTAGCGCTGAAGAGTTAAAACAGGATTTCCAAGAGTTTTACCAAAAATGGAGCCGCATCACTGGCTGCAAAAAAGCTGATGAACTGAACCTTTCCATTTTAAAACACGTTGACCAACATCATAAAAAAAGCGCCCTTTTACGATGATAATCTCTGCAAGCCTAGCTTGAAGACTGATAAACATAATCAGACTCTAAATCCGGCGCTAGGGATAAAACAAAATTTGCGACATTGCTATTCCCATGAATAAAGTAGTGAGTTTTCGACAGCAAGTAGGCTTCAATGACGACATCTAATCCTAATTTATACGGGGAAAAAGAAATACCTTCATTTTTTTGATGCCCTGCATGCATTTCGCCAAACGCACTTCGCGAAGCATCATAAGTCACAACTTTATCGCCATATCTTCGATAAACACAATCAATGACATCCTGAGAATCTGAACAAACAAAAATTTTAGTATCTGGTTCTTGAATCAGTCTACTGTCGACATAAGGGAAGAATCGATCGTAATCAATTGTTAATTTCTCTTGGCCTTTATGCCTCATTTGAGCAGCACCTCCATGGTTCCTTCCCAAGCCTCGCAGATGAAGACCTATCATATAAGTTGAAAAATGCTGTTGAAAAAAGTGCTCGATACGCTCTTTAATGTCTGGCTTAAGGTGTAAATATTGGGTGATGAGTCGGTACGGAATTTGTCTATTACTAGGTAATAACAGAGGATTACATTGCCCTTCATGAATGCGTGGAGTAATGATATTGTGTTGACTGCAAGCAATAGGTTTTCCAACAGGTAAAAGGGTTAGCGAAGATGAACTCTCAGGGAGTGAAAAACATTGTTCGAAGTAATATTCCCATGGGTTGGAGCCATATTTATCCTCTTTGTAGCAACTATGTCTCCAGTCAATGTGAAACGTATACTTCCCTATTTCAGCTAAATGCAAGTATTGTACGACCTCATTGACATTAGAAAACATTCCAGCGGTTCTAAGTCGCAATTCATACTTCATATTCGTGCTGTCGTTCATTTAGTACACGCCTTTGTTCTACACTCAAAAAGTGATAAAGTTGCTCGAGTTTGTTAATCATCGCCAATACATAAGAAGTTAACACACTCACGCATTAATAAAACGAATAGGAATAAAAAATGGCAAAAGAATTACACGCTTCATATTCTTTTCTAAATACGAATTTATTGACTCACCTTCCTGAAAACCTTGGCCTAGTTTTAGACATTGGTTGCGGTACAGGAGAGCTAGGTGCTGAATATAAAAAACACAATAGTGACTCTGAATGGCATGGAATTGATATCCATTCAGGTGCAATTTCTCAAGCAAAAAAGAACCTCGACCAAGCGTGGAAAATTGATGCCGAAGATTTCAAAACCAACGCCACCATGAAAAAGAAGAAGTACGATGCTCTAGTTTACTCTCTGAGCTTAGAACAATTAGCAGACCCACAACCGTCACTTGAGAAGCACTTAAAAGTCTTAAAGAAAAACGGTCAATTATTCTTTTGCTTTCCTAACGTACAACATTGGACCTTATTACGGCATGTGATTAGTGGAAATTGGGATTTTTCAGAAAAAGGCATCTTAAATAAAGATAATCAACATCTATTTACCAGAAAGTCTTTTATGCGCATGTTAGATAGCGTTGATTTAAAAATGACCGACTTGAACCGCTATAGTTATGAAAACGATCCACTTTTTAGAAGTCGCCGTGGAGCACGTATAAAAACCATCGAAAAGCTTCGAGATTTTTGTAAAGACACACAATTATATTTCAACGAAAATGACTTTCGCACCTATCACTATGTAATCAGCGCCAACCGTAAATAACCATCATACTATTGAGAAGTTCAACGCAATGAACTCTCTCCTTGATATGAATATGCAATTTATATTACCGCAGACCCACTGAGCAACAGAAAGTGCATGGCAAAAACATTTTTTATTAATTTCAGTGGTTCTGTTGGCGAAGAAGATACCGCGTTAGTTAATCGGCAACGACTACTCAATATTACCGCTGAAAAATTTGCAAACATTGATGAGATCGTCGCTTGGACACGAAATGATATTATCAACACTCCGTTTTATCAGGAAAACAGGTATATCTTAGATAACCCTCGAGGAGCAGGTTATTGGGCATGGAAACCATACATCATACTTGAAACGCTAAAAAAGGCTGAAAAAAATGATTGGGTTATTTACTGTGATGTCGGCAAACCCTTTAGGCGTGGTAACGTGGAAAAGTTTGGCCATCAAGATATAGGAAATACTTTTTATACTCCAGTTGATCCAATCATTGAATATGCCAGCAAGCACAATGGCTTTACACCAGGAGTTTGGATTCCACATTACGGCTTAGCACATGTATGGACTAAACGTGATTGTTTTGTCGGCATGGATTGCGATGACAGCACTTATCATAACTCTCCTCATGTTCAAGCAGGTTATTCAGCCTGGTCCAAAAGCCAAGAATCTATTGCCTTTCTTGAAGAATGGTTACGTTGGTGCCAAGAACCAAACATCATCACCGATGACAAAAATATTTTTGGAAAACCTAATTTAGAAGCATTCAGAGATCATCGCCATGATCAGTCAATTCTCAGCAATTTAGTCGTCAAACATAAAATAGCGTTATTTGGGCCTAAAGAGCGCTCGTTAAACGGGTACCGAAACTTTAATTTAATTCTGAAGCATATGATGCTGAAGCAGTCTCATGCTCAAAACAAGCAAATATTTTCAAGCTTATTTAATTCCAAGCCACCTCATCTTCCAATATTCTTAAAAGAGATTTTAGAGCTATTATTCTTAACTGAAACCTGTTCAGACACAAAAATTTTACTACAATCTGATTTAGATGCTTTAGCGTGGCAAAAAGCATTACCCACAGCACGATTCGATCTATTCTTATCGGAAAGTTCACTAGGCAATGATAACGCTTATGATGCGATATTCATTACTCAAGCTTCTTCATTAACACTCAATAAACGGCTGTTCGGTAAGCTATATAGCTCTCTAAAACCTGGCGGACTTATCACAATTGGAAGTTATTTAGGAAGCAGAAAAGACGCCCCCAATGCGAATGGTAATTTTTCAGAACTCATGGCTTGGTTACATCATCATCAATGCTTGCCCGAAGGTTGTGGCGACATTCAAGATCAGCGCCCACATGCACTAACCTCAGGGAGTATTGTGAACCCTCTAATTTCTCACTTTAATAATGACTCGTCATGTTTCGCAACCCTGATTAAACCTAAAATGTATCTACCAGAACATCTGTAATTTCTTTAAACTTTATGACTATTAAATTCAGCATTATTGTTGTTGACTATGACCAGAGCGTAAATCGAGCGTATATGCAACGAGCTATTCGCTCAATTATGGCCCAAAGCTTCTCTCATCAAGAGATTGAAACCATCTTGCTTCATGACGGCCCCAAAGAAACACCTTATGATATTGAGCTCAATGATAAAGAAAGAAATTTCATCGATTCAATCGTAATTACCGAAAAGCGCTATAACGATTGGGGGCACTCTCTGAGAGATTTAGGAATTCGCCAAGCTAAAGGAGAATACATCATCCATTTAAATGCTGATAATGTGCTCTATTCAAATGCCCTAGAACGTTTAGCCTTCCATGCTAGTGCGAATTACCCGCCTATTTTTGATGCCGCTGGAAACATTAAGAATACTAATGACATATTGATTTTTTGCCTCTATATGAAAGGGGTTGTGTTTTGTAATGGTGGCTTTAGTCGTCGCCCCGGACAAGAAGATATCTATTCCATTATATTAACAGGCATACCAACAAAGTTTAGAAATATAGACTGTATGCAACTTGTCATGAAAAGAGAAAAATGGCTCAAAGAAAATGGTTGGTCCAATCGATCAAGAAATTCCGATGGCATCATGTATCCTGAATTTACTCAAAAATATGGTGCACGATATATCGCTGAGCTTCTCGGCGAACACTGGTAAATCATCATGCATATTAACCAGTTGGAGCCTACAGCGCTAAAAATCATTAAAGCCACTAGGCATGATTATCAACATGCTTGTCTATTACTCAAGCAATCCTTGGATGCAATCGACGATAACAGTACCATCCTGAATAATTTCGGATTATTATTTTATCAAAATGTCGAATATGATTTAGCCAAAAGAGTGTTTGATTTCGCGATTAAAAAAGATCCAAAAAATTACTCTTTATATAATAATTTAGGCTTAACACTTAACCGTCTTGGCTTAGGAAAAATTGCAGTTAAGCATTACAAAAAAGCACTTGAAATCAAACCTGACTACCACCAAGCACGTTCTAACTTAGCTTACACATTGCTGTATTTTGGCACAACTGGACGCAGAGAAATTTTAAGCGCTCATAAAAACATTGAGAAACATGTATTTCATCAATCTCGCAACTACCTTCTCAGCAGGCAAGGAGTCGATAAACATTTATACAATAAAACCCGAAAATTGCGTATTGCTTATGTTTCAGCTGATTTGCGTAATCATGCTGTTGGCAGCTTTATGCAGGGAATTTTAAAACATCACGACAAAGATCGTTTTGACGTTCATATTTTAGATAATCGTTCAAACAATGATGACGAACTTGCCAAGCGCCTACGAACACTACAAAAACAGTGGTACAACATTGCCAATATGCCAACTGATTCAGTTTGTCTGTTAATCACGAAGTTACAAATAGATATATTAATTGATCTTTCAGGCCATACTAAAGGCGGCAGGCCTGATGTATTCTCTCAACGCATTGCGCCAATTCAAATCACTTATTTAGGTTATCCCAGCACTACTGGCCTATCTGAAATAGATTTTCGCATAGGGGACCAATTTTCAGACCCGCCTGAAAACGACGCACAAAATACTGAAAATCTATTACGGCTTAATCATTCCATGTGGAATTATTCTCCATGGAACGATATGCCAAAATACCCCTCAGCTAACCCTTTCGAGCAACACGGAGTGATCACTTTCGGCTCAGCTAACAACCATGCTAAGCTACAAGAGTCATGGTTAAAGGTGTGGTCAACAGTGTTAAAAGAAGTCCCCAATTCACACTTTCGCATCAAATCAAGAGCATTAAAATCCCCCATTGCTCGCCAACAATTACTCACTTTTTTTCAAAATAACGGCGTCAAACAAGATAGGGTTGATATAGAACACTACTCAGCGACTAAGCACGAACATTGGCAAGCGTTAAGTCGCTTTGATATTGCTTTAGACAGTTTTCCTTACAACGGAACGACGACAACCTGTGATTTGCTGAACCTTGGAATACCCGTCGTGACTCGATCAGGTAACTCCCATGTTTCACGAACAACGGGAAGTATTTTAAATACCTTAGGTTTATCGTCATGGATTGCTAAAACAGATAGTGAATTTATCGAAACCTGTGTAGAAAAGGCTCAAAATCATCATGAATTAAAAAAATTAAGGCAGAGCCTAAGAAGAAGGTTTTCATCTTCCTCATTAGGCAATGCACCACTATTTTTAATTGAATACGAAATGAACTTAATCAACACATGGCACAATTGGTGCGAGCAAAAACAATAACCTTTCCGCTAACGTATTTTTATCGGTAGATATCTTTTCGTATTAGTCTATAGCGTTTTAAGAACCCTTGACGTTGCTCGGTGGCTGCAACCAGTTCTTGGAATTTTTTAGCGCTTACTCGACCAGTAAAAAATGTCACTAACACTTTATAGCGCATTTCAACAGCACCTTTAATAGTCACAGAAGAAAGGTAGACTCGAACTTCGTCTCGCTTGCTAAAACGCCTAGCGATAAACGCAGCCTCAGAAGGTGACGAAGTTGTTAATACTTGTATTGAATAACCTTTGTTTTCAGTCAAAGCCTTCATTTCTTCATAGCTTGACAGGTGGAAGCCTTCATTTTTCAACCATTCAAATGCTTGCTCAGGTGTTGCACCAATAATTGAATCTGGTTTCACCAACGTTTTTAAAGCACTTTCATTTGCACCCTTTGTTTGAGTTTTTGGTGCGTTCTGATAACGATTAAACGTTTGACTATTGGCTTTAACTTGTTCTTTCTCAACAGGTTTAATGTGGGCTATTTTTGGGGATGGCTTAGCGACTACCGTTTCAACGTTTTGAGATTTTTCACCTTGCTGAGCGATTGCAGCATCAACTACTTTCTCATCATGAAACCTTGAATTTTCCCAACGCTGAGAAACCGACAAAATTTCACTGTTCACTCGACGCATTTGTAAAACATCTAACCCTGTGAAGTAACGACCTTCTATCGTCTGGATGAAGCTTTCCAAATCAATTTCTTTTGTATTACTTGTGTTGTTAACACAGCCTCTAAACAAGGCTAAACGACCAAAAGAAGTTCGCTCCCTAGCAATGAAATGATCTTTCAACACTAAGTTAAATAGGGTGTTTTGAAACTGAATGTAATCACTCAGTTTTTTTAGCTTTAATGATTCAATCCGCTGGTTTTTCTCACTAATAAAGAAAGGTTCAGCGTTTTCACTAAACGTATTAAAGCGAACTTGATTGATTCTTAGAATCAACATCAATATCGTATCGCTTAAGAAATAATTAGCCGCTAACAGCTGTTCGTCGTTAGGAGAAGCGAGTAACTCTTTAGAAATTTGCTTCGCCACTTCTGTTAAACGCCAAACTTCATTGAAATTTTCGTTGTTGTTTAACACACTAGTTGTTTTCGGAAATTTTGCTTGTAAATAAATATTACCAACTTGCATTTTTTTTGCATCTGCTTGGCAAAAATATTCATTATTAAAATCATAATTCCGAGAGGTTTGAGCAGCTGGAAGCTCTCGTGAGTCTGTTCTGAGATATAAATAAGCGGATTCAGAGTTCAAAAATTGAGCCATTGTTGCATTATCAGAGTCCATTTCTAATAGTTTAATATTGGCCTTATTAAACAAATCATCTGAATATTGCTCACGATTAAAAGACAAGCTTTCACTTTCTTCAGCAACTTCTTTTTTTAATTCGAACAACCAGGTTTTATATAATTTCTGGTTAGCCATTCGATACCAAACATTTATCGCATCTAAGGCAACATTTTGCTTCACAATGGTCTCCTGCCAATTATCAGCATGCAAAATTCTTGCCCGTGTTGAATCCAATAGCGCCCAATTTTTTTGCAATTCATGTAAAACACGAACATTCAACAAATGATTTCCGTCTTCTTGGTATAAGCGCGTGGATAGTTCAGGAGGCATCGCAATAAAAGGTGCTCTTGTTTGATAACCTAAGCTTTTATACATCGCACTCGGCAGCTGACCCACATTAGGCTTGCGAACGATTTTTTGAAATAAATTTTGGCTATTTTGAACACGCAATTTGGTGTTTTTCTGCATGACATCCACTACAAAATCACTCAAATCTTGCAGCTCCTTCTGCTTTACAGAAGTGGGTGACTTTTCATCATTAAACACAGTTTGGGCTGGCAATAACTTAGAAAAAGCTAGTAACAATATTGAAAAAACAATCAATAAACGTTTGCAAAAATACATTGAAATCATAAACCTTTCACCTGTTACCGAACTGCAACTGTTTTATATAAATGCGTATTAAACTGCTTTAAACGGTTTTCACCAAATAAAATGTAGTTTTCTTTCGAGAAATTTCCAAAATAACAAATCAATTGAGAAGGGTTAGAAAGGCCTAAACCGATAAAACAAGTAGCTTTTGCTGCGATTAACATGTCTATTAACATTTCTTGACCTGCAGAACGCTTATTACTATTGGGGTCATAGTGAACACCCGTAGCGGAAGATGAACGTTGAGAGTTTGTTGTCACAAGACGCTGGCCAAATTCAAGCTGATATTTTTTTAGTAAGGCCTCATCATCAGTCATCAAAAATAATTTTGTTTTTTGAGGCATCGCCGCTAATCGTTGTTTCGCATATTCTAACGTTCTCATTGGAATACTTGTCATCGCGCGGTACCCCTCATCCTTATCAGAACCACGAGCATGAACTGCTAAAAATGGGATCGATAAGTGATCTCGAATAAAATCATCGGCAAGCGTCTGAATAAAATCTTGTGGACGTAAATATTTCTTTGCAAGATAGCGATATGTTTCATCAAAATTCAATTCTCTTAAAACATGTCCTTGCGGCAGCCATGGTTGAATATTAATCACACCGGCATAATAGTCAGCAACAGAAACCGTTTGTTCACAGTTCAAATAATAAAGCGCTGACATTTTAGAAAAACTCCCTTCCCTCTTAGCCACATTTTCATTTAGCAAATTATCCTGAGTCCATTTAGGTGGAAATATATTTTGTGGTTTTGATTCAAGTAAACCATTTAAAGATAGATCATTAAATGGTTTGAAGAAGTGATGAAATACACAACTTGTGCCATCGCCTCGATATAAAAAATTTTTTCCCCAATGAACTACAGGAGTCCTTCCTGTTATTTCAGCTAAATAAGTTTGCCCCATAAGAGATGCCATCTCTGAACCAAAACCAAAGCCCCATGCTTTGATTAGATGGAACTGAGGGCATAAATTTTGATTTTTTATATGTTCTATTTTTGTAGAAACTGGAGTGAAAGGTGTATGGAGCGAATCTAGGTTAATATGTAAGTCAGCCGCCAAATCGTTAATTGCTCGATCAGCATTATTAGCCTTTTCAAAATACACATCAAAAGCACTTTTAAGATTGAAATGCTTAGCTACCCACGCACAAGCAAGGTTTGCATGTGGATCACTGGGTAACTCTCGTAATATGATTTGAGCATATAAATCTACTTGAGAATAGTTTTCATCATCCACCAAAATGGCAATCTGTTTAATTTTTGGCAGTGGAGGCAGCCCCTTGGCTCTAATAGGTTCAAAAGACATGACTCTATCTTATTTTTCTGCATTGATTAATTGTTTTGGCTTATAAAACAAAATGAAACGGTTTAAACCCGATTGTAAAAATACAGGATTCTTAGAATTATGAATCTTTGGGCTTTCTTTAGGCAAAGCAGCATCCCACATGAGTTGTGGAAAGTGATTACTGTTCGCAATAGATCGAGCATAGTCATCTAAATCTTGAGCACTATTTGGCAAAGGCCCGATAAGCGCTGCCCCTCCTTCTCTTAATGAAATATAGATTCTCAAAAATACTTCAATCGTATATTTATGGTGGGACATCGCATTGGTAATCACCAAATCAAATGCATGCTTCACAGCTCTCTCTGAATCAGCAATTCTCTCGTGAGGCTCTACATACTTTTCTGATAATACGGATGCTTTTGGAAAGTATCGAGTCCACATATCAACTTGAAGGTCATCATCTCCCATTACCATCATTCTGATAGCCTCTTGACGTCTATCGCAATACAATAACTCTATCCAATTTGTCAAAAACTTAGGAACCGCGTTATAGTCATCATTAAACTCTTGAAAACGCAATTTTCTAGCTTTCTTCTTGAGAATTAATGAGGCTTGTTTAGCAATAAAATTAATATTTCTAAAGCCCCAAAATTGATATTTAGGATCACCGAACGCTTTTACTTTTGTTTTTGCACATAATAGCGTTAACACGGCTTGATCATGGCAATGCCTGATAAAGCCAGGTTCGTTATCTTCACCTAAGGTGTTTGGCTCATCAGAAATTAGTCGCGAATCAAGGTTTAAGGTCTTCCATTCTTCTAAAAATTCAATAACTGCTGGTGATTTCTTCCATACCGAATAACCCGCTTGAATAGTGGGGATAGTTTTATACTCATCACCTTCGCAATTCATAATTTTAAAGCAGTCACCTTTAATCCATATCGATGCATTTCCGTGGTGAGGCAAATAAACACCTGGCATCATTCCACCATTTTTCTCAGCCCATTCTACAATAGGGGTGAGCGATTCTGTGATCTGATTACCATGATCAAAATCCGCACCTTCATACGGCCTGCCAACATCACAGTAAAAAACATAATCGCCATCATTCATCTTTTTGAACGTTTCAAGAATAATGAAAGGTTTCCAAGCCCAATAACCGCAGCCTCTAGAACGACTTAACAATTCATAATTATTTTCATAATATCGCGTAGTTTTTAACTTATTTAAGTTCCACGGATGTGTCCTGTCTATACCACCAAATTGCTTCGCTGTTTTATTCAGTAACTCTTGTCTATTTTTGAGTTCAGCTGAAGAAGAGAATGACTGACTTTCATCAACAACTCCGTAAAAACTCACCAAATGCAATCTCATAATACTCCTCTTAAGCTCTGGTTTATTTTATAGGAAAACCACAGCAATGATTAAAAACCGCTCTCACGGATGATAGTACCAATTAAGCTGTCAAAAAACCTACTCGCAAAACTCTTCCGTTCTCCACGAAGCATTACTCGGCCACGTAGTAATATTGGTAAATCTTTTATTGTTTTGTTATCCAACGCTATGCGAATCAAATATAAGGCATCACTCGGCTTTAGCTTCCCAGTTTCGCTATCTTTGACAGCAGCAATTGGGCCACCCTTTGTGCTAGATAAAATTTCATAATCGAGTGTTGAAATATTGGCAGAGTCTACTCCTACTATTTTCCCCTTAATCGGTTTAAAAAAAGAGTTTTCAGGGTAAAAAATCACATCACCCTCAGTATATAACCTCTGCAAATCATACTCGCCAATATAAGCATACATTTGTAAATTTTTTGTATCCGCAAACGTTAAAATTGGACTGTTCGCATCAATCCAACCTCCTTGCTTAGCAATATCACTCACCCAGATTACCTTGCCATCATAAGGAGCGGTCGCATTCAACTTCTGCATTTCACGTAATACTCGAATATAGCGCCCATTGGCTTCTTGCAAACGCTGCCTTTCTAGCGCTCTACTTTCCAGCAATAATTTTGATCCTGTGCGTTTCAAAGCGAGCTGGTAATATTCAACATTATTTCGCTCAGCGTCTAACGACGATGTCAATTCAGGATTTTCCATCCGGAATAATGAGTCCCCTTGCGTTAATTTGACTCCTTTTTCAGGAACAAAAGCGACTTTACCACTAACCCCTGGATACAGTTCAATATGCTGCTCAGGCGCAACTACTGCGGGAGCCTGGATAGAAGATCTCCATGGAATAACCAACAATAAAATAACGAAAAAAATGAAGCTAAACGACGAGATACTATATTTATTCCATTGCATTTCTTTTCTACGTTTAAACCAGCTAATGCTCGCGTCTATAATAGTCCCAAACACCATTTTCCCCAACATCATTACCAACAAAAATATTCCCAGTAACTTAAAGACGCGAGAAAAAATTAATAAGCCAATGCCTAAGAAAATACCGATTCGATAAAACCAAGATAAAATAGCAAAGATAATAGAAAAGCGTACTTGCTTACGGGGAAGCTTAACGGGTATATCATCCTGAAACCCCATAATTATTTTACCAAAAAACCATTCTGCAAGTTTTCCAGAGCGTTCTCGAAGATTTTGAATACCCACTAAATCTGAAAGCACCCAATAACCATCCCAACGTAAAAAGGGGCTTAAGTTAATTAATAATGTCGCAATCCAGGCAGCGGTACCCAAATAAAAGCATGCATAACGAAGACCTCCATCCGGTAAAACAGACCACAATAGTGTTGCAATAACGGCTAATTGCAATTCTGCTAAAACACCAGCAGAACCTATTGCAACTCGTTGTTTACGTGATTTTAATTTCCATGACTCAGTGGTATCCGTATAAAGAAAACCAAAAATCATCATCCACATCACCCCCATTGTTGGCACTTTGAGCCCAAAACTTTTCACAGTATAAGCATGGCCAAACTCATGGACTGATTTTGATACGGCTAATGCTAAAAACAGGTAGGCAGCCCCTTCCCAAGATAATGCTTGCTTAATATAACCTTGAAAAGTGTGCCATTGTTGTAATACGCTAGTCATTGCAATAAAGAATAATACCAAATACACATAAAATGCTTTTTTGGTCATTAAAGGACGCACTAACCACACAGTGGATTCTAGGAAACTATCTGGTCGAATCAACGGAATGCGAAAACTAAAATACGCCATTGGATTTAATTTAATGCGAGATTTACGTTTTTTTTCTTCCAGGTTTTTAGAGGATTCAATCAAGTTAGACACACCTTCCGGTGTCGCTTGCTCAGTCAATACTTCTTGGTTTTTTAAATAGGTTTGCAAGGCTTCAACATCTTGCGGCTCAGCGTAAAGAGTCGTTTCTTCACAAACGCTTTGTGCTATTTCTTCAGAATCACGCAAATACCAACGCTTAAGGATTTCATACTCAAGCCAACCAATATTAAAAAAGCGATTCTTCCAGCGATCATGTAAAACATAAGTGGGTAAGCCTTCGTGGCTTCTTGTCCCTTGATATAAATCAATATCTTCTCTTAATGTAGATGCGATAAATGCCACAAAATAGTCTCAATGATTTACAGCCCTAAAAAACGACGAACTGTCGAGATAGGCCTGCGGAAAAAGTACATGAAAAGTGACACTTTACTACTACTATAGACTTTGGCCGTGCCTGCCCATCCTATACGGCCTTTATATTCCTTCGAGTCAAATTGTGCTTTTAATTGAAAAACGTAATCGCCATTTTCTCGGCTTCTCGGTTCAAAACTGGTTTGTCTTAACTTAGCCTTAATCGGGTTTGTAGGATCCGTGTTCAAAAACAATAACACTTCATCTCCAACTTGAAAATCAATGGTGTCGCCTACTGGCATGTATATATCAATTTCTACAGCATTGACATCTGCTAGCAACATAATACGTTGACCAACAGTGACTGACTGGCCTAAAAATTCATATTTATCGGTATAAATGGCTAAGCCATCTTCCTCAGCGTAAATCTTAGAGCGGTTTAATAAAGATTGAGCTCTTTCGACATTTAATTCAGCGCTTTCAACCTTGGACTGCAACAAATTAACTTCAGCGCGAGCATCATCTTGATTAAAAGAACGTTGCGACGCAATTAAAAGCTCCGTTTTTGCAGACGCTAACTCTTTCTTCGCAATTTCAAGATCACTCACAAGCTGATCTGAATCTAATGACACTAATAAATCGCCTTTATTAACGAACTCATTCGGTGGAATATGAATATCTCGAATAACACCGCTAATCGAAGAACTTACAATAGTTGGTTTAGTCGCGACAACACTAGAGGGTGCTAACGCTGATTCTCTCACTGGAATACACAACAAGGCGGCAATGACCAAAAAAATGAATATTTTTTGCAGACTAGAACGTGTGAATCGTGCAATTAAACTAAACTGCTTTTTTTGGTTCTCACGAAAGCTGTACCAAACATGCTCAAAGGTATTACTTAACGGCACAAACAATTTATGGCAATCGGTGGTCACCGGCTGTTCATGGAAAATTAATAACCCTGCTTCAGTATGGCCATTTTTTGTATAAGGAAGCCATTGGCAATAAGGTGGTAAAAAACCATCCCAATCCTTTTTTAACTCTTTATTCTTAATTGCTTCCGGAGTAAATAAAAGTGCTTTGCCTTTATTCTCAAATGCGAGAGCAGTTTTTATAAGTTTCACAATAAAACGCACGATGGGTGCATTCTTCTCAACCATAGAAACACCACTCACTGCAATAACTTCTATCTTATTGAGTTTATTTCTATGCCAACTTATTGACTGAAAGTAAGGGTGTAACTGATGAGGAGAGTTACACGCAAAAATAGCCAATTCTTGTGCAGACTCTAGTTTATATGCATCAGACTTAAGCTTGATTAATTTCTCAAGCTGAGCAACCTCAGTAATTTCCATAGGTTCATTCATTGTTTTTTACAAACTTAGCTGAACAGAACGGTTTATACATCAATTATCATCTTATTTTTCGCTAAAATCTAACGATGTGCTACCACTCATTCCAGGCCGTAACTCAGGTGCCTTCTGCGCTAGAACAGCACGTAGTTCAATGGTTTTACTCACTGGATCAATAGCTGGACTAACACCTGTCACTTTTGCACGATAATTTCCATTTGTTTCATCAACATTGATTGTAAAGAAGTTGCCAACGCTCACCTTATTAATCCAAAAAGATGGAATATTTAGTGACATTACCAAAGAATTATCATCAATGATCTTTAATAATGGCGTACCCAAGGATACGATTTCAAATTCATTAACATCAACAGAAACCACACCACCTGTAAACGGTGCTTTCACATTACATAAGCTCGCAACAATCACGGCCTCTTTCAACAAAGCACTTTGTTGATTTAGCTGTGATCTAGTGATATCCACCTCATACTTGCTAACGGCACTCCCCGCTAATAAGTCTTTATTTGATTGATGTGTGAGGGAGTACTCTTTTACTCTCGCTCGTTGAGCTTGGACTTGTGCATTTTGAACGCCACACTTTAATGAGATGAGCGTATCGCCTTTTTTGAAGCGTTGGCCAACAGCAAACTTAATATCCGATATCACGCCAACCATTTGTGATGAAATTACGGCTTCTTGTTTTGGTCGTAATAAGAATCGTACATTATTTCTAGATGCTGAAACTGACAGCGTTACTTCATCATTAACTTCTTCGATTTCCTTAACAGCACTCGTGTTTTGCACAGAGCTAGCAGGTTCAAGGTTTTTAATTTCTCCTTTTATGACACCCGATGATTTTTGCGCAAAAGCTGTATTGGCAAGTAAAGACAGCATTAACACTGTTATTAATTGAAAAAAATGTAAATTAATTTTTTTGTTCATGAAAAACCTTGATTAAAGTCAAACGACTACCCTTTCCTTAATATTTAAACGCTTATCTCTAAGATAATACACTCTGATAGTTTATTCACAATCAAATAAACAAGTTTTACGAATACTTAACAAGCTATAACTGCATCTGAAGATATCTAAGCGTTTTAATCATAACAATAAAAAACGTCACCTAAAAGGTGACGTTTTTATGAAAAAAGAGCTCTATTTAGTTTAGAAATCCGATAACACACCTTTAGTCATCGATGCCCAGCGTTTATCAAACTCTGCTCCTAAGGTCTTCAAGTCATAAGAATTGACCGAATTTGGAACAGGGTCAATACCAATAGAGTTAACAACACGAGCAAAAGCCGCTTGCGTTTCCGCAAACGCTAGACTGCGACGCAATTCAGAAGCTATTGCTGCAGAACGAGCGCTTAAATTATCTAAACCACTCACTCGCGCACCTTGAACAGAACTGTTTTTGGCCAAACTTTTTCTCACTTCAAACAATTCAGATGCTGATTGATAACGAGCCAATGCTAATTCATATCGAATTGCGGACAAATACACTTGCGTAGTCACCGCCATAGATAACGCTAAACGACGCGAATCTGCAACATCAACTTGCGCTTCTCTAAAGCGTTTTTCTGAGCCTGCTCGTAAAATTCCTAGCAAGTCCCACGTAATCCCCCAACCAATTGTATTCCATGAATTATTGACTAAAAATTCGTTCTCATCACGATTATAGCCAGCTGAAATATTCAAATTAGGAAAGTAACGCAAAAATGCTTTTTTAACATCATATTCAGAAATTCGCTTACGGTAATCTTCTTCACGCAGTTCTGGGCGGTTCAACAAAGCGATCTTGGTTAATTGATCATAACTTTGTGAAATTGCCGCAGGCGTGTCTAGGCCAGTAGGAACGGCCACTTCATATTCACTGCCCGGCGCAATGTTAATTAAGGCTGCTAAACGAGTTCGGCTCAAATCAATTCTTTCGCGAATTTCAATCAAACTATTAATCGTGCTCAACATTTCACCTTGAGAACGAAGTGCTTCAGAACTATTTTGAACTCCTCTATTCACCAAACGTCGAGATTCAGCCAATGATTGTCGTGTTTCCGCTAACAATGCCTCTACTTTCGGATCTAATGTTTGTGAAATCCAGGCTTTCCAAAACGCGTCCACAACATCTTGGGTAATGTTTTGAACAGTTTTACGACGCCTTTCATCCGCAATATAAACTTGGTCACTATTTTGCTTAGCAATATAATAACTTAGACCAAAATCAAGCACATTCCACGTCAATGAAAGCCCTGCAGTTTCTGACTCTCGCTCTTGAGAAGACGATGGTGGCAAAGACTCTTCACCTGTCTCTAGGTCGATACTCCTAGCACCAGGGTCATTATTTCTTTTTGAATAACCGGCATCTGCAACTAATTTTGGCAAAAGTCCATGCTTATCCAAATCATAACGACGCACAGCAACAGCTGCTTCCATCTTCTTAAGCCGATGATCTAAGTTATAACTCAGTGATCTAGCAATTGCCTCACCTAATGTGATTGGCCCAGAAATAGGCTCTTGACCTTCAAACAACGAAGATAAATCCGTATTTATACGATCTTTTCGTTCATCCGCAGTGAAAGAATCCGTTTTCACACTACAGCCGACTATAGTCGTCATCAATCCAGCAACAAATAAACTTTTTATTCGTTTGTTTTTGATTAGGTTAGCTTTCATTTTATACACCATTAATTTTTCTATTCGTTTGTTCATCTAACTTATAAAAATTCATTAAGCTTATTGATCTGACCTAAGCCACTTAATTCATTTATTTCATTATCATTATGCTGGTTTTGCTGCCCAAGCAGTTCTTCAAGCCAATCTGAATCAGAGGACCCATTTATTACTTGGCCTTCCGAAGGCGACAACGCTATAGAAGCGCTTATCACATCCAACTCAAATTCAGCAACCCCATCCAACAACCTATCAATAACTGGAGCGTCGCAATCGCCGCGTGAATTGATTGAGAAACACGTACTGTCTTCAAGCAAATACGGGAATACATACCAACGCCCGCGGTTGCTCTCAACATCAACATGTTGGTCAAACCTAGGCAATACACCTTCAATATAGCGAATTAACTCTTGGTTAACGCCTTGACCATAGAAGTTTTCATACACTTCCCACTGGTCTGTCACCGTTAAATGAATATATTCGCTAATATCTTGCTCAATTTCGCTCTCGCCAATGCCATCATATTGACCATCTTCAGTCACAAAAGTGAAGCGCTTAGCAGGTTCAACTCGAACTAAATCATCAATGAAGGTAAATTCAGGGTCACCAATTGAGTTAACAATCACAAACCCTCGATTCGTCTGACCTATTGACAGTAATGCAGCAATATCTGTGAATTGACGTGGCTCTTCAGGAATATCAACTCTTGGTTCATCAGGTCTAGGCTCATCAACTGGTGGTTCATCAACCGGTGGCAATGGAATGATTTCAATTTCTGGGTCACGAAAATCAAAATTACCATCCGAATCAATATCACGAGTCGTTTCTAGAGAATCTGCAATGCCGTCTGAATCCGTATCGGTATCACGGAAATCAAACGTACCATCCGAATCAAAATCAATCGTCGATTCTAGAGAATCTGCAATGCCATCTGAGTCACTATCCGTATCCCGGAAGTCAAACTGACCATCACTATCTGTATCTTCCGTAGTTTCAAATGAATCAGCAATACCATCTGAATCACTATCCGTATCACGGAAATCAAACCTTCCATCGCTATCTATATCTTCCGTCGACTCAAAAGAATCAGGAAGACCGTCCGAGTCTGAATCAGTATCTCTGAAATCTAGAACACCATCGCTATCTGAATCAAGTGTTGTCTCAAGTGAGTCTGCTATACCATCTGAATCAGAATCCGTATCTAGAAAGTCAAAGACACCATCACTATCAGTATCTTCAGTGCCTTCTAATGAATCCGCAATACCATCACTATCTGAATCTGTATCACGGAAGTCGAACACTCCATCACTATCTGAGTCTTCAGTCGTCTCAAAAGAATCCGGAAGACCATCTGAGTCAGAGTCTGTCTCACGGAAGTCAAAGACACCATCAGAATCACTGTCTTCGGTTGTCTCCAACGAGTCCGCAATACCATCTGAATCAGAGTCGGTATCTAAGAAGTCGAAAGTACCATCTGAATCACTGTCTTCAGTCCCCTCAAGAGAATCAGCGATACCATCACTATCAGAGTCAGTATCTAAGAAATCAAATATGCCATCTGAGTCAGTATCTTCGGTTGATTCAAGCGAATCGGCTATACCATCACTATCAGAATCCGTATCTTGGAAGTCAAAGATGCCATCCGAATCACTGTCTTCAGTCGACTCTAACGAGTCTGCAATACCGTCTGAGTCAGAGTCTGTCTCACGGAAGTCGAACTCACCATCTGAATCGCTATCAATCGTTGTCTCCAACGAGTCAGCAATAC
>JBOEGT010000030.1:0-75547 GCA_050633585.1 Arenicella sp.
TGCTATCGATCGCTCAAGCGGGTCAGGTAGGCAGTAGCACGGGTTTGTTTTCTGTGGATGGCGATGGGCAAGCCACGTACTCGATGACCGTTGATGTGCCGCCAGGCATTTTGGGAGTACAACCGAAAGTCGAAATTGCTTATTCTAGTGGTCAAGGAAATGGCCTCTTAGGCATTGGTGGAAGCCTTGGTGGCTTTTCTTCAATCGTAAGATGTGGATCAACGGTTGCGCAAGACCAAATCGCCCGACCTGTCATGTTGGATGATAAAGACTATTTTTGTTTAAACAATCAACGTCTAGTGCAATCCAAGGGCTCAACCTACGGTGCCAATGGTGCGGAATATCATACGCAACTGGAATCATTTCAATTAGTCACTTCTTATGGCTCAGTGTCATACCCAACGGGAGGCAGTTCGCCTGATAGATTTGTTGTGCTAGGTAAAGGCGGCAGTAAGCTTGTATTTGGCAATGATGCGAGTTCTCGAACGATTGACTCTCAAACAGGCGTGCCAACTAGCTGGAATATCAGCTACTTAGAAGACAAACATGGCAACCGCATTGACTACAGCTATCAAGACCTCACCACGACGAACTCAGCAGGCGTTAAAAGTATAGAGGTATTGCCAAGCACCATTCGCTATGGCCGCAACGATGCAATGAACGTTGCTGGTGAATTATTTATTGACTTGGTTTACGAAGACCGTCCAGACACGTCAACATCAGCCTATCGCCGTGGACATAAAATTGTCTCAACAAAACGCTTGAGTAATATTCAAACGCGTGTGGGTAGCGATGTCGTTAAAGACTATCGCATTAGCTATGAACAATCGCCTGTCAATGGCGCGTCACGCATTAAACAACTCATAGAATGTGCAGGGAACGGCAACTGTCTATTGCCAGTGACGTTTAATTGGCATGATGCGGATGGTAGTTGGACCTCTGCGACGCAAACGACTCCCGAAGCCTTGCTAACAGCCGACGGTCTTTCACGTGGAGAAATGCTGGATCTGAACAATGATGGTTGGATTGATCAAGTCGTGTCGTATAAAAAATCCGATGGTAGCATCGAAAACACCACATACCTGCGCAATGCGTCTGGTTGGCAAGCAGACAGTGCCTATCAACTACCCGATGTATTGTTAGATTACGAAACACATGATGAGGGCACGCCCGTCGGACAGTTCGTCGACATCAATGGTGATGCGAAGGCCGATTTCATTGTTGCCTATGAGGCCGACGGGCAAACGAATAACGCTATTTATCTCAATACGGGCTCCGGTTGGCAAGCAACTGGTTCACTACCGAGCATTTTGTTTTCAGTGGATGCAGTGCAGGGCACGCAAACGCGTGCCAGCTTAATTGATATGAACTTTGATGCCTTGCCAGATGTGGTGCAAACGGTTCAATTAAGTGATGGCACAACGCTAACAAACACATGGATCAATACGCTGGATATTGATAGTCAAACACAAACATGGGAGTTGAATGCAAATTACGCCTTACCCGTCCCTTTAATTAGCTATGTATCTAATCCTAAAGGGATAGTGCAAGGCCAATTAGATGATATCAACAGCGATGGCTACATCGATATTATTCAATCATATACGGCGGAAAATGGCGTCAGTACGAATAAAGTTTTATTAGGTTCTGGCACAAATTCAGGCTTAACATGGACGGAAGCGCCAGAATGGGCTTTGCCCGTTGTTGTGACGGATTTGTCTGTGTCACAAACAGGCCAAAATAAAGCCCTATTAGTGGATGTGAATGCCGATGGTCTCACCGATGTGATGCAATCTCATCAGTTTGCCAACGGCAGCAAAGCCAACAAAACTTGGTTAAATACAGGGCTTGGCTGGGTTCTTGATAATGACTATAAGCTGCCTACGCAACTCGTTCGTTATGTCACCAACACGGCAGGCGGAGATGATTATGCTGAACGTCTAGCGAGCCTTTCTGATTTGAATAGTGATGGAAAACTCGATGTACTCACATCATACTTAGACAGCTCTGGACAACGAGTGCAAAAAGCATGGTTGAAAACGGATTCCGGTTGGACCGTTGATAACAACTATTTTCCACCGTTGCCAGTTGCGCAATTGCAAAATGATGGAAATAGCCGTGCCCATGCTATTTTTATCGATATCAACAATGACGGCTCTCTAGATCAAGTGTTGAGTCTTGAAGGCGATTCACAACAAGCCTTTTTGTCCGGTGTCGCTGGTGATGCGGATGGCCTTGCTATGCCAACAACAGTCACTGAAATCTATGATGGCTTTAATAATCGTCACCAAATTAACTACAGCCTTGGCTTGCACGATGGTATGTACACGCCTGATGCCGATGGAGTCTATCCCAATGTCGATATTTCAGGGCCAATGCTTCTGGTCACGGCCATTGATTTCACCGATGATGCTGGCGGTTCAGCGCGCTCGACAACCCAATATTTTGGTAAAAAAGCGAATGTCATTGGTAGAGGAAGTCTTGGGTATCGCAGCAAATACGCAGTGGATGAGCGTACCTTTGCCAGCGTGACGAGTGAGTTTTATCAAGACTTTCCACTCATTGGTTTGCCAAAACTGGTTGAAAAACGCACTGAAACAGGCGTGCTGTTGTCAAGAACGGAAAGCGGCTACACCACCTTGAATTTGTTTGGAGGTTTAACCTTTATTCAGCAACCAACGCTGAAAACCACCCAAGCCTTTGAGTTGGATGGCAGCTTGGTACGAACGACCAAAGAATCAAGCACATTTGATCAATTTGCGAACCCAGTGACGAGTCAAGTTGTCATAGAAGATGCTAACGGCGCGCAATATATCAAAAACATTGAAAACCAATACATTAACGATGTGGCTAATTGGCGCATTGGTTTAGCCACGGGCTCGAAAGAAACCTCTACCGCGCCGAATACGCCGGCTATCTCTACAGAAACTCGCTTAAGCTATTCGGGATATAATGTTACCGAAAAAGTGTCAGAACCGGGCCATCAACATGCCATCACGGAAACCTCTCAATACAATGGTTTTGGACATGTTGTTCAATCGACTGTGTCAGCCAGTGATGTGCCAGATAAGACAACTTCTAGCACTTATACCAGTGATGGACGTTTTGCAGCGACTGTCACCAATGCCTTAGGACATACAGGTTCCTCAGAGTTTCATCCGCATTTCGGCCAAGTCACGCGCGCTGAAGATGCCCTTGGTCGGGTGGTTCTTAAGCTCTATGATGAGCATGGCCGTCAAGTCAAAGAAACCAAGCTTCGCTTAGCCAGCGATGCTATCACGCATAATGACACTAGCAATGTCTCTGTGTTTCATTTATGCACGCCCGTGCCGGGGTCAGTCATTGATGCAAATGGCACAGACATCACGCCAGCGGCAAACCCCAGTTGCCCGAGTAATGCGGTCTACTACCTCGGTGCCGTCGATAACGATAACGAAGCGCCTGAAACGAGCTACTATGATGCGCGCCAAAAGGTGGTGCGCAAGCAAACACAAGGCTTTGATGGAACCTCAGTTTACATCGACACCGAATATGACAGTTACGGCAGAAAGTCACGTGTTTCCTTGCCGTATTACAAAGGTGACACGCCACGTTGGGGCACCTATGAATATGATGTGCTTGATCGTGTGGTCAAAGTCACCAAACCAGATGGCACATTCAATACTAAAAGCTATTCTGGCTTAACCTCTGTCACCACCAATGCTATTGGCCAAAAGTCTACTACGATTGTGGATGTGCGAGGAAAGCCCGTCGAAGTGATTGATAATATGGGCAATAGCCTTCGCTATACCTATAACGCGGTTGGAGAGCTTCTTACAACAACAGACTCGCACAACAACGTTATCACGATTGAATATGATGATTTAGGCCGAAAAATTAGTCAAGACGACCCGGATTTAGGCGTGTGGGAATACCAATATGACGCCTATGGTCAACTCGTTTGGCAAAAAGACGCCAAAGGTCAAATTACCACCTCAGAGTTTGATGTGGCGGGCCGCATTATCAAACGTGTTGATGGCGAAGCGGCGGGTTCACCTGAAACCCTCTGGGAATATGACACGGCTGAAAACGGGCTAGGTAAATTAACCAAAGTCTCGAATTCCGATGGCTATGTGCGTGAGCATAGATATGATCTCTATGGTAGGCCCATTGAAAGCATTGTCACGTATGATGGTGAAACGCACTCAACAGAAACAGGCTATTTAAATCTGAGAGAAGACAAGGTTGATTATATGCGCTATCCATCGGGCTTGATGGTGCGCAAAACCTACAATGAGTACGGTTTCCCATTGGAAATTCGCAGCAATGGCTTAGTCGAGTATGAGCAATACACGGCCAAACTGACGGAAGCGGAGAGCTTCCGAGATCAAGCGATTGTGTATCAAAATGAAACCGAGGCAGAGAGGCTTGCGCTCTATAATGAAGCCAGAGCCGAAGAGCGCTTAGGTAATCAAGATCAAGAACAAGGGCAGAGGTTTGCTGAAAAAGCACAGTCCTATATTGGTAAATATAATAGCAGTATTAGCACCTATCAGGCGGCTCAATCTCGTCTGAACCAAAAAGTGAAAGAAATTCAAAGCGTTCAAAGGCAACTTTTAGCCGAAGATAAAGCTATTCGAATTTACCTAAAAGATGATTACCCTGGTTTGTTTATAAAGATGGTAATTAACCCTGTGACAGGAAAGTCTGAGCCTGCACGAAAGGCAAATAGGGCTTCAAGAGGGGATATAAAAGCGGCTAATAAACATGTTGATAAAGCATTGGCTTTAAGAGATAAATTAGATGCGCTTGAAGTGGAAATGAATGCCCTTGCCGATGCAGCAAGGCGGCGTTATGACAACGTCAAGTTTTATGAAGGGTTGATTACTGACAACAATAACCAAGCACAAGGTTGGTTTAATCAAGCGAATGCGCATTATCGCATTGCGAACCAAAAAGGGCGTCAAATCACAGCCATTGACGATGAAATTGCACGTCTGTCTGATTCCGCAAAACTAGCGGCAGACACCGCAGAAACGCTACTAGATCAATACGAAGATAGCAGCTTGGCACATTGGGAGGCCTTGTCTGCCGATGCAGAAGGTAAAGTGCTACGCTTTAAGCAAGGCAAGCATGTCACAACCAGCGTGAGCTATGATGCGAGTAATGGCCGTTTGAATTCGGTTATTGCCAATAGCGATGCCAGTGTCCAAGAACAAAACAGTGCGGCTAACTATTCCGGCAGTGTTGATAATCTCAATGACTGGTTGTCGTCCTTAGAACTATTGCAAAGCCAATACCAAGCGGATGAACAATCCGCGCAGGCGGAGAAAAACTTTGCCGTTGAGCAACGCACCTTAACTATTACTAACGCAACCTTTCATCGAGAGAACAATGATGTGGCCATGGCATTGTTAGATGATGCGGAGAAGCATCGCCTAGATGTTGAAATAGCCAATCAAGACGCTGTAATCAGCCTAAATCAACAGCTTCAAGCATTGACTAGTAGTGCTAAAGCCCGTGGCGAAGATCTTCTTGCCGCACATAATACTGACACAGAATATAAAGCCTCATTGTTGAATGTGAGCTTTTATCAAGCCAAAGCCGATTACCACAATGCGATCGAAGCGCTTTACCGCAGTGTCTCTGATTCTCAAGTCGCCGCCTCAGTACAATACCGACAACTTGCCTTGGAAACGCCTGACGGCATAGACACACTCAGTGATTTATCGCAGTCGCGTTTGGTCATTGCGGGCTATAACGCCAGTCGACAAGTGGCTCAAGAAAACAGCATTCAGCAAGGTTTTGGTGCGCTCTCGAATGCCTTAGGCAATCAATATACCGATAGAGATTCCGGCACAGCCTTGAGTAAAATGGTGGGTGATGTCTATCAAGGTCGTGGTGACGTTTATTTGTCTCAACGCGCCATACTCGAAAATGTGTTCAGGTCTGCGCAAGGTGTGAACAGCATTGTTTCGCAAATACATGACTTAAAAGGTCAGTCAGAACTTGCCACACGCTATGCGCAAAATAGCACTCTTGGTAATACAACTCTGGCGAGCTATCAACGCCTAGGTGAGCTCTATCAAAATCGTGCTGACAACGCGGTGAGTGACGCGGCCAGTGAGGCGTTGGAGAATCAACACCTAGACGCTCAAAATCAAGCCAGTTTTTCACAACTCGCCGTGCGTTATAGTGTGGAAAGTGAGCTCTATGCTGACATGGCAGAACCCGTCTTTTGGCAAAACTTTTTTAATGAGCTTGGTGATAGTCAAATCGAAAGCAGCAATGTGTATTTAGCACAAGCAGACCATCACAATGCCATTGCCTTAAGCAATCAAGAATTGATGGAAGATGCGCGCAATGAGCTTGACCATGCCGTGATTGGCTTTGATGGCTTGGTGCTCAATGACACCTATGCTTGGGATGCGATTGGTAATCTCACCGAGCGTCGACACGGTGCGGTCGATTTAACCCAAAGCTTTGAATATGATGCCTTGAACCGCTTAGTGAGCACGCAGCTTTCTGGCAAAGCGTCTGAATACTATGCTATCACTGGTCAAACAGAGCAAACGTTTGAATACGACGCTGTTGGCAACATGACCTATAAGTCTGATGCAGGCACATTTGAATATGGCGCCAATGGCGCAGGGCCACATGCGGTGACGCGGGTTTATGGGCCTTATAACGAATCGAATTACACCTACGACGCCAATGGGAATCAAATTTCTGGCGATAGGCGAACTTTAGAGTATTCAAGCTTCAATAAGCCGGTAGATATTCAAAAAGACGGCAACCGCAGCCAATTTGTCTATGGCCCAGAACGTCAGATGATCAAAGAGGTCACAACCGATGCGGCATCACAGAGTGTCAAAACGGTCTATCACTTAGGCGGTAGCTATGAAAAAACCATTGAAGGGCCTGATATCACTCATCGCTATCACATCAGCACGGCCAATGGGGCAACCATTGCGGTCTTGATTGACAAAGAAGATGATTTTCCAAGAACTAATTATCTGCATCGTGACCACTTAGATTCCATTGTCGCTATCACCGATGAGCGTGGTTTTGTGTTGGAGCGTTTTCACTACGATGCGTTCGGTCAACGTCGAACGGCGGTAGGCGTTGATGCCGGCTTCCTAACCAATGTGATTAACCTGGATATATCTGATCGAGGTTTCACGGGGCACAAAATGCTACCGATGCTCAAGCTGATTCATATGAAGGGCAGAGTATTTGACCCGATTATTGGGCGTTTTTTGAGTGCGGATCCACATATTCAATTTGCGGGACACACACAAAACTATAATCGTTATAGCTATGTCATGAATAATCCCTTGGCGTTTAATGATCCGAGTGGATACTTTCTAAGTCATCCGTATAAAAAGTTGAAAAAACTGCTGAATAAGAGTTACTTATTAAGAAATCTCAATGAGCGTATTGTTAAGAACTACGAAAAGAGGAAGGCTTTTTATAATAAGTATAAGCAGGAAGTGAAGCTAGTTGTTGCGATTGTGGTAGCTGCGTTAATTGTTTATTTTTCCGCAGGAACGGCGACAGGTATAGCGACATCAATTGTAGGGAGTGCGACAGCAGCGACTGCTGCAGGAGCTCTGGCTGTCAAAGTAATAGCTGGAGCTATCGTGGGAGCTTTGGCTGGAGCGGCTTCTGGGTTTATTGTTACGGGTAGTTTTAAAGGAGCACTTCAAGGAGCAGTTTTTGGAGCAGTAACAGGAGGTTTTGCCGCTTACGTAAATAGTGCTTCATTTGCGGCTAATCTTAATAGCTTGTCAAATACAGTAGGCGTATCTGCTCAAACACTCCAGAAAACTATTTTGACCTTTGGGCATGCACATATTGGTGGTGTGCAAGCAAAATTAAATGGTGGTAGTTTTTCTAAAGGTTTTCTGCGTGGAGGTATATCAAAGTTAGGAGCTATCGGTACGGGGGTTATTGAGGTAGGTGGTGACTTTGCGACTCATGTGGCTAGAGGGTTAGCGACTGGTGTAGTAAGTGGTGCGGTTGCTGATATGGCGGGTGGAAGTTTTTCTCAAGGATTTTTCTTGGGAGGATTGGCTTATGCGGTGAATCAGATGCAAAGTAGTTTAAAATCTGGTAGAAATGTTGGTAACTTACAAGTTACTAGTCTTAAAAACAGCATTATCTATGAAGATATTGAATTAGGTGGAAGAGTAGTGCTTGAAAACGATGTTCATGCAAATGGCATCCCAATAGTTTCAGAAGATAGGATTTTTGATGCACTTGATATTAGCAGGCAAGAAGGCTATGTCACTGTTAGAGTACTTTCAGGCTATAGGCCTCCTAATCACCCAACAAGTCCAAGCATTAATCACGAAAGGTTTAATGCTATAGATATTAGCATTGAAGGTTATACCAGTACACAAACAGCTAGGGCAATGTATGCAAGTGGGCATTTTCATAGAGTTTCAGGTTATCCAAATTCCAATTTGCAAAGCGCTCATGGAGATGATAGAACGTTTAGAAGAGGGGGGTGTTATATTTTTTGGTCAGGTCCTAAATGTTAAATTTTTTATTTAAAGCATTGTTTTTGGTGATTTTTTTATTTAATGCTTATGCTGTTCAAGGTAAAGAAAAAATTGATAGTAAATTATTAGGTAAAAATATCTTTTCTTTATTTAAAGATTTCCAATTTCAAATCATTGATGAATATGATGAATATGATGATTTAAAAAATGGAGAACAATATTGGATTGGGGTTAATAAAAATAGTGAATTTTTAATTTTAAAAACATCATATAAAAAAATAGTTAGTTTAATTATTACTAATCCTGATTTTGAATCTAATAAAAAGCTAACTATTGGAGATAGTTTTGAGAAATTTATTTCTAGATATCCTAAAGCAATGCTTATATCCTCAAAACTAAGTTCAAATAAACCTTATGAGAAATATTATGTTTTAAGTGAAGATGTTTTTGTGATTTTTGATAAAAATCGTTTAATTTGGTCTTTTGAAAAACACTTAAATAAGAATAACTAGAATAATTGGGGTCAGAGTAAAATTAATTAGCGATTGATAAAAGGATATAACCTTAAGGATGAGGTATTTATGGCAAGATTGGTTCGCGTCTGTCCAAATGGAGTGGCGCAGCATGTGATTCAAAGAGGGAGTAACCGGCAAGTTTGCTTTGGTGGTGATCAGTAAAAATAACTAGGGCACCCATCGTAGAGCAGCTTCAGTAGGCGTTTTAAATCAGGGATTTAGTCTTCGTTTTTTGTCTGAAATATTGTGTTTTAGCCGCTATTTGCAAATATGCTGTTGATCAATTTTGATTGACTACATTGCGGGCGATCGGACGAACCGCGTGGTTACGGTATTTTTCTGCTGTGCTGTTGAGTGAATCAGCTAGCCAAAGAGAGCTTTGTAATTCTTTGCTTTCGGGGTACGTTGATAGCCTTTCTCTTTATATGTCTGTTTCGCAATTTGATCTGAGCCTACCCAGTAACTAAATTGTTGTTCAAAGTCAGTGGTGAGGGTTTTCCACATATCACTATTCATGTCGAGGTGTTCTAGTATTGGTGGTGTCGAGTGAGATATCGCTCCACGTTTGTCCTCCCTGAGTATCCTGCCTGTCCAGTCTAAGAGTTCTAAATAGTCGTTGAGCAGAAACGGTAAGCCAATAACTTCACTGTGTGAGCCTGTAAATTGTTCTATGGAGTCAGGAAGGTTTAACGAGGCTTTCTTGGTCATGATTCTCGCTTTTGCGCAGGTATGTTCTGAGGTTTCAGGTGTTGGTGTCATGGCGGCGCGAATGGGGTTGAGGTCAACATAGGCCATGCAGGAAAGTAAGGCTTTTTCATCTAATAAGGCATGGCTTTTAAAGCGTCCCTCCCAGAATCTTCCAGTGCAGTTATCTTCTTTGTTTGCTCTTCTTGCAATGCATTCATTGATAATGCGCATGTACCAAGAAATATCACATAAACGGCCACGCCATAAGGCGATGTCTTTATCTAGCAAGCTTGTTTCGGTTTTATTGAGCGTAATGCCAGCTATAAAACGCTTGGATAGAAAGTTTCCTGAGAAAAGCGTATGCCATCGTTCGATGACATCTTTGTCAGTCCATGTTTGAGCGATGTCAGTTCTGATGTTTAGCACCACATGGTAATGGTTTGACATAATGGCATAGGCACAAAGGCGAATGGCAAAAATACTAGAAGCTTCGTGTAGTTTATTTTCTAGCCATTCACGTCGGTGTTCATAGTCGTTGCCAGAGTAGTGGTCAGTGCCACAAAGAAAAGCGCGCCTGACACACCGAGACATGTAGTGATAAAAGGGAGTGTCGTCAACAGACACGATAGTTTTTCTAGCTTGAGTCATCCTTAACTCTCCGTGAATTAAGCCTATGAATAGTGACCTGTTAGGAACTTAAATGCAAATTTCTTGGAGTGGATGTCCAGTTTATTTAGTTTAAGTTTATTGTGCAGTTTAGTAGATACAATTTTGCTTGCGTAAATAATGGTAGATAATTGCATATCTTATGATGGTTTATTCAAGGAGTATTCTACGGGTGGAGTACGAGTTAGATAGACATAGATAAGCGAACTGTTTAGAATCGCTGCTTTAGTGTTGGGCGTAACCGTTTATATAATTTTTTGAAATCGCCTAAAAGTTTTTATCACAAAGAATCCTTCATTATGACTCAACAAATTGGTGTGATTGGTCTTGGCTATGTAGGCCTTCAAGTTGCTGTGGCTCTCGGCGAAAAATATCCGACGATAGGTTTTGATCTAAACGCTCAAAAGTTGTCAGAATATCGCCAAGGCGTTGATGTGACAGGTGAAGTTAGTGCTGAGATGTTTGCTAATGCTTCTCAATTGAGTTTTGCAAATGAGATGACTGAGCTTAGTGATGTCGATGTTTTTATTGTGGCTGTCCCAACTCCAGTCGATGGGTCAAAACGTCCTGATTTATCACCATTAGTGAGCGCGAGTCGTGCAGTCGCTCGGGTCATGAAAAAAGGAGCGATTATTGTCTTCGAGTCGACGGTGTTCCCAGGCGCCACTGAAGAAGTGTGTGTCCCTGTGTTAGAAGAGTTTTCAGGTTTAACATGGAAAGATGATTTTCATGTCGGTTATTCGCCAGAAAGAATTAATCCCGGTGATAAAGCACATACATTACAAACGATAGTCAAAGTTGTGTCTGGTGATGATGCGGATACATTGTCGCTGTTAACCGAAATTTATGGTTCTGTGGTTGATGCTGGCATTCACCAAGCATCTAGTATTAAAGTGGCTGAAGCGGCGAAGGTCATTGAAAACACGCAACGCGATTTGAATATCGCTTTCGTGAATGAATTGTCCTTAGTGTTTGATCGTCTAGGTATTGATACCAATGAAGTGTTAGATGCGGCATGCACGAAATGGAACTTTTTGAATTTTCGCCCCGGTTTAGTCGGTGGGCATTGTATTGGTGTCGACCCTTATTATTTAACAGCAAAAGCGCAAGAGGTCGGATATTCCCCAGAAGTCATTCTAGCTGGGCGCCGCATTAACGACAGTATGGGTAGCCATATTGCTAATGCCACTGTCAAAAAACTCTTGTCTTCAAATGTTGACGCAAGTTGTAAAGATATTATTGTTTGTGGCCTGACGTTTAAAGAGAACTGTCCTGACCTGCGCAATTCATTGGTGATTAATATTATTGAAGAACTCGCTGCTTTTGGTTACCAAGTGCATGTGCATGACCCTATTCCCAGCGTTGAAGAAGCGTCGCACGAATATGGTGTTAGCATAAAAGATTGGGAGGATTTACCAAAATCGGCGGCTGTTGTTTGCGCGGTCCCACATGAAGTTTTTGTCTCAATGTCTGAAGCAGATTACGCTAAAAAAATTATCGATGGCGGTTTGTTTGTCGATGTCAAATCAATTAAAAATCAAGAGGCCGTTGAATCTCTTGGTTTGCAATATTGGGCCTTGTAGGCTACTTCGTTCGCGGTGTAGTGCATTATCCATATTTCTTTCTCATTCTTTTCAGAGTATAAAACATGAAAATTTTAGTTACTGGCGCAGCAGGTTTTATTGGTTCTACCTTAAGTCATCGTTTTTTAGATCGTGGCGACACGGTTGTTGGTATCGATGATATGAATGACTATTATGACGTTACGTTAAAGCAGGCGCGTTTAGATCGCTTGCAAGTCAAAGATAATTTTTCATTAGTTCAGGAAGATATTGCTAACCGTGAGGCGGTTGCTCAATTGTTCAAAGATCACCAGTTTGATGCCGTAATAAATCTCGCCGCTCAAGCAGGAGTACGTTACTCTATTGAAAACCCTCATGCTTATATTGATGCGAACATTGTAGGCTTTTGCAATATCTTAGAGGGCTGTCGTCATAGCAAAGTTGGGCACTTGGTTTATGCTTCTTCAAGCTCAGTATACGGCGCTAATGAAAAGATGCCATTTTCAGAGTCTGATAATGTAGATCATCCTATTTCTTTATATGCGGCGAGTAAAAAGGCGAATGAATTAATGGCGCATACGTACTCAAATCTTTATGGTTTGCCAACAACAGGGTTGAGGTTTTTTACTGTCTATGGGCCTTGGGGTCGTCCAGACATGGCGCTGTTTAAGTTTGCGAAAGGCATTCTTGCTGGAGAGCAAATTGATGTTTATAACAATGGTAATATGATTCGCGATTTCACCTATATTGACGATATTGTTGAAGGTGTTGTTCGAGTCACTGACCGCCCTCCAGTAGGTGATGATGCTTGGTCTGGTGAAAAGCCTAACCCTGCGACAAGTAAGTGGCCATATCGAGTATTTAACATCGGTAATAGTTCTCCTCAAAACTTGATGCGTTATATTGAAGTGCTAGAAGAAAACCTTGGTGTGAAAGCTAACTATAATTTTATGCCTATGCAACCGGGCGATGTTCCAGCAACTCAAGCGGATACAACAAATTTGCAAGATGCGACTGGCTATAAGCCCGAAACGACCATTGATTATGGTATTGGCAAGTTCGTTGAATGGTATAAAGACTTTTATCAAATTAAATAGTCGTTAGACGTTTAATAATGAAATCAATAAAACTACGAGTTGCCGAGTTATTTATCGGAAAAGTTGATGATTCAACCAAGCGTGGTTTTTGGCTGGTTTCTGAACTTGTTCAAAAACATAAACTTTTTCTACTACTATTGTTAGTTGTAGGCGTTTTTGTTGGGTTGGTCGAGGGTGCATCAATTGGCTTGCTTGCCTTTAGTGTGGTGGTTATAACGGGTGAAACCACAACGTGTTTAGATTCTATTGCAACATTTTCTCAGTACTTCCCAGTTGATCTGTGCGACAACTACAATAAATACGATATGTTCGTGGCAGTGGTTGTATCGTCAATTTTTATACAAATCATCAAGTCCATCATAGTTTATACCTCTAGTTATCTTGGAGTAGTTCTTAACACGAGAATTGCTTATGAGATGCAAACAAGGGTTTTTGACCATATGATGAAACTTAGCTATCAGGATGTGAATCATTATTCAGTAGGTGAAAGGCAGCATATTTTTGGGAGTGCGCATGTGTTTTCAAAGTTGGCATTAGCTGTAAATGAATTAATTACTATCTTTTTTGTTTTAGGCGCTTATTTTGTGATTTTGATGGCAATGAGCTGGAAGCTAACGATCGTGTCATTTGTGTTATTGGTTTGTCTAGTGCTATTTGTATTGCCATTTCTAGGGAGGATTCGAAGTATAGGTAAGGAACAGCGTGATACGGGAGTGCTGATTGGTAGGCGTGTGATCGACTACTTTTTTGCAGTTAGGCTAATAAAGATATATGAGAAAAGTGAAGAAGTAATCGATATTGTTAAGCATATCATTGCCAGAAGAGTTGGTTTGGCTCGGAGTATGTCATTGTTCCAAAATGCCGTTCCAAATATTCAAGAAACTATTCTCGTTGTTTCTGTCTCGTTGGTTTTATTGGGTGGATTTTACTTTGCTGGAGATGAGGCCGAACAAGTATTGCCTCAAATTTTGGCCTATATATTAGTATTATATCGTTGTAATTCACGTGTTGTTTCATTGAATAGTATTCGTACTTCTTTTAATGTTGCTATAGCACCGCTAGAACATATTTCTGACTTTTTAAATTTTGGTAATGCCAGTGTTAAAAAGGAAAATAAAGACCTACAGGAAGTTGATAGCCATTGGAAAGAGTTATTCGTCGAGGGACTGTCATTTAAATATAATTCAGAAGATAAGAAAGTATTGGATAATGTCAATTTATCCGTTAAAAGAGGACAAAAAATAGCGTTTGTAGGCCAATCAGGCTCAGGAAAGTCAACATTGGTTGATTTAATTATTGGGTTATTAAAACCAACTCAAGGTCAGTTGAAATTTGATGAAGTTAACTTGAGTTTTGCTCAACAACGTTCATGGATTTCACAATTTTCTATGGTATCTCAAAATGATTTAATTCTTGATGGGACCGTGATGGAGAATTTATTATTTGCAGATACAAGTGCATCTAGGGAGCAAATTATCGCTGCGTGTAAAATAGCAGATGCACATGATTTTATTGAAACGCTTGAAAATGGTTATGATTCAGTTTTGGGTGAGAGGGGATACAAGGTTTCTGGTGGGCAAATTCAGCGTATCGCATTTGCAAGAGCATTGTTAAAAGATTCTCCCGTGTTAATTCTTGATGAAGCGACTAGTGCTTTGGATAATATTGTCGAGAGAAAAATCATTAACCAACTCATAAACAATGATAATGATAAAACAATTATTATGATTGCTCATCGCTTGTCAACAGTCATGGATGCAGATGTTATTTATGTATTTGATCAGGGCTCGGTCGTTGATTCAGGGACTCATAAGGAGCTGCTAACAAGGGCTGGGCTTTACCAGTCTTTGTGGAAATCGACAGAAGAAACTAAATAAGCGCATCGGTAGATGATTGAATGTCAAAACCACTAAGTTATCGTCCTGAGCTAGATGGCTTGCGAGCTATCGCTGTTGTTTTGGTGCTACTTTACCATGCTGAGATTTCAGTGTTCGGCAGTGATTTGTTTTACGCTGGTTTCATTGGTGTTGATATTTTTTTTGTGATCAGTGGCTATATTATTTCAAGAATTATTTTAGCAGAGCTTGATGCTGGCGATTTTTCTTTTAAGAGTTTCTACATGCGCCGTATTCGGAGGATACTGCCTGTACTTTTCACTGTCATGGCTGTTACTTTTCCGTTTGCGTGGATGTTTTTGTTGCCACGAGAATTTATTGAGTATTCAAAGAGTATCCTTTCTTCAATTTATTTCGGTTCTAATTTTTTCTTTTACTCTGCAACAACAGAATATGGAGCTGACTCGAGTTTATTGAAACCATTCCTGCATACGTGGTCGCTTAGTATTGAAGAGCAATTCTATATTTTGTTTCCATTATTGCTTTTTATTGCCCATAAGTTCCCAAGATGGTTGGTGAAAAGTGTTGTTATTTGTGGTGTTTTATTAAGCTTGAAAGCTGCAAATTCTGTATCAGTATTTGACCCAAATATGAGCTTTTATCTTTTACATACTCGGGCATGGGAAATTTTGGTAGGAGTTTTAGTGGCTTTAACTTCCTTTAATGTGAAGTTGCCGTGGTATGTTGGCAAAGTTTTATCGGTTGTTGGTTTAGGCTTAATTATTGCGGCATTAATTTTATTTGGCGATAAAACAATTCACCCAGGGTATTACACATTATTGCCAGTTGTAGGTGTTGCTTTGTTAATAGCTTTTTCAAGCCCTGATGAGTGGGTTGGTAAGGCGATGAGTTGCCAACCGTTAAGATATATTGGATTAATTTCATATTCTTTATATTTATGGCATTTCCCTATTTTTGCTTTTGCTAGGACATTAAATGCTGGGCTAGGATTGGGAGAGAAAATAGTATGCTTGGTGCTTTCTTTTATTTTAGCCATTATTTCGTATAACTTTATTGAGAAGCCTTTTCGAAATAAGCAAAAACTGAATAATAAAAGGTTTACTTTCGCATTGTTGGGTCTGCTTGCAGTTCCAGTAGTTGCAAACATGCTTGTCATTCATCATTCTGGTTATAGTAGTAGGTTGCCAGCGTTCTTTATCGATGAAAAATCAAGTCAACAAACATGGAATTTATTGCGAGATGAAAATGGTCAAGCTTGCCATAATAAAGAGACAAATTTTTGTTATATAAATGACAATGATGAAGCTACAGTGGTTATTGTGGGTGATAGCCATATGTCTACATTACAGTTTGACTTATTTCAACGTCTCAAAAGTAAGTTTAATTTATTGGCAATGACAAACGATGCATGTTGGTTTGCTAGAGGTTATGGTTTAGCGAGTTTTTCAGGTGAAATAGCATCATCTGGTTGCAGCTTAAGCCTTCAAGAAGAAAGATTTGAGCAGCTAAAGAATATTGAGAAAGCAGTTGTTATTATTGGAGGAAGGTTGCCATTATATTTATCAAATCAGTATTATGATAATCAAGAAGGCGGTATTGAAGCAGGAGATTGGAACCGACAATTTATACATTTTTCTGGCCAGAAACACTTATCACATGGAATTAAAGATACAGTAGATGATATTTTATCCTTAGGGCATGAAGTGATTTTGGTCTATCCATTTGTTGAAGCGGGCTGGCATGTGCCAAAGAAGCTATTTGCAAATATGAATAAAGGTTTTTCTAGTCCTAAAGAAACTTCTTTGCTTGAAGTTGCGAGTACAAGTTTTGCTAGTTATCAACAAAGAGTGGATGAAAGTAATCGTATTTTAGATGCTATTATTCACTCTAAAGTGCACCGTGTGTATCCTCATTCAGTTTTTTGCAATAAAGATGTTCCTGGAAGGTGTATTACACATAATGGCGATTATCTTTTGTATACTGATGATGATCATTTAAGTCAGAGGGGCGCTCAGTTGGTGAATGATTTAATCGTGCGTAAGATTGGAGAGTTAAAAATACGTTGAGCTATGACGGCTAAAAGTTAGAAAAATAATAGTCATTGCCAATGGTATGAAAGAGTTTGTAACCCTTTTTTGTCATTTCAGCTTCTAGTGAATCTTTTGTATCCTTAAAAGCTTCGATTTGCAGAATGCAGGAGTTATTTGCAAGGCAGTGTCTCATGCCTACTATTGCTTCAATTTCATTGCCTTCAATATCAATTTTAAAAGCAATTTTTTGGTTCTTAGCAGTGATGACATCGTCTAACTTTTTTACAGAGACAGAGACTTCGCCTTGATCGCTGAGTTTTGATGTGCCACGGTTTTGCAGTCTGTCTGATTCAACGTCAGTAGCGGAAAAATTAGCTTCACCCGTGAAAGATGATATTGCGCACGGGTGAATAATTATCTTGTCATGAAGTTGATTTAGGAAAATATTTGCATTTAGCTGGGTGCGATTTTTATCATCTGGTTCAAAGGCGTGAACGGTAGTAACTTGATCTAATGATGCTGTTTTAATGCTATACATGCCCCAGTTAGCGCCAATATCGCAAAACATCGTGCACCCTTTTTGTTGGATTTGATCTATAAAAAAGGATTGTTGTTCAGCTTCATACTCCCCTCTGGCGACGATTCTTAAGTCAATGAGGTTATTCATATCAAGTAGATATGTTGAGCCATTTTTCTTTTTAATCAAGTGAGTGCGTCCAGTTGAAATATAAAAGGCTCTAACCGTATTGTCCCACCGTAATAGTAACCGTTGTTTGGCAGTGCTGGACAATAGTGTTTTGTTGATAAAGTGCCATAGCGACTTAATCATGAAAAAATTGGAATGATAAAAACTACGCAGCATTTTTTCTGGAGTGTTAATTAATAACGTGGACGTTTTGATAGTGCATGAATTCTATCAGGGTCTAATGATATCGTGTTAATTAAGTCTAATTGATTTGCTATATTACGAGCTTTCAAAGTGCGTAGTCAAAATAACACATATGATTTTTTTTCCTAATAAATATGCTTATAACAAAGATGATTTGCCATTTGATGGAGGGCTGAAGCAGTTTTCTAATGTGGTTATCGCTGGTGAACGTTCCATTATTTTTAATAGGCATAAAGGAGAGTTTTTCTTTACCAAAGGTGCTAAATATCAAGTTGAATCGACTATGCCTAAATGTGTGCATCATGGAAAAACGCTAAAGGAGAGAGTGTTGTGTTTTCCTGGGTTTAACCATGCCAACTGGTATCATGTGGTTGCTGATATGGGGTTTCAAATGTTTCTTGCCAAACAACGAAATTTGGTTGGTGCAGTGATATTGCCTGAATGTATGAAGTTGTTTGGTCCAGCTTTCTTGCAGTTTTTTAAACTATTTGAATTTAAATTATATTTTGTTCAACACCCTCGAAAAGCGCAAAAAATTTCAGAAGTTGTATGCTTTGATCGGTTTACAGGTCGTTTATCTGACGCGATAGAAGGGGGTGTGCTTGATGAAGAAATTTCTCAGTATTTTTCGTTTTTAGAAGATTGTTTTGAGAGATCTTCGTATGCAAAAAAGGCTTCAAAATATGGAGAAAAAATATTTTCTACTCGACGAGGGAAGGATTCACGTGTTTATGAAAATGTGAGTGAGGTTGAAAGTGAGTATCAAAGTAATGGTTATCAGGTCGTTCACTTTGGCGGCATGAATGTTTTTGAACAAATGGCAGTTATGAAAAATGCGACGCATATTGCTGGGTTTCATGGAGCGAATTTAACCAATCTAATTTTTGCGCATCAGTGCACACATATTGAAGAACTCATTACTCGTGAACTGTCTGGCGATTTTAAAACCATTGCCATTCATAGAAATATTCAACATAGTCGGCGTAAATTGAGTGGCTAGGAATTGAGAGTGATCTGTTGAACTGGTGAGGCTTCAGGATGAAACGTGGCTAGTACATTGACTGGGTATTGCATTAGTAAGCTAGTTATTATCACGTTATCCGAAAACGATCGTTTTAATGGTGAGGCGTTTTTTCAACATTAGTGATTGGGACAATATCTATTAGGTTTGTTCAGGTGCTGCTATATCACTATGTTTTACGTTATGATGCTTGTGTATTCCTCAACAACACTATTCAATGAAAATGAATAAATTTAGTCTTGTTATCACCAATTATAATCGTGCTGAATTCTTAGATCGTGCGATTCGTTCATGCACTAATCAGCTTCTATTTCGAACGCCGTATGAAATTATTGTGGTTGATGACGCGTCTACGGATGATTCAAAAGGTATTCTTGATGAATTTCAGAACGACGTTCGTGTATTTTATAACGATGTGAATCAAGGGGTTGCATATGCCTCGAATGTGGCAATTGAGAATGCGACGGGTGAATATTGGATGAGAGTAGATGCGGATGATTTTTTGAATCAATACGCATGTTCTTATATGGGTGCTATCTTGGATGAGAATCCTGAAATTGATTTTGTGTATTGTGATCATTATCGTGTAGATGTGCGAGGCGTGAAAGTATCGAAGGTACGCTTAGATACAGACGAGCAGTTGTTTGAGCACGGTGCTGGCGTAATGTTTAGAACACAGTGCTTAAAAGATATTGGCGCTTATGACGAATCATTGCGTAATTGCGAAGACTACGATTTGTTGGTTCGCCTAAAAAAAGCTGGAGCAAGGGGGTATTATCTGCCTGTGCCTTTGTACCGGTACTATATTCATGGAGAGAATATGACTTTAACTAAAGAGCGGCAAGAAATGAGGGATGCAGTAAAGAGGCGTCATAACTTAGTCTAAGCTGTTTTTATCGGTCTTTGGCATGTGTTCAGTTGTTACTGTTTAAGGGTTTTTATGCCATAATCTTGGCCATAATTTTTAGAGCCAAACTGGAATAGATTACGTTGTTATGAATATTAAAATTGAATCGCTCGAAATTGGTGGCGAAAAAACGATTGTTATTGCTGAAGCAGGAGTGAACCATTTAGGGCGAATGGATTATGCGGAAGAGTTGGTGAAAACAGCTGCCCGTGCCGGCGCTGATGTTGTTAAGTTCCAAACCTATAAAGCGGATAAACTATCAACAAAAAAAGCACCACGTTTTTGGTCTTGGGAAGGAGAGCATGATCAAGAAGGCTCTCAACATGATTCCTATTCAAATCTGGACTCTTTTGGCAAGTCTGAATATATTGAGCTCAAGAAAATTTGTGATAAATATGGCGTTGTGTTCATGTCGACACCTTTTGATGAGGAGTCTGCTGACATGCTGGTTGAAATAGGTATGAAGGGCTTCAAAATTGCGTCATGTGATTTAACCAATTTGCCATTTTTAAAGCATATCGCCAAAAATCAGTTACCTATTTTATTGTCAACAGGCGCTGCAACTATTGAAGAAATCCGTCAAGCAGTTGATGTGATTGAAGGGCAAGGTAATCAGCAAATTTGTATCATGCAATGCACATTATGTTACCCAACTAAGCCAAAAGATTCTAATTTGTCAGCATTGAATGATATTGCTGAACATTTCCCAGGCTATGTTTTAGGATTGAGTGATCATACCTTAGGTACTATTGTGCCATCCGCGTCTATTCTTTATGGCGCTAAGGTTATAGAAAAGCATTATACGTTTGATAAAACATTGCCTGATAGTGCAGATCATTGGTTGTCATTGGATGAGTCTGAAATGAAGCTGATGGTAGATAATTTGCGCGAACTCGAAGTGGCTATTGGTGGTGGTAAAAAAGTGAAGTTGGAGTGTGAAACACCGGCGCATAAATTTGCTCGTCGTAGCTTGGTTTCAGAGGTCGGTATCAAAAAAGGTGAAGTGATTACTCGAGATATGTTGGCGATAAAACGCCCAGGTACCGGGTTGGCACCAGAGTTTTTGGATCGTTTTGTTGGGCAGGTTGCGGCAAAAGATATTGAAGCAGATGTGTTGTTGACCATGGCTGATATTGTAGAGGCTTAAGCCTGAAAATTTCTTTATAGCGAAATACGTGTTTTGGGTTCAATGAAAGTTATTAATATCATTCAAGCCAGAATGGGGTCATCACGTTTTCCTGGAAAAATGATGGCTAGCTTGCACGGCCGGCCTGTCCTTGATTGGGTGTTAACGCGTTGTTTGCAGGCAAAATCTATTGATAGCACGATATTGGCAACTAGCGATTTATCGATTGATGACCCTTTGAGTGCGTTCGCAAAACAGCAAGATGTTTCTGTGTATAGAGGTGACGAACAAAATGTGTTGTCGCGTTATGCACAAATTGCTGAAATGCAAAATGCTGATATTGTGGTGAGAGTCTGTGGTGACAGGCCTTTAATTGATCCTCAGCTGATTGATTTGGCGGTTGATTTTTATCGGCAGCATGATGAAATAGATCTTGCCTATAACCACATTTCAGGTGAAGGTCAGCATTGGCCGAGAGGTTTTGGTGTTGAGGTCTTATCAGCTGATAATATTATTTCAATGGGGCGCAATGTAACGGACTGTTTTCATTGTGAGCATGTGACGTCTCATATGTGGGCCAACCAAGATAAATACGTTATTGAGCCAGTTCCTTTTGATAGGACGGATTCTATTGATGCGGATATAAAGTTAGATTTAGATACGAAAGAGGATTTGCTTAGGCTGCAAAGCGTGGCGATGAATATTGATTCTGAAATGTACGACGTACTAGATCGTTATTTGAACAAAGAATAAGTTGAGAGTAGATATTTTGAAGAATAAAGCGGCAATTTTGGGTGGAAGTCCAGTGAGATCCAATGCATTTCCAGAAAGAAGTGTGATTGGCGATGATGAAAAACAAGCGGCAATGAAAGTGCTAGACGGTCAAGTGTTGTCGGGTTTTTTGGCTGCACCTGGAAAGTATTTTAATGGTGGTCAATATCTGCAAGCATTTGAAAGTGATTGGTGCCGTGATTATGGCTTTAAGCATGCTGTCGGGGTGAATTCATGGACCTCTGGCTTAATGGCTATTGTCGGCGCTTTGGGTATTGGGCCGGGTGATGAGGTCATTTGTCCGCCATATACAATGTCTGCCTCTTCTACTTGCGTATTGTTTTATGGCGGTATCCCTGTCTTTGCTGATATCGAGGAAGATTCATTTTGTATTGACCCGGATGCAATAGAGAAGTGTATTACGCCAAGAACGAAGGCGATTATGGTGGTGCACTTGTTTGGTGGCACGGCTGATATGGATAGAATTTTGCAGATTGCGGAAAAACATGACCTTGCTGTGATTGAGGATGCCGCTCAAGCTCCAGGTGTATATTACAAAGGAAAGCCTGTTGGTACTATTGGTGATATTGGTGGGTTTAGTCTGAACTTTCATAAGCATTTGCATGCTGGAGAGGGTGGAGTCATTGTCACTGATGATGATGACTTGGCTTTACGTTGTCAGATGATTCGAAACCATGGTGAAAACTATGTCGATCAGTTTCCAGATATAGACATTGATAATACGATCGGTGGCAATTATCGAATGACTGAAATCCTTGCTGCTATTGGTCATACTCAGCTTGGTAAATTGCCGTCGCTGCTATCGCACAGGCATGAGCTGGCATCTTACTTGAATGAGAGGTTTGCGAAGATAGAGGGCTTGACGCCACCGACGGTTAGAGAGGGGTGCACCCATGCGTGGTATTTGTATCCTTTGAGGTACGATAGTGACAAGGTTGGGCTTTCTAGAGCCTTATTTGTCGAGGCTGTTAATCAAGAGTTACCGAAGCCTAAATCGATAGAATCGGTCGCTGTCACACAAGGTTATGTTAGGCCTTTGTATATGTCTCGTGTTTACCAAGAGCAAATTGCTATTGGTAAAAAAGGATTTCCTTTTAACTTTAATGAAGGTGTCGAGTACAACTATGATAAAGGGATATGCCCAGTCACCGAGCGAATGTATGAGTCGGAATTAGTATTAACGGCTTTGGCGAGAGAGCCTTTAACGCTGGAAGACATGAAAGATTTTGCCGATGCGGTTGAGAAAGTGATCGAAAATGCCGCTGATATTGGTGCGGAGTTAGCTGAAAAATATCAATCGGTTAAAATTCAAAGTACTGTAGATATCGCTAGTGAAACCTAGCCTTCAAGGACATGGGATTAAACGGTAAAAAAGTAGTTGCTATTATTGAAGCTCGAATGAATTCAACGAGGTTGCCAGGCAAGGTTTTAAAGCCCTTGTCTGGTGTGCCTGTCATTGGACAAATTGTGAATAGGCTCCGTGCTGCAAAGCATGTAGATGAAGTGTGTGTGGCGACAGTCAATGACTCAAGTTGTGATGCTTTGGTTGATTATTGTGAAGAAATAGGTGCGACCGTTTTTCGTGGCAGTGAAGACGATGTTTTGGATAGGGTCTTAAAGGCAGCGTATTTTACAGATGCGGATGTCATTGTTGAGATTTGCGGCGACTGTCCATTAATTGATGCGGGTGTTGTGGATGCAGTTGTTCAGCAATATTTTCAAGAGGGTGTTGATTTTTGTTCAAATGCGATCCAAAGAGTTCATCCAATTGGCCTTGATGTAAAGGTCTTTTCAACGGCTGTTTTACAGCAAGTTGCCGATAAAACGGATGATCCCTACGATCATGAGCATGTGTCATTATATATTTATGAGCACCCAGAATTATTTTCTATTTCCCATTTAAGTGATCAGTTAAGTGCTGATCAAGTAGATTATAGATTGACCTTAGATACGCAAGAAGACTTTCGTTTGATCAATGCAGTGTATCAACACTTGTTTGATGAGAATAAGTTGTTCACATTGACTGATGTGCTGACATTGTTGAGCGCGTCACCTGAGTTGTTAAGCATTAATCAAGGCATCAAACAAAAGGGTGTTCGTGAGTAAGCGGTATCGTTCAGCAATTATTGGGTGTGGTTTGATCGGCAGTAGCATGCAGGACCGCAAGGGAGGGACTGTCAGGGGGATTTCTACGCATGCCGCTGCCTACTCAGAACATGAACAGGTTGAGTTGGTGGCGCTCTGTGATAGTCAACCAGAAGGGCTTTCTGTAGCAAATGATCGTTGGGGACCACTACCTTGTTATGATAATTACATAGATTTGCTGAGTAAAGCGCAACCTGAGCTTGTTAGTGTTGCTACTCATGTCGATAGTCATTATGAAATTACTAAAGCCTGTTTAATGCATGATAGTGTTAAAGCGGTTTTACTCGAAAAGCCAGTGTGTCATGATATTAATGAGGCTAGAGAGTTAGCTGATATTGCTCGTTCTTGTAATAAGGCGTTGAATGTCAATTATTCTCGACGATTTTCTCCTGAGTTTCAAAGGGTTGCTTCTGATATTTCAAACGGTGTTTTTGGGGAGCCATTAATTGTGACAGGCGTTTACACGAAAGGTTTGTTTCATAACGGCACGCATTGGATAGATATGTATAGGATGTTGTTTTCGGAACCTAAGAAGGTTTTTGCAACGGCTTCTCCAAGCATTGATAGCAAGATGGATCCGGACCCTATGGTCTCGTTCGCTTTTGAGCATGATTCCATGATGAGCGCTGAGGTGAAAACATTTGCACATGAGCATCATACTATTTTTGATATGGATATTGTGTTGACTAAAGGTAGGATAAGAATTATTGATCAATCTGATACAATTGAGATGTATAAAGTTAAAGATGATTGGCCTTTTGCTGGCTATCAATCACTCGATAAGACTGATACTTTTAACCAATGTTTAAGTAACGCGTTGATGCATGCGGTTGACGATTTGGTGAATTCAATTGATGGTGGAGATTCAGTCTCTCCCATTGAGAGTGCGATCAAGAACTTGGAGTGGGCGACTGAAATTAAACATTCTTTATCTCATTTCTCGGGTAGTTTATAACTTGTCATATTGCTAAATGGCTAGAAAAAAAATCCTTATTTGCGCGTCAGATCCTGGAGGAGCGACCTATTTAATTCCCGTGTTACATGAGCTGGTAAGGCATCCTGATTTTTGTCTGGAGATGCTCGTTTATGGAGAAGCATTGAGTTTATTTAAAGAGGAAGGCTTTCATGTTTTAGATGTGAATCGAGAGTTGGAAGCCTTTTCTAGCTTGCAAGCGCTTTTTGAGTCGATTGCTCCGGATCTGTTGTTGGGGGCGACATCAGTGAATGAATTTAATTGGGAGAGAAAATTTGTTCAGCTTGCCAATATGTTGGGTGTTCCAAGTGTGTCTGTCATTGACTTTTGGAGTAATTTTTTGATGAGGTTTCGTTTGGATGAAAACGAACTAGTCATGCCATCTAAAATCGCTGTCATTGATCAGTCTATGAAGGAGTCGATACAAGCATCTGGCGTGGATGACGCCATATTAAGCGTTGTCGGTCATCCAGCGTATGAGTTAATCGCGAATAAAAAAGGTGGAAGGCAGGAGTCTAATGATGAGGGTGATGTATTACGTATCTTGTTTGTGTCTCAACCAATCGCTAAATTTCACCTGCAAGAGTATGGTGATGAAAATCATCTCGGCTTTAATGAAAAAAGTGTCTTTAAAGATCTTGTGTTGGCGTCGGGAAAGTTTGCCGCTGAGCGAGGTGTTGCTGTTGAAATCTCGGTACTTTTGCATCCTAGGAATAGCGATGAAATTCAACTGCCATACATGGGGATAGGTGTGCATGCCGTTCAAATTAAGAATGCGAACAGGTATTGCGCGATCGCTGAAATGAATCTTGTCTTAGGTATGTATTCGAGCTTTCTTTATGAAGCGCATCTTTTAGGTGCGAATGCGGTGAGCTATATGCCTGAAAGTCGGCAGGATAACCTGCCTTACGAGGAGGGTTCACCTGTTTCGCAGATTAGACAAATTACTAAGCTAGAGGATTTATTTCAGTCTCTGCAGGAGAGCGACTTGGAGCTAATAGATAAACAGCCTAGTTCTTTTATGAATCAATTTGAACATTCTACTCAAAGACTTGTCAATTTGTGCTGTGACTTAACCAATGTTTGAATGAATGCAAGAAGTGGTAGTACGCTAAAAGTTTGGGTTGATTAATCCGTATTCAAGAATGTCGGTATAGGTGCCGTGCTTAAAGAGTGCTTTTTCACGAGTACCTTCATGAACCATGCCAAGAGCTAGTGCAAGCTTTTGCATGCCAATATTTTCTTTTGATGTTCCGCAATAGATTCTGGTTAGGTTTAACTCCATAAATCCATGCTTTATGATGAGTTTGGCAGCTTCTTTAGCAAAACCTTTTCCCCAGTACGTTTTTTCTCCAAGCAATATGGCAAATTCTGCATTTCTATTAATCCAATCAATTTTTTGCAAGGATATGTTGCCTATGTGTATGTCTGTTTCATTGTCACACATTGCAAGTACTAGTTCGTGTTTGTTGTAGGAGCTTTTAATGTATTCTTCTGCTTGAGACTTTGAGTAGGCGAAGCGGTGATGATTGTTGTATTCGCACACTTCAGTATCGTTAAGCCAGTGAACATAATTGCCATTTAAGTCTGATTCAGACAGGCCACGAAGGTGGACTTTGTTTCCTTTGAGAAAAATCATATTTTTAACGAATGTCGATTTTTTAAATGCCGTAGCATAACATAGGCATCTTTGTTTTTCGTGTTTTGGATGCACCTGTGGAAGAGAGGGAGGTGTGTATTTTTGTATCATACATGCTCTGTTAGTTCGACTGAATCATGTAGAATACGCATTTTTGGGAATAAAGATGAAAGCGGTTTTTTCTTCAATTAATGAAATTGATATGATGCTAACGGTCGCTCGCCGTTTGCAGCGAGATCATGGTTTTCATCCTATTTATTGGTCTGCGTCGACGGATCACCAAGCCGCGCTGTTAGAGCAATTTCCTGATGTGTTATTTCATGATTTTTTTGACGCGATCAGAGGCGAATATCCGCAATTTTTCGATTTGCAGCAAGGTTTTGCTCTTTTAAGTGAAGAGGTGTTATCTGAGTATTCTGATATTGAAAAGACTTTTATTGATTTGTCTATGACGCGGGCAGATCCATCGGGAGGTTTTAAATATTATGAATTAACTAATTATTTTCACCGTGCGTTAGCGGCTTCATTGAGTTTTATTAAAAAGTATCAGCCAGATGTTTGGGTTTCTTTGTCTCCGCCGCATTCTATGTTTGATTATGTTTTTTATGAGGTGTGCCGGAAAAAACAGATTAAAACAGTTATTTTATTTGAGACGAGCCTTCCTGGTTATTCATTTGCAGTTGAAGAAATTAACTATCAACACAAGCGATTAGATGTGGAAATTTCTCGTATTAAAAAAACAGGTTTTGATGAGCAAGGAATCCCTGAAAAAGTCATGGGGTATATTCAAGGGATTCGCAAAACATATGACGATGGCAAGCCGTTTCATTTTCAGATTAATTATCCAGGCGATTCAGGTTTAAGCCGGCACAGTTTTGAGCGGATTAGAACGGAGCTTCATCGTCAAAAGAAGCAATGTTTAAAACAATATTGGTTAGAGAGATTAAGCCCATTCAAGAAGCTTTCTACTAGAAAACATTATTTAAAACAATCGCACCATAAATTGATTGCGTCTTTTACTTCTGAGCTTGATTGGTTGCGTTGTAAGTTAGATTCAGTGAAGCAAACGCAGGAAATTTTTGATGAATATGTTCATTTGTCGAGCGAGTATGTGATGGATAGGGAATATGTATACTTTCCTTTGCATATGCAGCCAGAATGCACAACGGTGCCGCAAGGAGGTGTGTTTGCTGATCAGTTATTGTCTTTGCGCATGTTAAGGGCTGCGCTCCCTGATGAGGTATTTATTTATGTGAAAGAAACACCAGGGCAGTTTAGGTGGCATCGAGGTATTTCGGCTAGGTATCGTTGGATGTATCAAGAAATGGCTGATATGAAGAATGTAGTTTTGCTGCCAACTGATACGGACCCATTTGCATTGGTGGATAATAGTCAGTGCGTTTTTTCCATAACGGGTACGTCTGGTTGGGAATCAATTGTTCGAGGAAAGCCTGTTATTTCTATGGGGAAACTCTTTTTTTACAAAGGGTTTCCTGGCGTTTATCAGGTGAGTTCAGCTGAAGAAATTGACACGGCTATGAACAGTATTCAAGAAAATCCAGCTGTAGATTTTAATGAAGTGCTAATAGCAGTTCAGGCCCTAATTAATTTATGTGCTGTTTGTTCAGTGCAGAAAAAATATGTTGAGTTATATGATATTCCTATTGAAGAGAATATTGATAGATTGGTGGGTTTGTTATCGTCGGAAACAATGTGAATGTAAATATTTATGTTACCTGTTAATAAAATAGCGTTAGGAACAACCAAGCTAGGCATGCCTTATGGTGCGGTTGAGCAGGTACAAGTCTCTCAGGCTGTAACTACAGGAATTTTTCAAAAGTGTCAGCAACTTGGTTTTGATATGTATGATACGGCGCCAAGTTATGGTGTGGCTGAGGCGCTGATTGGTGAGAATCTTCAGGGAGAGTATGCTCCTGATTTGGCAAGAGTGCAGCATGCGCCTCTAAAAATTATCACAAAAATTGCTAAGGTTCAGTCTGTTGAAATTTCGATGGATAGCATTAATACTGTTCAGTCGGTATTTGAGCGCTCCTTAGCGTTAATGCAATGCAACTCGTGCTATGGATTATTGATTCATGATGTCAAAGATTTATTTAAGGTAAATGCGGAAAAATTAGTGGACTGGATGCATGAAATGAAAGCATCTGGAAAAGTTGAAAAGATTGGTGTTTCTGTCTATACCCCTGAAGAGGTTGAGCGGCTCTTGGAAGTTTTTGATTTTGATTTAGTTCAATTGCCATGTAATATTTTTGACCAGCGTTTTATTCAGTCGGGTGTGTTGGCAACGTTGGCGCAAAAAAACATTGAAATTCATGCGAGAAGTTTGTTTTTAAAAGGCATTATTTTGAAGCCAAATGCACAAGCTAAGCTCCCAAGTAAGCTGTTAGCGCATAATGTGGAATTTCATAAATTTATGAACCAACAGGAGCTTTCGGCGTATGATGCTTGTTTGCATTTTGCTAATGCTCAAAGTTTAGTTGATCGCTGGGTAATTGGTGTTTCATCGGATAAGCAGCTTAAGCAGTTGTGCCAAGGTGTGAATTTGTTATCTGAGAACATGATGGGTATTGATTATCGGCAATGGGCTTTTGCAGATGCCGCTGCGTTAGACCCCCGCGAATGGTGATTGTCATGTTGGCTGCTTATCAAACACGATTTATTTAATCAGATTTTATTATCAGTAATATGAAAACATTTGCTTTTATTTTTGCGCGAGGCGGGTCGAAAGGTTTGCCTGGGAAAAATATTAAAATGTTGGCGGGTAAGCCGTTAATAGCTCATGCGATTGACTTAGCGAAAGAGTTGCCTGAAATTGACCGGATATTTGTGTCGACTGATAGTCAAGATATTGCGCAAGTTGCGAAAACCTACGGCGCTGAAGTGCCTTTTATTCGTCCTGCTGAGTTTTCAACTGATGAGGCTTCCGAGTGGGACGCATGGAAGCATGCGATTAATTATGTGATAAATCACCATGAGCCTTTTGATTGTTTCGTCTCTTTGCCTGCTACAGCGCCGTGTCGAGACGCAAAAGATGTTAAAGGGGCGATAAGCCTATTGAAAGAAGATGTTGATATGGTGGTGACTGCTAGCAAGAGTGGGCATCATCCCTGCTTTAATGTATTAAAAACGGATTCAATGGGCTTTAGCTCTCGTTTTATGGATGCTGAGCCTGTTAGTCGGCGTCAAGATGTGGAGCAAGCCTTTAATATGACAACAGTTGCCTATGTTTCTAGGCCAAGTTTTATTTTGTCCAATGATAATATCTGGGGTGGAAAATTAAAGATGCAAGAAGTAGATGCGCTTAACGCGATTGATATTGATGATGCGAGTGATTTTAAGTTGGCGGAATTAATTCTTCAGGATAGGTTGTCTGAGTTAGAGAGGTAGAATTCTGTGTTAGATCCAAAACAAGAGAGAGCAAGTGTGTTAGCAGGTCAAGTAGTATTTATTAGTGGTGCTTGTGGTTTAATTGGTCAGCGGTTTGTTGAGGTTTGCCTTGAAGCGGGCGCCTCAGTTATTGCGGCAGATATTAATGAGGAGCAGTTAAAAGCCTTGTCTGAAAAATTGCCTTCTTCGAATCTATTAACTCTAGTCTTAGACTTAACTTCTTCAGAAGATGTGCAATCAGCCTTGAATAAAAGCGTTCAATATTTTGGTTCCGTAACGGCGTTGGTTAATGTTGCTTACCCTCGAAATAAACAGTATGGTCGGCATTTTTTTGAGGTCGAGTACGCTGATTTTTGTGAAAACCTCAACTTAAATGTAGGTACTACATTTTCGGCAAGTCAAATATTTTCACGATATTTTCAAAAGCAACGACAAGGTAATATAGTTAATTTGGGCTCAATCTATGGTGTGATAGCTCCTGATTTTGATGTTTACCCTGGTTCTATGACGATGCCTGTTGAATATGCTGCGATTAAGTCGGCGGTGATTCATTTGACTAAATACATGGCTCAAATGCTTCGAAAAGATGGTGTGCGAGTGAACTGTATTAGCCCTGGCGGTGTGTTGGATGCTCAGCCAGAGGCATTTCTTGAAAAGTATAACGCTAAATGTGGTCAGCAGGGAATGTTGGATGCAAAGCATCTTGATTCCACGTTATTGTATCTGTTATCACCGGCTTCAATTGCAGTGACAGGACAAAATATTGTTGTGGATGATGGGTTTTCTCTTTAGTGTAAAAGTTAAGTCATTAAGTTGATTGATGTTCGAGATGAAACTATTAGTCTCTAGAGTATAGTTTGATCGGCGATAGAACAGTGTAAGTTTGGCTTTGCTTATTGGGAAAATATGAGTTTTACCATGATATACTTAGCTAATAAGGAACCATTATCTGATAATATTTTCATCACATGTTAAGTGTTATAAAACGAACAATTCCGAACTCGCTTAGAACGTCTATCTATGATCGGTTCTATGTTTCTCCACCCTGCATTAGATTTGGTCAAACATTTAATAGACTTGGTGGCAATATTGCTCGAATGCTCTATTTTCAAGTGTGCTACATGCTACGTAAGACACCTACGAGCGCTATCAATGTTGAAGAGGAAGTTAGCGTATTGAAGCGTGATGGAATATTAAGAATTGAGAATTTTTTAAGTGACGAAGACTTCGCTGCGATACAAGCTGAATACTTGGCGCTATATCCAGGCTTTAAAACATCAAGCCGAGTTACAATTCCGGTGCAAAAAAGGCAATTTGTGTCAACATCTAGATTGGATGCACCTGAAAGTATTGACTTTAAAGATAGTCAATTCCATCGCTTAATTGCGAAAAATGACAAACTCAATGCTGTGATTATGCAAGCGTCAAAAAGGAAGATAAATTTGATGCCTACTGGTGCGTATACTGAGGAATTTTATCTTAAAGAGGATTTGGGAGAAAAAAGCCAAACTGGGGTAGTAAACCCACATTATGATGTTCCTTACCACTCCTATAAAGCTTTCTTTTATATTGAAGATGTCGATGAGTCAAATGGGGCATTCCACTATTCTACTGGCAGTAATCGTTTTAACTTAAGGCGTTTATTGCTTGAATATTTCACCTCAATAAATATCGCATCAAAGAATAAAGAGATTCAAGTTGATTTTTCTCAGACGGATATGTTTAAAACTTATCGAGATTCGATGACGGCTATTACTGGGAAAAAGAATACCCTGGTGATTTTTGATGCAATGGGGATACATCAAAGAGGGTCGTTTTCTGTCGACACACCAAGAAGAATGGTGCAAGTGTGCTATCGACCGATTGAATCTTTTGCAAATAAATCAGTCTCAATGATCAAAAGGCTAGTTAACTCCTAGTATTGCGTGAGTGCCCGATGTTTTAAAGGCAGGGCGCTTTACAAGTATTTTGTGTTGCTGTTTATATCTTTATGGTGATCTACTAGGGTGCACTTACTTCACTATTGAGAGTGTAAGTAACGCAGTATTGGAGTTGTTGCGCTCTTAGGTATACACTTCGTCTCGTCATGTATTTTAATTCCTGTTGATAATGAAAAAAACTAAAGTCTTAATCACTGGAGCTGATGGTTTTATCGGTTCTCACTTAACTGAAGCGTTAATTGCTGAGGGCTTTGATGTTAGGGCCTTGGTGCAATATAACTCGTTTAATAGTTGGGGGTGGTTGGATGAAGTCACTAGCATTCACAAGCAATGTGAGATTGTTTCAGGTGATATCCGTGATCCAGCATTCTGCCAGCACATCATGCAAGGTGTTGATGTGGTTTATCATTTGGCATCTTTAATAGCGATTCCATATTCCTACCATGCACCCAGCAGTTATATTGAAACCAATGTGACGGGCACCTTGAATATGTGCCAAGCGGCCAAAGACCATGGTGTTAAGAAGTTTGTTCATACCTCAACCAGTGAAGTGTATGGTACAGCGCAGTATGTGCCGATTGATGAAAAACACCCTCTTCAAGCGCAGTCGCCTTATAGTGCGAGCAAGATTGGTGCTGATTCAATTGCCTATAGCTTCTATGCGGCATTTGATATGCCTGTGACAATTGCGCGGCCATTCAATACCTATGGGCCAAGGCAGTCGGCTCGTGCAGTGATTCCTTCGATGATAATTCAACTAATGAAAAGTGATGATATTGGTGCTGGAGATTTATCACCGACACGAGATTTTAATTATGTTGAAGATACCTGTAGAGGCTTTATGATGCTTGCGGCTTGTGATGAGGCTATTGGTGAAACAGTGAATATTGGTTCTAATACTGAAATTAGTATTGCCAATACGGTTGCAATGATTGCAGAACTCATGGGGAAATCGGCAAATGTTGTTACCCAAGAGGAGCGTTTAAGGCCGCCAAAATCGGAAGTGTTTCGCTTGCATTGTGATAATACTAAAATTAAATCGTTAGTTTCTTATGAGCCTAAAGTCGATTTAAAACAAGGCTTGCAGCGTACGATCGATTGGTTTTCTATAGAAAGTAATCGAAACAGGTATAAGGCAGATATTTACAATGTTTGAAGAAGGTGATGCGATTAGAGCCCATCTCAAATTTAAAAAATAGCATTTTATGATCAATAGCTTTACAGAGCTTGTTAGAAGTATTTATCAAACAAAGGATTTTATTCCTTTACATGCGCCTGTATTTTCGTCGATTGATAAATCGATGGTTGCAGATGCTATTGATAGTACCTTTGTGTCGAGCGTTAGTGATTATGTGGGTAAGTTTGAATATGCTTTGTCTGAGTTCACTGGCGCAAAACATGTTATCCCTGTTGTCAATGGTACGTCGGGTATTCATTTGGCATTGCATGCCATTGGTGTTGATTCTGATTGTGAAGTGTTGACGCAGTCACTTACATTTGCAGCCACGTGTAATGCGATTGCATATACAGGAGCAAAACCTGTTTTAGTTGATGTGGACTCTGAAAATATGGGGTTATGCCCAAATGCTATTACCAGTTTTCTTGAAGAGTACGCTGAAATGCGTTCGGATGATGGTGTGCAAGCCAAGGCAGTTAATAAGCTAACAGGCAAGCACATTGCTGCTTGTATTCCAATGCATACGTTTGGTCATCCTGTGAAATTTGCTGAATTGAAGTGTGTTTGTGATAAGTGGAATATTGTCATTATTGAAGATTCCGCTGAAGCCTTAGGTAGCTTCGTGCATGTTAATGGACTAAAGAGGCATTGTGGCACTCTAGGTCTAATGGGAGTGCTGAGCTTTAATGGTAATAAGCCGATTACCACTGGTGGAGGAGGAGCAATATTGACTGATAATGATGCTTATGCTGAACGTTTACGGCATTTGTCGACGACAGCAAAATTGCCACACGCGTGGGAATATGTACATGATGAAATGGGGTTTAATTACCGTATGCCAGGGTTGAATGCTGCATTAGGTTGCGGGCAAATGGCACAATTAGGAGGTTTCTTGGCTGATAAGCGCCAGATAACCGATGCTTATAGGTGTTGGGCGTCGAACGAAGGGGTTAGTTTTGTAGATGCTAAAGAAGGAGCTCAGCCTAACTTTTGGTTAAATGCCTTGATATTGGAAGATAAGCAGCAACGCGATGAATTTTTAACAGAAACAAATCAGCAAGGTGTAATGACGCGTCCAATATGGCAACCCATGCACTTGTTGAAGCATTTTCAAGATGTACAGCGCACGGACTTAAGCAATACCTTGAACATTATGGACCGTTTAGTCAATGTGCCAAGTAGTAGCCGAAGTGCTACTTAATTTATACCTTTTAGATTCATGACTTTGTGATAATGACTAAAGTAACGACAAAATTATTATTAATCGGTGGTGGCGGCCATTGTCGTTCGTGTCTTGATGTCATTCATTCCACAAATAGTTATGACATTGTGGGTGTTTTAGATGTTGCCGATAAAGTGGGTTTAACCATTGATGGTATTCCTATTATTGGTACTGATAAGGAATTAAAAAAGTACCTCTCTTTAGCGGATGAGTGTTTAATTACAGTTGGGCAAGTGGGTAATAATGCACTTAGGCAGCGACTATATTTGCAGGTTAAGGAAGCTGGAGGCAGGTTGGCGACAATTATTTCGCCAAGTGCTTATATATCAACATCTGCCGAAGTCGGAGAGGGCAGTATCGTGATGCATAAAGCGGTAGTGAATGCCGGAGCAATTGTTGCTCAAAATGTTATTTTAAATAGTATGAGTTTGATTGAACATGACGCCAGAGTTTCATCTCATACGCATATTTCTACACGTGCTACTGTCAATGGCGGCGCCATTGTGGGAGAGAATAGTTTTATTGGCTCACATGCTGTGGTTTTTAATCAGTGTTCTGTTGGTGGGGGCTCTGTAGTCGGAGGAGGTCAAGTGGTGCGTCATGATTTACCCGAAGGTGCAAGGCCGAGCGATGTCAGTAATGTGCGCTCCGAGCCCTCTACTTTTGTGATTGCGGAAGCTGGGGTGAATCACAATGGTAGTGTGGATCTTGCTATGCAAATGATTGAAGTCGCTGCTAAAAGTGGTGCAGATGCGGTGAAGTTTCAAACATTTCGTGCGGAGGATTTGAGTACCGCATATGCTGAGAAAGCCGACTATCAAAAGCTGGCCACTTCTGGAAATGAATCTCAACAAAAGATGCTGAAGGCCTTAGAGTTGCCTGAAGCTGTTTATACGCAATTAGTTGACTATTGTGATCAGCAAGGTGTTGAATTCATGTCGACAGCATTTGATATTCGCAGTATGGACTTTCTCGTCAGTTTAGGCATTAAGCGCATTAAGATTCCTTCCGGAGAGTTAACGAATGTGCCTCTGCTAAGGCATTGCGCAAAACAAGGTTTGCCCATTATTCTTTCAACGGGTATGGCAAGTTTTGATGAAATTAGTGATGCTAAGAAAGTGTTGATCGATGCTGGTGTTAATGAGCAAAATTTAAGTATTTTGCATTGTAATACAGCCTATCCAACGCCTTTTAAAGACGCTAATCTTGCTTGTATTAAGACATTAGGTGGATTGAGCGCTTCGGTAGGGTATTCTGATCACACGCTTGGTGATGAAGCTATTATAGCCAGCCTGGCAATGGGTGCATCGATTGTTGAAAAGCATTTCACCTTGGATAGGAGCTTGCCAGGGCCCGATCAGGCGACTAGTCTGGAGCCTTCAGAATTAACACGTATGGTTGAAAAAATTCGGAATATTGAGCAAGCGTTGGGTAATGGTGTGAAGCAGCCGACAGAGAGTGAATTACCGAATATCTCGGTGGCACGAAAGTCAATTGTGGCGAGTAAGGTTATTGCAAAAGGCGAGGTGTTTTCGGATGAAAATCTCACGACTAAGCGTCCTGGAGATGGAATATCGGCTGCTTTTTGGGATGATATGATTGGGCGTAAAGCTGCTCGTTATTATTCTGTTGATGAGCAAATTGAGTATTAGTGGTGTGGTTGAAAGCTCTCAGAAGGCCATGAAAAAAATTGCTGTTTTTACGGCGACACGAGCAGAATATGGTCTGTTGTATTGGTTGATGAAAGATATCGATGCTCATGAAGCATTGCAGTTGCAATTGCTTGTCTCTGGAACACACTTGTCAGAGGATCATGGTCAGACCATTGATCAAATCTTAAAAGATGGTTTTAAGGTTGACGCTCAAATTAATTTAGGTTTATCGGAGAAGGATCGGCGAATTGATGTTGCCTATTCAATGAGTGTTGCGACAAAAGGTGTGGCTGATGCTTTGTCTGAATTGACGCCGGATATTTTGGTGCTTTTAGGTGATCGTTATGAGTTGCTGGGTGCTGCGTCGGCAGCTTTAGTTATGGGGGTGCCTATTTTTCATTTGCATGGTGGTGAGGTGACAGAAGGAGCTTATGATGATTCGATTCGTCATGCGGTGACTAAAATGGCAACATGGCACGGTGTCGCGAATCAAGAGTATTTAGAACGTGTTATTCGTATGGGAGAGCCTGCTGAAAAGGTGTTTAATGTTGGTGCGATGGGCTTGGATAACATTAAGCGCTTGCCACTGCTTGGTTTGACTGAATTAGAGAGGCAATTGAACTTTTCATTTGGCAAAAAAACAATTCTAGTAACTTATCATCCAGTGACCAATGCAGATAACCCAGTGGAAGGTTTTTTTGAGCTGCTGTCAGTTCTGGCTGAGTATGAGGATCTTCATGTGATTTTTACTCATCCAAATGCTGATCATGGTCGTAATGAGATTGTTCAGGGAATTAATAATTTTGTTGCTCAAAATGCGCACCGCTCCATGGTGAAGGAGTCTTTAGGACAAAACAGGTTTTTATCAGTATTGAAATATGTTGATGTGATAGTTGGTAACTCCTCTAGTGGAATTATTGAAGCTCCGTCAATGTCGACGCCAACTTTAAATATAGGTGATCGTCAAAAAGGCCGTAATCAAGCATCCACGATTATTGATAGTGATGCTGATTTTGATGGTATTCGAAGTGGATTGGACAAAGCATTGGCTTTTCGATTTTCTAGTGATGTCGTAAACCCTTATGCTCAAGGTGATCCAGCCAGAGATGTGGTAAATATTTTGCTTGGCCTCTAATGGGTTTGGTTCGCTTATATGCATTGCTTTAAATAAGCACGCTAAGAAATGAAGCAAAGGGATTTTTAAATTGCTGTATTAGGTTATAATTCACGCCTTATAAATTAGTCACTGCGTTACTATCAAGCGAAGCGTTTATACCACATGAAATATAGCAAACCTTCTCCGGTCGATTTATCAAAATTTGACCTCCCAAAAGATCAACTCGATGCATTCTATGGGTTGCCAAATGATGTCAATTTTTGTGCTAGTTGTGTGATTTCAAATCAACGCCCGAATTCAACGCAAGAGTTCAAACATAGTGCTGACTCTAAGAAAACAACGATTGCTTTTGATGCAAATGGTGTTTGTGATGCGTGTAAAGTGAAAGAAGAAAAAGCATCAATTGATTGGGACCTTCGTCGGAAAGAGCTAGAAGAGCTATGTAATAAGTATCGTAAGAATGATGGTTCATATGATTGCTTAGTTCCCGGGTCTGGCGGAAAAGATAGCTTCTATCAGGCATATATGCTCAAGTATGAGTTTGGAATGAATCCATTGACAACGACTTGGGCGCCTCATATGTATACTGATTGGGGTTGGAAAAATTTTGAAGCATGGATTCATTCTGGTTTCGATAATATATTGTTCACTCCAAATGGCAGGGTGCATCGTTTGTTGACGCGTTTAGCCGTTGAGAACTTATTGCACCCATTTCAGCCGTTTATTCTTGGACAAAAAAACTTAGCGCCAAAAATTGCAGCAAAGCATGGCATTGAATTGATTTTTTATGGAGAAAATGAAGCTGAATATGGAAACCCTATTGCAGACAGCAAAGATGCGAAACGAAGCTGGGAATACTTTACTAGCAACAATGATAGCGACACCTTTCTAGGAGGTGCGAGTTTGCAAGAGCTGTATGAAGATTTTAAGTTGAAAAAAATCGATATAGATCCTTATTTACCGGTCAACCCAAATCTCATTGAGGAGAGTGGTATTGAGGTTCACTATTTAGGTTATTATTTAAAATGGCATCCTCAAAGTGCTTATTATTTCGCGGTTGATCACGGTGGGTTTCAGGCATCACCTGAGAGAACTGCTGGAACATATAGTAAATATAATAGTATCGATGACAAAATTGATGACTATCACTATTACACCACGTATATTAAATTCGGTATTGGCCGCACAACTTATGATGCAGCACAAGAAGTGCGCTCTGGTGATTTAACGCGTGAAGAAGGTATTGCGCTAATTTCAAAGTATGATGGAGAGTACCCTGATCGTTTTGAAAAAGAAACTTTTGAATATTTAAGTATGAATGAGAAACAATTTCCAATTGCTTCTCAGCAGTTTGAACAACCTATTATAGACCGAGACTATTTTATGTCTCTTTGTGATAAGTTTCGTTCGCCACACCTATGGAAGCATGAAAATGGTGAATGGGTCTTGAGAGATCGAATTTTTGATGAGCAATTTGATCCCAATAATTCTGCCTCATGGGTTGGTAATAAATAGATATTTAATTATCCAAGGTTTTGCAAATATGATCCGAGTTATTGGCCGTTTAGATGTTAAAGGCAGGCGTCTTATTAAGGGAGTGCAATATGAAGGAGTTCGTGTTTTAGGCGACGCACTGGATTATGCAAAAAACTATTATTCTCAAGGTGTTGATGAGTTAATTTATATTGATGCGGTTGCTAGTCTTTATGGACGCCCTTCAATGGGTGATTTGTTAATTGATACAGTTCAAGAAGTGTTTGTGCCTGTGACAGCGGGTGGGGGCGTCTCTTCAGTGGAAGATGTGAAAAGCCTACTTTCCTCTGGTGCGGACAAGGTGGCTATTAATACCTCGGCTGTGAAAACACCGACGCTGATTTCGGATGTGGCTGATAAGTTTGGATCACAATGTATGGTGTTATCGGTTCAGGCGAAAAAAATCACTGATGGCAAATGGGAAGCTTATGTTGAATGTGGTAGAGAAAAAACTGGCCTTGATGTGTTGGAATGGGCTGTTCAAGCTGAGTCACTTGGCGCTGGAGAAATTTTGCTAAGTTCAATTGATAGAGACGGCACGGCAAAAGGTGGTGACTTAGAGCTTGTTAATATGATATCCACGAACGTTGGAATACCTGTTATTGCGTCTAGCGGTTTGGGTTCAGTCAATGATGTGACAGACGTAGTCGAGTCGGGTAAGGCTGATGCGATTGCGATTGGTAAGGCATTGCATTTTGAAGAGTTGACAATCGATGCTGTGAAGCAAGTGATAAGTGAATATGAATAAGAAGATCGGTATTCTTGATTATGGTATTGGCAATATTCGCAGCGTTTCGAATGCTGTGAGCCATGTAGGCTTTGAGCCAGAGTTGTTGACCTCGCCTGGCGATATCAAAGGGTATCAGCATATTATTGTGCCTGGAGTTGGCAATTTTGGACATGCCGTTGAAGAGTTTGCTAGGTTTGAGTTTGGCGAAGCAATGCAAGATTACATTATTTCGGGTGGTAACTGTCTAGGTATTTGTGTCGGAATGCAAATGCTGTTTGATATGAGTGAGGAGTCTCCCGATGTCAAAGGTTTGGGTTTGATCTCAGGTAACGTCGTTAAAATGACGAATCAAGTGAAAGGGAGCGAACGGAAGTTAAAGTTACCACATATTGGTTGGAGTGCTTTACATTTAGAGACTAGATCAACATTAGCGCAGAAGTTGTTAAGAGACGTAGATGCCCATTCTCCCTTTTATTTTGTGCATAGTTATACAGCTCAACCCTTATCCAATGAAAACCTGAATGCTACAGTGGCATATGGAGAGAATAGGATTGCTGCGATGGTGAGTAATGAGAATGTTATTGGTACTCAATTTCACCCAGAGAGGAGTGGTTTGTCGGGATTGAAAATTATTCAAAATTTTTGCGAGCTTCCTTAAAACTAGACTTGATAATTAATCCTCTATTTTCGAGGCTAGATTTTTTTAAATTGTCTATAATGCGTTTAGTTTGTACTTAACGCAATTTCATTATTTTCACTATGGTTAAAAATTGGCAAAAATCAGTTATTAGTTTATCTAGCGTCCTCCGGGATGCGTTGGAGAACTTGAATGCTAATAATCGTGGAATTGTTTTTATTGCTGATGACGGTCATTTGTGTGGAACGATCACTGATGGTGATGTGAGGCGTGCGCTATTAGCGGGTGTTGATACAAATGATTCTGTTGAAAAGGTGTTGAATAAGCAATTTATTAGTTGCCATGAAAGTGACACTTTTGAATCTGCCAAAGAGCAAATGCTGGCACATTCTGTTCAAGCGTTACCAGTGCTCAATGCGACAGGCTTTTTAGTCGGTGTACATTTTTTAGATGAAGCTGATTTAATTTCTAGGCCGAACCAAGCATTAATAATGGCAGGTGGTCTAGGATCTCGTTTACGACCATTGACAAACGATTGCCCCAAGCCAATGCTTGAGATTGATGGTAAGCCAATGCTTGAGCGCATTATTGAAAACCTTAAATCGCAAGGTTTTTTGGATATTTATATTTCTATTAACTATCTAGGCGATAAAATTAGAGGCTATTTTGGTTCTGGGGAAGGGTTTGGCGTTGCTATCCATTATTTGGAAGAGAGCGATAAGCTAGGCACTGCAGGTGCGTTAGGTTTATTGCCAGATAATCTGACACAACCCATTATTGTGTTAAATGGCGATGTGTTGACTAAAGCTGATTATGTCAGTTTAGTGGATTATCATGTTGATAATGGAGCCGCGCTGACAATCGGTTTGAATAAGCAAGAAACGATTATTCCATATGGAGTCGTTCAGCTAGAGAATGAGAAAGTCCTCTCGATTCAAGAAAAACCAACTCATTCATATTACATTAGTGCTGGAATTTATTGCATTTCCCCATCTGTTTTTTCAGGTGTGACTGGCGCTGACTATTTGGATATGCCTGACCTTATTTCTCAAAAGATTCACGAAAAACAATCGGTTATTGGATTTCCGTTGCATGAATATTGGGCAGATATTGGCATGGCCTCAGATTACAGCAATGCAAATTCAACTTTTAAAGAAGTGTTTGACACGTAACTATTAGATATAGCTGCCTAGCAGAAGAGATATGACAAGTATTAATTTAAATGATTGGCCAGAAGACGGTATTAGAACGGCAATTGAATTTGTAACAAAAAATAATAAACAAAATCGTTTATCTTTTGTTGATGTTGGTGGACATAAGGGTGAAACCTTGGCGGCTTTGGCTAAAAATGTTGAGTCTTTTTCCTATCAGGTATTCGAACCTAATCCTTCTAGTTTTGAAACTTTGTCTGAGTACTCAGAAGACCTAAAGTGTGAATTGAGAGATATTACGATTCATAATGCGGCTGTTGGTGCAGAAGATGGGCGAGTTGAATTTCATATGACCAACGCCTCTGCTGTGGCAGGTGTATTAAAACCTGTTGAAGGTTTGTCACAACGTGTGCCTGCAGGTGATCATGAAATTGCTCAGAGCATCGACTGCCAATTACGGAAAATTGATAGCCTAGATGAGATTGTGAATGGCAAAACTGTTGATTTACTCAAGATTGATACCGAAGGTTTTGATCTTGAAGTAATGAAAGGAGCTAAGAGCGCTTTACAAAAAGGACAGTTTAGAGCAGTGTTGTCAGAAGCTTTTTTTGTGCCGTATAGAGAAGGCCAAGCGAATTTTTGGGACCTTGCAACCTTCATGGAGTCTGTGGGCTATCATTTTGTTAATCTTTACGATTGCCGTGATACATCTCAGGGCCGTTTATATACAGGAAATGCGCTTTGGTTGTCTCCAGAGCTAGCTAAGCAGTCTGACTTTTTGTAAGGGCATATGCATAAAGAGCCATTAGTTAATCGAGTTCAGCGTTTTTTGAGAACACCGTTAAGGCCTGTTGTAAGGTTTCTCGCCTATTTTTTCTATAATACCCACTACATAGATGGTGATAAAAATCGTGTAAGCATTGGTTTTCGCTGTGGGCTTGCAAATACATTATTTAGTGTGGCTTCGGGTCATATTTATGTTGGTGATCATACTATTTTTGGCTATAACGTTATGCTTTTAACTGGGCGGCATCGTTTTGTTGGTGGAAAAAGAGCTTCTTTAAGCGTCGGTACATCTCAAGGTTGGGGAGGAAGTGGTGATGAAGTACCTTTATCTGGCAGTGATATAAATATTGGTGCTGGTTGCTGGATTGCTTCAGGCGCAATTGTCCAAGGAGGAGTGACTATTGGAGATAATGCTATTGTGATGGCTTCAGCTGTTGTGACAAAAGATGTTCCTGACTATGCAATTGTCGGTGGTATTCCAGCGGTCGTGATGGGTGATACTAGGGAGCTCCAACACTAATGCAGCAAGCTCCGAAAAATCTTAAAATTTTCACAGATGTCCTTAAGCCATACTTTTCTGTGTGGCTGCCTTTTATTCTTGCTTTTTTCATCACCTTCCCAATTCACTTATTTTATCGCTTTAAGAGAGTTGTTCATAAAATATATAAACCGAATGCGACTCAGCAGTCTTTATTATGCTTAGAGGCTGGTGCCCGAGGTTGGGAAATCATTGAATACAAAGAATTATATCAATCAGCTCTGGAATATATGGGTGATAGTGGTTTAATTAAATTTACTGTTACCGATGAAGGAACGTATTTAGAGCAATTAAAAAACATACTGGATACAAATCCAATCACTCATTATGGTTGGAGTACAAGAACAGGAGATCAGCACTGGTTTACAGGTCTTATTGAGGCATTTAGAGTGTCAATTATGCTCAGTTGTCGAGGTATTGTGCCGATTGTGTTTTTAACTGATGTCTTAGATCGATCATGGAGAGCAAAAGCGTCAGTTGTCACTGCAGCTCAAGGGCGAGTTGTTACGTTGAATTCGCCTGATGGAGTAACGTTATTAACGCCTCATAAGCGTTTTGTTGGGCCTTATTTAATGCCATTTTCGTTAGAGACGTTGTCTTCACTATCACGTTTAAAGCAAGGCATTTTAAAGGATGAATCGGATTGTGGAGCTGTAGTAGTGGGAGCTCTTTATGAGCCACGTAAAACGATTGTTGAAAATATTGATAAGCAATTAGAAAAATATGGCAAGAATCTTATTTTTCATGGTCGATCCTTAGAAGGTAAAAGAAGTTCTGATGAAGATTACTGGAATAATATGCTTCAAGCTAAAATTGTCGTCACTACAGCCAGCGTTGTAAATAGTTTAGCTGGGTATGACTGGGTTTGGAAAGAACATTTTATTTATCGGTATATGGAAGCATTGGCATGCCAGACCTTGTTAGTGGCTCCTGAACTATTAGCTATTGAACGTTATTTTACTGCTGGAGAACATTTTATTTCTTTCTCTGATGAAGAGGATGCGGCACAAAAAATTCAGTACTATCTAGAGCACGAAGATGAAAGATTAGCAATTGCTGAAGCGGGTTTTCAGAGGGCTGAGAGTCTTGTCAAGTCGCGATCATTCTGGCTAGGAATTGATACGGCATTGTCTGAAGGTGGATTGACGCGATAGTATGACAAAGCGAGCATTAATTATTGGAATTTCTGGTCAAGATGGAAGTTATTTAGCCAGATATCTGCTTAAACAAAATTATGAAGTGGTTGGTTTGTCTAGAGATGCTGAAGCGAGTCGTTTTAGTAGTTTAAGTATTTTAGGTATTAAGGATCAAATCACTCTAGATTCAATATCATCTTCTGATTTTAGGAGCGTGATTCAAGTTTTTCAACGATACCAACCTGATGAAGTCTATAACCTTGCTGGGCAATCTTCAGTTGGTTTGTCTTTTAGTCAGCCAGTTGAAACGATAGATAGCCATTTGCAAGCGACGATTACCATACTTGAGGTCATGAAGTTTTTAGATAGGCCAATCAAATTTTATAATGCCTGTTCTTCAGAGTGTTTTGGGGAGTCTCCTAAAACAGCACCCTCAGATGAAAACTCTCCTTTTCGCCCAAGAAGTCCCTATGCTTTAGCAAAAGCGGCGTCATTTTGGGCTGTTGCTAATTATCGAGAAGCATATGGGTTGTTTGCGTGTTCTGGTATTTTAGGGAACCATGAATCTCCTTTAAGACCGACTCGGTTTGTGACGCAAAAAATCATTTATACGGTTAATCAAATCGCTAATGGGAAGGCCGATAAATTGGTGTTAGGAAATACTGATGTGGTCAGAGATTGGGGTTGGGCAGAAGATTATGTTGAAGCAATGAGTCTGATGCTTCAAGAAGAAATGCCTCAAGATTTTGTGATTGCTACGGGTGAATCATGTTCATTAATGGACTTCACTGAGAAGGCTTTTAAATACTATGGTTTGTCAGCTAAGAGCTTTATACAGACGAATAAATCGTTATTTCGACCAACAGATATTAAATCTAGCTACTTGAGTCCAAAAAAAGCGAAGGAAGTATTAGGTTGGGCAGCAAAACACAATGTTGATGCCGTTGTTGCTAAGCTAGCAAAGAATAGGTTGAATTCGAATGCGGAGTGAGCGACATCAAAAAAATAAGAAAGTGATTCTTGTTTTTTTGCATAAGCATCGTGTCAATGATTTAGAGGGTTGGTTAGAAAGTATCGCAAGCGCTGTTGAACTAAATGTTTTGCTACTTGTTTCAAATGAAACGGTAAAACTAACGAGTGCATTGTTAAACACACGGCATTCTTTTGATGTGATAAATATTGATAATAATCAACCATCGTTTTTAGATTCTCAAGAACCCAACTCATCTATCACCTTATTATTTAAAGAGTTTCGTAATGCATATTGTGCCTATAAGTCACGATATCAAACAGCGTTGAATATTTTTAAGCAAAATCAAGAAGGAGTATTGGTTACATATGACGATAGGATGACATCGTTATTGCCCATTTTAAAAGCAGGGTTTAAAACAGGTATCCCAATCTTTCTTCCTGCTATTTTAACGATGAACCCGAATACATCTGAGGAGACCTCAAATACATTAAGGCCGATCAGAAAAATTGAGGCCCTAGTGGTTAAATGTGTGAAATTGTTTTTTCCAACGCATGTCAATAGTTCAGGGAGGTTGTTCTATGATGCGGTGACATATTTAACGTTATTATGGTTCTGTTCTTTGCCTAAACATCCTTGGGCTAAAGGGTCGTTAAAATATACCAACCGTGTTGGTGTTGAATCGCAATTAGCATACGATCAATTATGTGCAGCAGGAGTTGATGCAAGCAAGCTAGTTTTAACAGGTTTGCCAATTTATGATTTGATGGATTTTTCGAAAAGTAATGACTCCGAACAGTATGAGGTGCTCGTTTGTGCTTTGCCTCAATATGGCGAACATGGCGCCATGGAAGTTGAGGAAGCATTACTTGTTATTGAGGGTATATTGAATGCCTTTACAGCTTTTAAAGGTAAGGTCGTGATTTCACTGCACCCACGGATGGATCGTTCAGTTTATCAACCGTTGATAGATCAGTTCGGATACTATTGTGCAGAAGAGGGTGTCGAGTATTGGATAAAGCGCGCCAATATTTTCTTTTCGGCGGCGTCATCAACAACAGTGTATTGGTCATTGATGATGGGGGTGCCAACAGTTTTATTTAACCATATCCCACCAAGTTCAGACCTGTTTAGTGTATTTAAATCAATTCGGTATATTAATCATTCTGTCGAAGATGAAGTAGCAAAAATATGTCAACAGCCTCATGCAGGCTTAAATCACTTGTTAGCTGCTGATCAAGAAGCATTGTCCATTTCGTTAGTGACTGATGGAAATGTTGGCGCTAGAAATGCACGGGTTATTGATGAATTGTTTATTGAAAAATTTCATTAAGTGAAGCTTTTTTATGTATGGCTAAATTGATAGTGATAAAAGACAAAAATATAATATATTATTCCGCATTATATTTATATGGCGCACAGATTAAGTCTGGGTGTGCAAATTTAGAGAATTAACGTATGAGCAAAACCGATATTCAATGTCATTACGATTCTAGAGAAACACGTAATAAATTTATTGCGGAGTCACTTAGTCAATATATAGGTAAAAATGTTCTGAATATCGGAGGGAGCGGCAAGAAGTATTTAGCGAAGTACTTAGCCGATGATATTAACTATAAAGAGTTAGATATTGCTGGAAACCCTGACTATAAGGTGAATTTAGAAAAAGAGTCACCAATTGATATCCCTGATAGTAGCTTTGATACTATTATTTGCACTGAGGTGTTAGAGCATTTGGATAATTTGCATGAAGTGTATTTTGATTTAATTAGATTATCGTCTAAGTGGGTCATTATCTCTTTGCCAAATGCTTTGAGTATTATTGACGCGTATTTTGTTAAAGGAAAAAGTGTCAATTCTCCCAAATCAGGTTTGACGCGCGGTCAATTTTTGAAATTCTATGGCTTGCCCGTTCTAAAGCCTGAAGACCGGCATAAGTGGTTTTTTAGTTATTCTGAAGCACAATATTTTCTAGAGTATTATTCTGAAGCAGTTGGCTTTACTGTAGCGGATATCTTTCCATCTGGTTCGGCAGTTGGCGGTAGGAAAAATAAACTAATCCGAGCTATTTTAAAGAAAGTACTTTCAAAACAACAATACCTAAATTTCTATGCAACCTCTATTTGGTGTGTGATTGATGTATCAAATAAGAAGCCTCAAAAAGAGATAGATGAAGTGTTAGTGCAAGCCTTGACTCATGCTAATTAATCACGCCTAGCGCATAAAATACTTGAATGCTTTTTTCTTCTTATCAATTTGTATATTTCTTTTTACCTGCCTTTTTGATTTGTTTTTTACTGGCTCTACGTTTTTCAAGTCGCAGTAATTTAGAGTGGGTTATTCTCTGTTTTTCTGGGCTTTTTTATTCTATCTATAGCTTAGAGTATACCTTCATTCTAGCCTTCTCTATTGGTGCTAATTTTTATTTAGCTTTGTTTATCTCTCAGCGAGCCAGATCTTCAGCAAAAAGCCTGTTGACGATTGGAGTAGCATTAAACCTTTTATCTATTGCGTATTTTAAATATGCTAACTTTTTTCTAGACAATATACGGTTTGTGATTGAAGGCCTACCGGTATTAGAAATTTTGTTACCACTAGGTATTTCTTTTTTTACTTTCCAACAGATAGCCTATTTAGTTGATGTTTATAAGCATGGAGCAGCCGAGTCCAACATAAAAAGGTACGCTATTTTTGTTTCTTTTTTTCCTCAACTCGTCGCTGGGCCGATTGTTCACCACAAAACCTTTTTATCTCAATTGAGGCAGAATTTTTCTGACAAGTGGAATTTGAATTACTTGTTTTGTGGACTGAGTATATTTTTTATTGGTTTATTTAAGAAGGTAGTGATTGCGGATAGCTTGTCGAACTTATCTGATATCGTTTTTACTGCAGCTGATGCTGGCAATACGATGGTTTTTATCGAGTCATGGATAGGTGCGTTTAGCTATGCATTTCAAATTTATTTTGATTTCTCTGGCTATAGTGATATGGCCATTGGCATGGCATTGGCAATAGGACTATGGTTACCAATCAACTTTAATAGTCCATACAAAGCAGTATCTATCATTGATTTTTGGCGGCGATGGCACATTACCTTGTCAAGCTTTTTGAAAGACTATGTTTATATACCATTAGGAGGAAACCGACTTGGGAGTTTTGTGCGTTTTAGAAACCTCATGATAGTCATGTTAGTTGGAGGCCTATGGCATGGTGCAGGTTGGACGTTTGTTGTATGGGGAGGTTTGCATGGACTCTTTTTGACGGTTAACCATATTTGGAGAAAGACTCGCTTTAAGCATTACCGTTCTAATTATATTTATATTGCTCTGAGTTGGATGCTGACCATGTTATCAGTGGTGATTGCTTGGGTGTTTTTTAGAGCAGAAACTTTTTCTGGTGCACTGGATATGGTGCGCTCTATGTTTTTACTTAGTCAAGATTATAAAGTTATTATCCCTTACTCAGTTGATCATCTAATTGCTGCAGATAGCGCCCTTAAGAGCTTTTTTACACCCGGCCTGATCATGCAGAATTTGTATATATTGGATGGTTATTGGGTATATGCGAAAGTTGCAGTCATTCTGTGTTTATTGTTAGTGATTTGTTTGCCAAATACGTTACAAATTTTTGCTCGATTTTTTAATGAAAAACTTGGTGGTGATCCATATGGGTTGAGCAAATCTTATTTTTCATGGTCAATGAATGCGATTTGGGGGTTGTTATTAGGTCTCTTTATTGTAATGTCTCTTGTGATGCTTTCTGAAACGACTGAATTTATTTATTTTGAATTTTAAGATGCTGAAGTATTTAATTGGAATAATTGTCGGCGCTTCATTAGTGCTTATGCCATTGGGTACGTTTAGTTGGTATGTCGACCCTTTTTGTTTTTTTGAGCGTAATACATATGGTATGTATTGGAATACAGAGCGATATTGTAAAGAAACTTTAATTAAAGATAATCCAAACTATGACAGCTTACTAATTGGCAATAGCAGGACTGCTTGGATTGAACCAGATAATGAATTTACGTTGAACGTAGCATTTAGTGGCGCAACGTTTAATGAAATATATGTCTTTTTAGAAAAGCATTTAGATAGAGACAAAACTGTTTTAATCGGCCTAGATTATGAGTCGTTTTATAACAGTCAAGGTTTTAAACCAACTGACTTTGATAAATCATTTGTAGACTATATGCATCACTTATTTAGCTATGAAATCATTTCTCGCAGTTATGCAAATTATTTTCATAGAAACAAATTTAAACCGTCAATCCCGCTTGGCAAGAATGGTAATAGGGTGTTTGTTGATAGTGATTTGGAAAAAGCAAATGCACTTTATCGAACAGTACTAGATGGCTCGTATTTTAGAACGCCATTTACAATTTCGTATTCGCCTGTGAAGGGGGCTGAGTCATACGCAAGAGATATTTTAAGCAAGTTAAATAGCCTATTGGTTGAGAGAAACTCAAAATATATTGTTTTCATTAATCCCATTTTTCCAGCAAAACAAAGAAAGATTCTTCGAGATGATATTCAGCATATAGAAAAAGTTAAACACTTCTCTGCTGTTATTAAAGAGATTTTTCCATATGTTTTAGATTATTCTTTGGATCACCCATTTGTTAATAAACGCTATAGAGATGAAAGTCATTTCTTGCCAGGAGTGGGAGCAAAAATCATTCAAGAAGCTCGAAGGAGGATTAGTTCAAACTAATTCAGCAATAAATTTCGCTCTTGCATCCCAAGAGTAATGTTGAACATCTATCTTGGCTTGTTCAGCAATATTGTTCATAAATTGTGGTTTTTCAAAGACATTGTTTAAACCATTATGTAATGATTCCGCATTGTCAGCTTCAACTAGTTGACAGTTTACTTGGTCGCGTAAGATGTCATCAAACACAGGGAAGTGTGATGCAACAATAGCTCTGCCAGAGGCCATGTATTCGAATAGCTTCAAAGGTGACATCCACTCAGATGTCCCACATTTTTTGCTATAGGGCATCAGTAAAACATCCGCCATCCATTGATAAAGAGGCACGAGACGATTTTCAACAAAACCAACAATATGGACGTTAGTTAGCTTATTTGTGCTAACGTATTCTTGCCAGTATTCGATGTCATTGGTATGTCCACCCACAATAATGAATTGAACGTCAGGCATTTTTTTTGAAGAATACATGATTTCCTTGATGCCACGATCTTGATAAAGGTGGCCAACATACAGGGCATATTTTCCCTTGACAGGGAAGCCTAGCTTTTTACGTGCTGTTGTTTTGCTTAAATTATCAGCATAAGCATCTATATCAGCACCATCAGGAGCCACTAAAATTTTCTCTTCAGGTAAGCCGTTTTCAATCATGCGTTGTTTAAGTTGTTCGCTGATTGTGACAATATTTAGGAAAAGTTTATGATGAATAATGCTATGAATTTCTTTTTTATCTATGTCTGAGTCAAGTGGGCTATGGCTTTCTAGTATGACAGGAACGCCTTGTTGAATAGAAAACTTTGGAAAGCCGATTGTGCGTGTATAAGCAAGGTCAACTTTGTTGATCTTTAGCTTTTTAGCGGTTTCGTTGAAATAGTGTTGCTTTAATCGGTTGCTAAACGGTTTAATGTATTTGGTTAGTAGCCAATGCTCAATGTCAAAGAAAAAAGGAGATTTTTCTATGTGAAAAGGTGATTTAACACCATAAAAATCATTCAACTGTTGATGGTTGAACGTTAAGTATTTCCTTGCATCAATATTAATATGTAACGTGAATTCATCAGCAACTTTATTCCACGCTTGAGCATTTTTAATAATTTGAATCGAATGTGCGAAACGATTTGGGAAATTGCAATGTGAGACGTAAGCGACTTTCATGAAAAGGAGTGTTTATTTTTCTGCATTAACCACTGAACATATTCTAAGTCGTCACTGTTATCAATGTCAGCGGAACGATTTGTTGGCATTTTATATGACGCGGTTTTTTCTCCATAGAGATTGCCATATTGTTTAATGGTTTCAGGTTTAGTTATAACAATAGCTGGGCCATTACGAGCGACATAGTGTGGTTTTTCTTGACGTCGTAATGGTTGATTTGTCAGAGCAGGTGACACCCAATGTTCTTTAGTAGATGCTTCTTCAATCATGAGGGACTCTAGTCCAAACTGATGAGGAACATCCATGACGGACACGACAGCGTCAGCGTTAGTATCAATGGCGATGTTAATGGCATTATCAATATCTTGTGCCGTTCTCAGTGGAGATGTCGGTTGTAGGTAAGCGATATATTCAAAAATATGTCCAGTTTCTTTAAAGTACTCTATCGCATGTTCAATAACCCCAATGGCTCCGCTAGAATCTTGAGAAAGCTCCTTTGGGCGAACAAATGGAACATTTGCGCCAATACTTTGAGCAACGCTAGCAATTTTTGAACTATCAGTAGAGACGACAACATTAGAAAGGTGTGCCGAATGCCGTGCCGCTTGAATGGTGTATTCAATTAAGGGCTTACCATTAAGATCGATAATGTTTTTATCGGGGATTCCTTTTGATCCGCCACGAGCAGGAATTAAACCAAGAACCTGTATCATAAATACGCTATGTGTTTAATGTTTTAATGATTTTTGCAGGTACGCCACCCACAACAGTTAATGGTTGAATATCTTTATTGACCACGGAACCTGCCGCGATAACAGCACCATGCCCGATAGTGACTCCCGCAGTAACAACGCTGTTCGCGCCAAGCCACACATCGTTTTCAATAACGATTTTTGCGGAATGGTGGGTTCTTTTTTCGCCACTAGTGGCCTGTGTGTTCAATCCAGTGCCAATGATTTTTGTACCGGCAGATATGCGAACACGGTCACCGATAGAAATGGGCTCAGTTTTAGAGGTAATTAACACTCCATGATTCAATGTGACATCACCTCCAATACTCACATTCTGAGGATTAAGGATAGTCACTGGGCCATAGATTTTGCTGTTATTCCCCAGTGCTTTTAAACGTAACTTCCAGTAACGAAACCAGTACTTTCGTTGCAATGATGTCCATTGCTTTTGGAATAAACGTTCGATATGAAGCCAAGACCAAGCAAGTTCTATCCCTGCATGGTAAATAGGCTTCAATGCGTTTTTTATGGTGTTTAACAGGATACTTTTTGACATGGCCGCTTATGATAACATTGCTTGAACTTGTCTTGCAGACGAATCTCCTTTGAATGGTTCCAGTTCAATCTCTCGTAACCGCTGCCTACCTTCTTTTTGAGTATCGCTTATTAACAATGTCGTGATAGAGGTGTCTAATTCTGTGAAGCTATTCACAATGGTTACTCCACCGCTTTCAATAACTGGAAGGTAGTGATCCATTTCATACCAACGTTTCACACTTTCCGTGTAGCTTCGGGTCAGGGAACCATCAAAAGCAATGTTAATGATTTTTTTATCAAGTGCAGCCGCATCTAAGCTGATAGATCCTTGTGTCGCAATGACAATGTCGGCATGACAAAGTGTATTTAGCATGGTCTTCATGTTGCCCATTTCTGAAGGCATCACAGTCACATAGTTGGTATGTTCGCTATCAGAGTTAATCGCGGCATAGCGACTTTCCCAGTCTACATCTTGGGGGTGAGGGCGAACGATTAAGTGAACATTTTTTCCATAAACACCGCTGTTAATTTGTGTGGCGATATGCTCAACAATGCTCGGTTCATGAGCGCCTAAGCGTGATGCGTTGCCAGCATATAATAAAACTTTGTGAGTCTCTTTAATCTGAAATTGACTTAAAAATGCGCTTCTATCCTCTTTTAATGAATTGTCGTGGTAAATATCCATTTGCGGCCAGCCTACGACTTTAATGTCATGTTCATCAACAGAATGAAACTGGATTAACTCATTTTTCATGACTTGGCTGTTGACGATATATTTTTCGCAATTTGGGCAAATCGGTCCTTTTGTCGTTGGTCTATCCCAACTACCAATGACCCCTATATAGGGAATATTTTGACGTCGAGCGCAGATAGAGTACTCCCGAAAGATAGGATTTTGAACATGCCAAAATATAAGCTTTGAAATATCTGTTGTATGAAAGAAGCGTTCAATATTTGGATCAGGTACTTGACGTAAAGAATAATGGAAATTATAAATCCACTGGTACAATGCCTGGCTCCTCGGGAAAGGTGCCCCATACTGCTTGCTCACAAAGTTACCCGCCAGTTCTTCACGTTTGCGGCGTTCTTTGCTCATGCCTTGCTTGAATCGATGAGCGAAAAAGTTCTGTAAATGGTTAAAGCGAAAAACAGTGTTCTCGTATCCTAGGCCTAAATAGCGACTGATGCGGACAGACAGTGAACGCAGAAGCCTTTTATGTATGGGTAATCTTGAGGCATACCCAGAAGGAAGCAAAAAGTTCTGCCACTCTACAAAGTCAGGTAATTGTTCTTGGCTGCCATCATCTGGGCTGAGTAGGATGATTTTTTCAAAGCCTAAGGCTACTGCATCTTGCTGTAAAAGAGGTAATACCTGGCTATTGTTAATTGCCCGAAAAGCCATTGAGTTCGGTGCAACGATAACGAAAGCTCCTTTTTTCATAATGTGCTCTTATAAATGCCTTCTAGACAAGAAGTGATTAATCAACTAAATGACTGAATTGAATCAGCGCATCTTTGGCAATCGTTTGCTTAGTCGTCTTGCCAATTAAATTGGCATAATTCGCGGCTGAAATACCCGATCCCGGTTTTTTATAGGCAAACATTGAAGCATTTAAGCAAGTGCCTTTTGCTATTTCTTGTGCGGCGACAACACTTTTTTGAAAGATATTTTTCATCTCTTGATAAGCGGATAAGTCATCTTTATCGACCGTGTTGTTTTGAATGATGCTAATTGCTCGCACTCCTTTCACCATATCCGCAAAAGCTTCGGGTTCTGAGGCTAATGGCGCATCGCTACCATACATAGCGTTGCTAAACGTCAAATGTTTTTCAATACAGCTTGCACCCACACTCACAGCGGCCAGCGCTGCATAATTGGTTTGCGTGTGGTCGGAATAACCCACAGGTTTATGATAACGAGTTTGCATTTCGGTAATCACATTTAAACCGACATTTTCTGGAGGGCAAGGGTATTGTGAAGTGCATTGCATCAACGTTAGGTCAACATCGCTAAGGGCTGCGACAGCTTGATCTAGCTCAGCCCAATTACTCATTCCTGATGATAGAATGACAGGGCGAGATAATTTGTTGATGGCTTCTAACATGGGAATGTTCGTGACCTCACCAGAAGGAATTTTAAAGCGACTCACACCTATTTCATCTAGCCATTGCACGGCCATTTCTGAAAAAGGTGAGGAAATAAATTCAATGCCAATATCATCGCAGTGGGCTTTGATCTGCTTCCATTGCGCCAAACTAAAACCAGTGCGGATAAAGTAATCAAAACGACTTTCATCTGAAAAATATCCCGGAGATGGCGCGTCAGCCAATGTTTCGTGTTCAGATAGATGTGTTTGATATTTGACAGCATCAGCACCAAGGTTTTTAGCCAGGTCAGCTAGTTTCAGTGCATTGCCAAAGCTGCCGTCGTGAACTGAACCAACTTCAGCAATAATAGAAACGTGATTTAAATCGCTCATTCGTATATTTTTAGGTTTTGGACAAGGGTATTGTACGTGCAGAATGTTGATAGCCCAAATCTAAGTGCAAATTTTTTATCATTGCTTTTATTCAGCATTGAGGGCACTTTTGTCAGTGATGACATATAATTTCGCTTATTCGAAACATAGGGCCTTGTTCAAGCTGATTATTCACTGAGATTATGACTGATTCAAACGTGTCAAATACCGCTTTAGATAATGCTAATTCCCAGCTTGGAGATAGTCCATTAGATATTGTGGTGTTATTTTCATTAGGTGTGTCCATGAGCCTGTGGCAAAAAACAGGTTTAGCGGCTCGTGAGAAAGCTTATTATGATCGCATCATAGAGAAAGGGCATGCGATATCGTTTTTAACGTATGGCAAAGACGATGCTCAGTATGAAGCCTTTTGGCAACCCATGAAAATATTGCCATGGTTGGGAAAGTTAACGCATTTTGTGAAATATGCTTGTGTCGCTCCTTTTCATCACAAGCGTTCGTTTCAAGCGGCCAACATCGTCAAATCGAATCAATCACAAGGCGCTTTAGTGGGTGCGCTAGCAAGACTGATTAACCCAAAGTTACGCTTTGTGTTGCGCTGTGGTTGGGTGCGCACAAAAGAAGTGATTCGTGACGAAGAAAATCGGACGGGTTTACGTTATTACAGGGCTGTCTTTTTTGAGTGGTTGGGGTTTAAGTTGGCGAATGCCATTATTGTCGTTACCGAATCTGATGCGGATTATTTAATACAGCATTATTCTGCTAACAAGAAAAAAATTCATGTGATCCCTAATTCGATTGACACCGATAACTATCGATACGAAGCGCCAAAAATTTATCAAAAAGTATCTCAACAAACGAGCATAAAATTATTAATGGTTGGGCGTTTGGTTGAGGCTAAGAATTTTCATAAGGTGTTTGCTGCGCTTTCCCAATTAGAGCAACCGTTTGATATCACGGTGGTTGGTGATGGAGATTATCGTCATGAATTGGAAAAGTGTGCTAAGTCATTTCATTTAGCGGTGCAATTTGAAGGGAGCGTAGCGAATGATCAGTTAGCCCGTTACTATGCTGACAATGATATTGTGTTGATGCCAGAAGCATGGGGGTCAGGTATGCCGAAAGTCGTATTAGAAGCCATGGCGTCAGGAGCCTTGATTATTGCATCAAATATTCGTTCTGTACGCCAGTTGTTGCGCTCAGGAGAAAATGGGTTTATTTGCGAACCGACGACAGCGTCAATCTTGGATAACCTTCAGCATGTTTTAGCAATGAAAGATAGCGACATTCAAGCTATTACAGCTAAAGCGAGGGAAGACATAGAGAAGCATTACTCCATGGATTCAGCCGTAGAAAAAGAATTGAGGCTTTATCAGTCGCTGCTATAAATCTATCAGTCGCTGCTATAAATCTATCAGTCGCTACTATGAAAAAGACAGTATAAAAAGGACCGTTTAAGTCTTTTACAGCAGAGAGCTAATTTACTCGATTGAGTATTTTGACACTGATTAAACGTATGATCAGCGGAAAGCTGGCGAGTAACAACAGTGAAATGATAATGTTGGGTGTTAAGACATCTTTCATTGTCTCAAGCTCGTTGAACTGGCTACCTGCATTGACCAACACGGCTGAAATCGGGGCCATGCCAATAATCGTTGAAAGCACAAATGCTTTTAGATGTAGTTTAGTGATACCAAAACTGCCATTGAGGGCAATAAATGGTATACCTGGGATCATACGTAAACTCAGTGCATAAAAGAAACCACTGTCATCCATTTCTTGATCGATCTTAGTCATATATCGAGTAAATTTTTTCGCGATCCAGTCACGTGCAATATAACGTGCAATCAGAAAAGTCATCGTTGCAGCGATTAACGATGAGCTGAGCACTAAAACCAGACCAGTGCCAAAATTGAATACATATCCGGCGGTTAAAGACATTAAAGCCGCGGCCGGAAGTGGTAAAGAATAAACAAAAAACATGACGGCAAAGGCAATAAAAAAACTGCTCAGTGGATTCGTATTGACATAGTCCTTGAGAGAGGTAGAAATGGATTGTAAGTTTGTTAATGTCAGTATTTCATGTAAACCATTGATGTAAGCAAGCACCATTAAACCGCAGGCGAATAATAGGAGAGCAATTTTAGGTGCGATTTTAGACATTTACTTGAATAGAGATGATGGTTGTTTGCATGATGAGAGACTGAAGAGGGCTAATTACTCCAGCTTTCGTTTTCTTCGTAGTCAGAAATTGCTTGTTCTTCTTTTTCAGTGAGTGTTTTCGATTTAGATCGTTTATCCAAAGCTTTAGTGACGAAGTTTGTTTTTTTTCCACGGCAACTGATCTTATTTGCATTGTGCTTGATCTCTTCGTCAGTTTGGCTTTTCATATTGGCGACAACACTTTGGGCTTGATAGCAAAATGATTTGTTTAAATCTGGAAATGTTATGTCGATTAAGTTGTTAAGGTTGCTTAAATACTCAACGTTTTCTATCTCCTTGTTGCCATAACTTAAATTGATTTTTTTCAAAGAATCAAGTCTAGCAAGAGGGCTTGCATCTCTAATATCGTTGCCAGTTAATGAAATAGCTTCAAGTTTTGAGAGTCCATCAATGCCTTCTAGTGAAGTAATATTTTGACGATGGCAATCTAAAGCGGTTAAATCTGCAGCGCTTTGAAGGTGGTTGCTGCTGTCACTTAAGCCAAAATACTTTGAAATGTTATTCACTACGCACTGATGTAAGTTTTTGTCTAAGAAGTTCATATCTTCGACGGATTTCAACAATTGTGCTTTATAGCTTTTGACATTGGTGTTGATGCGTTCAGCTTCTTCGCTATAGGTTTGTTCAATCTTTTTTTGTTGCCTTAGATCATTCAATCCAAAGTGTTTCACAATAAATGGCAATACAAGCGCGCAAAAAATGAATGTGATTAATAAGCGAGTACTCAGTTTCATGATGAAAAAATATTTTTTTTGATAGAGAGATGTTAATTGAAACGAGCGAAATTGGCCAATGACATCTTTTAAAGTATGTCACTAGAGATAAGCGATTGCGCCTTTTTTATAGCCTTCAAAGGCTTTGACCTTAAAGTCTGAATCAGGATGAGATGCTTTCGTCACCTGAGCGACATGTTCAGCAATGCACTCCACAGTTGAGTCCGAATCAATTAAATGAATTCGATGAGCGTCCAGCTCAATTTCAAAGTGGCCTTGGGGTGCGTCATAAGCAAATCTAATTCTCTGATCGTTTTGCTGAATGATGTCTGCGTGGCTGCCAATGTAAATATCGGTAAATGTATCAGCCCAATGTTGTTCCCAGTTTCTACTGCGATTACCATTCTCCCAAATTTCAATGCGTGATCGATGGCCATGCGCGATACGTTGGCAATTGCCATCATGTTTCTTTAAGCCATGGCTATAACAATAATAGAAGGCATAGTCATCTTCCTGTCGGAAGCTGAGTGCTAAGCTGGTCACGTTGTCGGGTAATTCGACTTGTATTTTTGTTTTAAGAAAGTCGATCACATTGGCGTGGTTTATGACGTTGGCATCAATGAAGCAAAGTGCTTCATCAGGCGAGTGATGTTCAATGGTTTCGTTGTTCTCTGTTACAAACGTCAGTGAGGATTGGCCTGAGTGTTGGGAGAGTGTTAAGTGATTATATTGAGCTGGAATAACCAGTTTGTGGTCAACCTCATGATCAATAATTTGCTTAATACGTTTTTTAACATGCCCAAAATCAAACACCATGCTTTGCTGATCTAGTTCACCAAATAGCTCAATGTCAACAATCCAACTAGCACCGATTAAGCCACGTTTAGGGTCTAAGACGGAGCAATCAATGACGGTGAGGTTGTCAACAAATAGGTGTGGCATGTGAATACGTAAAATTCTTAGGTTAAATTGCAGAATAAGGTGACGAGATTTTAACAGATTTTCGTTACAATCCGTCTATGTTAATTACTCTGAATGTTTGCCCTCTTTTTAAAGCGCTAGACTAAACAGGCTAATCTCCCAAATCTCTCAAACTATTACCTAATTTTCAAAAGTTCATGACAGTTACTCGTTTTCCACCTAGTCCAACTGGGTACTTACATATTGGCGGTGCACGCACTGCGCTTTATTCGTGGTTACATGCTAAGCAAAACAATGGCAAATTTATCTTGCGAATTGAAGATACCGATTTAGAGCGTTCTACTGAAGAGTCTGTCCAAGCTATTTTGGATGGAATGGAATGGCTAGAGTTGGATTATGATGAAGGACCTTATTATCAAACACAACGTTTTGACCGCTATAAAGAAGTTGTTCAACAACTGTTAGATTCCGGGCATGCATACTATTGCTATTGCAGTCGTGAGGAAGTTGATGCAATGCGTGAAGAACAGCGAGCTAAAGGCGAAAAGCCGCGCTATGACGGCAGATGCCGCCACCGCGATACGCCAGTAGAGGGCGTTAGCCCGGTTGTGCGCTTCAAAAACCCTCTAGATGGCGATGTTGTCATTGAAGATTTAGTGAAAGGGAATATTGTGATCAACAATCGTGAGTTAGATGATCTGATTATTGCGCGAGGCGATGGTGTGCCAACCTATAATCTCACGGTAGTGGTTGACGATTTAGACATGAATATGACACATGTGATCCGTGGCGATGACCATATTAATAATACGCCTCGTCAAATAAATATCATGCGCGCACTGGGTGCCCATAAGCGTGATGAAGGGTTGCCTAAGTTTGCGCATGTTCCCATGATTTTAGGTGAAGATGGCAAACGACTATCAAAGCGGCATGGTGCAGTCGGTGTGATGCAATATCGAGATGAAGGCTACTTACCTGAAGCCTTGCTGAACTATCTCGTTAGGCTAGGCTGGTCTCATGGTGATAAAGAGTTATTTAGTCGTGAAGAATTACTTGAGTTGTTTCGCATAGAAGACGTTAATCGCGCCGCGTCAACATTCAACCCTGAAAAGTTACTTTGGATCAATCATGAAACTATCAAAGGTTTGTCGGGTGACGCGTTAGCAAAAAAAGCGGCATGGCATTTCTCTCAGGCAGGGATTGATATTGCTATTGAGCCCCTGGCCAGTCAAGCGATTGAGTTAGTGAAGGAAAGAACGAAGACCTTGTTAGAGTTAGTGAGCCAAACGCAATTCTTTTTTAAGGAGGTGGAAACTTATGATGCAGCGGCTTTAAAGAAATGGGTTAAAACGGCTACGCCTGATATTTTGTCGGAAGTTGAAAAGCGCTTAGACGCATTGGCTGATTGGAATGCAGAGGCATTGCAACAAGTGGTTCAATCAACCGTTGATGACCTTGAGTTAGGTTTTGCTAAAGTGGCACAACCCATTCGCATTGCCGTGACTGGTAGCACCCAATCACCCGCCATTGATCAAACCTTGGTCGTTTTGGGCAAAGAGATTACAATGCAACGTATACGTTCTGCGATTCCTGCCTTTGAAGCAGCACTCGCCCAAAGGCAAGCATAAAGGTACATATTTTATTCGCAGCACCATTCACAACACAATGAGCTAAATCACAACAAAAACGATAAGAGGCAAGATATGTTAACAGTAGGTTTTATTGGTCTAGGTATTATGGGTTTGCCAATGGCAGGGCATTTACAAAAAGCCGGCTATGCCTTGCAAGTCTATAATCGAACACAAAGCAAAGGTGATGAATTAGTTCATGCTGGAGCCAAACGTGCACTAACGCCTGCTGAAGCCGCTGATGGGGCGGACATTGTCATCACTATCGTATCCGACTCTCCACAGGTGGAAGCGGTTGTTTTTGGTGACAACGGTGCTGCTGAAACTATCAAGAAAGGCGCTTTGTTAATTGATATGAGCACCATTAGCGCGACAGCAACGCGTGAGTTTGCGGATAAACTCGCGAGTAAAGGCGTTCATATGTTAGATGCTCCCGTATCTGGTGGCGATGTTGGTGCGATTAATGCGACACTGACTATTATGGCTGGTGGTGAACCTGAGCAATTTGAGCGAGCAAAACCATTGTTTGATGTGATGGGTTCCAAAGCCACCCTGTTGGGAGGTATCGGCTCAGGGCAAGTGACAAAGTCTTGTAATCAAATTTTAGTTGTCACAGCGTTAGTGGGGGTGTGTGAAGCATTACTACTTGCAGAGAAACAAGGCTTAGACCTTGAAAAAGCAATTTCAGCGCTAACGGGTGGTGCGGCCAATAGTTACCAATTAGACGTATTGGGTCCTAAGGTTGCAACGGGAGATTATGCTCCAGGTTTTATGGTCGATCTAGTTGTCAAAGATTTACACATCGTGCAACAAGTCGCTCAAACCAGTGGTTTGTCTTTAGAGGCTACGAACATGGTGACGCGTTACTTTGAGAAGCTACAACGAGATGGTCGTGGCAGCTTAGGAACGCAGGCGTTAAATGAAGTGTGTCGTGAGGTCGCAACTCAATAGTGTCGAGGTGAGTCTAATATGAGAGTTATATTGATAATGTTGTTATTAATGCCGTTGATTGCATGCAGTAATAAACAGGTTTATGACGCGGTTCAAGCCAACCAACGCAGCCAGTGCAAAAAGCTTCCAAACTCAGAATATGAAGAATGCAAGCAACGAGAACAACTATCCTATGAACAATACCAAGAAGAGCGTCAGAAGCTTAAGAAATACTAGGTAAGTCATCATGGAAATTAATAACCTGCCATTTGGCGTCACTCATTGGCGCGAAATTGAAAAAACACGACATCGAGGCGACGAAGGAATGGCTTTTTGGCAGACTCAAAATTTCGGAGATTTGCGTGTACGTGTGGTTGAGTATTCTGCTGGATACATTGCAGACCACTGGTGTAGCAAGGGGCATATTTTGTATTGCATGGAAGGAGAGTTGGTCACTGAGCTAGATGATGGGCGAATTTTTACATTAACGCCTGGCATGAGCTATCAGGTGGCCGATAATGCGGAGGCGCATCGTTCATCAACATCGATTGGTGCTAAATTATTTGTTGTTGATTAAGGCTAAAAATAGCGATGAGTGTCATTGAGTTAAGAGAATATCGGGTGTTTCCGGGCAAATTTGATGCGTGGACAGCATGGATGAAAAACGAGTTATTGCCACATATGCAAGACAAAGGCATGAAAATTCTTCAAACGACCAGCTATGTCGATGAAGACGGAGAGCAATGGTTTATTTGGCTCCGTGAATTTGAGAGTGAAGAACATCGCCAAGCGCTATATAAAGAGACTTATAATGAATGGTGGGTTCAAGAAGTAAGGCCCAAAGTGTTTGAACATATAGAGCAAGACAGCATGAGAGTTCGAGTTCTTGAATCTATGACGTTGGTTGAATAAAATTAATGCGGTAGTATTTAGAGGGAGTAAAAGGGATTTTTTATGAATGTATTCAAACGTTTTTTTCTGTTGATGTGCATCGCGTTAATTTTCTCGACGCATGTGTTTGCTCAGGATAGCCTTATCGAGGATAAAAATGAGTTTATTCAGCAAGTATTGACTGGCTTGAATAGTGACAGTGTGCGTGAGCAAGAACGCGCTGCTCAATTATTAGCAAATAAGGGGATTATGGTCCCTGCCATTTATGAGCGAATTGCCAGTATGATTAAAACGTATTCAACAATGCCAGTTGAATCAAAACAATACAGAGCGATTGCGTGGTTAGTGAAAGGCTTGGCATATTCAGGAGATAATGATTATCGACCTATCATTGAGGGTATCGTAGAGAAAAGTAGGAAGTCAGTTAAGAGGCACGCTCAGAAAGCCTTGAAAATCCTTGATCGAGCAATTGTGTTGACGCCCATATTAAACAAAGAGGACTTATATACAGGAAACGAACGTTGGGATCTTATAAGAGAAGCAAATATTATTCGGTGGTCACAGGATTATGAGTGGATGAAAAGGATTGCTAAAGATACGATTAATTACAAAAACTATGAACCTGTTTTATTGGATGCTATGAATTCTTCTGTCCGCTCAGGGTATCAGGAGTCATCAGAAAATAAAACAAGGACCCAAGCTTATGCTTTTATGCTAAAAGCGATGGCAATTGCACCAAAACCACACTATGTAGAAACCCTTAAAGAAGTCTCAATATCTGCAAAGGATAAGAAGTTGAAGCGTTATGCTGAAAAGTTTTATCAAAAAAGGCAACAGTTATTTATGGAGTTAGCTCGATTAAAAGCAAATGATAAATATCATGGAGAGGCGTTTGGTTATGTCAGTGTTAGTTTTAAAAAACCGGAAGATATGTCGACGGCAAAGATTCAGAGCTTTGAGGAAATGGGTTTAAAAAGCGAAATTCAACAAATGCTGGATCAATCTTATTTATGGGAAGAAGGTTCTCCCTATAGCTTACATATTGATATCACAAGTTATCGTGTCAGAAGTAAAGGGAGTAAAGTTGCAGCAGCGCTTTTAATTCCAGGTGCTGAAAAGATTGGAGCAGGGGTAATTGGCCCAGATGTTTTAAGCGCAGAAGTCACAATTAAACATTCAAAGCAAACCATTGGACCTGATTTTACAGTGGCATCAGTGGATGTGGATTTGTTAGATAACACTCACTATGGGTCTCTACCTTCTGGGGAAGCTTTTTTAGCACTACGTTTTGCTCGAAACCTTAACGCAAAACTAGAAACAGCTGTGACTTACTTGCAATAAAAAAGCCTGCATAAAGCAGGCTATTTTGTGCGTCTGAAATTTAGCGTAAGCCGCGTCCTCTGACAAGCCGACCGTTTTCAAACAATAAGCTTCTTTGCACGAACTTACTGCTCCAATATGTCCAGCGATCAGCTTCTGTACTATATGTTTTGTGAGCGGGTGGATAGCCGCGAGTTTTGATGACTTGTTTTTTTGTCATTCCTAGGCGTAGTACACCAAATTTCACGTCTTTTTTGTATCTTTTTCCTAAGCCAACGGGTTTCGTTGACAGTAAATTATCGGCAACTTCTTCAATACTTTTTTTCGTATGCTTTGCAACATTCAGAATAGTGATTTGGTTCCCTTTCCAATTCAATATTAGTGTTTTACCACCCATACTGACTACTTCGACTTTAGAATTGATTGGCAGTAAATCACCGCGCCAATAGTTAGTAGTTACATGGCGCCCTTTTTCAAACTTTAAATTATATTTCGTGAAATACGTCTTACCTTCTTCTGGAATGACCGCTTGCGCATTGCCGGCTAATAAACATGTCGTTAATAGGCCGATGAAAATTAAAGATTTTTTTAGAATGTTGGTTAAATTGCTAGGTAGCATCTTCCTTTCCTCTTGAGTTACAGATTAAACACCCACGTTTTATTGATCCAATCAATTGGTCTACGTTGGAATGCGTAGTTTAACGAGCCACATGAAATCTGTCTATTAACAGTCTGCAACCTCACAGTTTCATCAGAAATTGCCAATCATTACTGTTGTTCTAGTCTAAGTAAAAACTCCTCGGCTCTAGCGATATGTGCGCTCATTTTATCGTGTTCCATCTTTCGAGACATTGAGCACATCATTGCCCAGCGCGGGTTTTTAGACAGTTGATCTTGATGTAAATGAATCCAACGCCAATAGAGACCATCCCAAGTTGGTGCCCATGAAGCGTTTTGTTTAGTGTTGCCATAACCCATTTTTTTTAAATAATTAGATCCTGAGAAATAAGGTTTAGTCGTGATCAAACCACCATCAGCATTTTGGCTCATGGCATAAACATTGGTCACCATCACCCAGTCATAAGAGTCGATGAAAAGTTCCATGAACCATCGATAAATTTCATCAGGGTCAAATTCACACAAAAACATGAATCCGCCAAGCACCATCAAGCGCTCGATATGATGGCAATAGCCAGTATTCAAAATATGAGTGATGATGTCATCTATGGGGGTAATCCCAGTAGTGCCATCATAAAAGCAGGGGGGGATTTTTCTTGTATGTTGCCAATGATTGGTAGTTCGCATTTGGACGCCCAAATCAACATATGTCGCACGCATAAATTCACGCCAACCGATAATTTGTCTGACAAACCCTTCAATACTCGCGAGGGGTATCTGATTTGCTTGTGAATGTTGAATGGCTTTTTCAATGACGGTGTCTGGAGACAGCAAGCCGATATTGAGCATAGGAGTCAATACGCTGTGATATAGCCAGTGATCCTGAGGAACTAAGGCATCTTCATAAGGGCCAAAACGCTCTAGACGGAGCGTTAAAAAGTTTTCCAACCATACTTCTGCATCTTTGAAATTAGTTGGGTAATAGAAAAAATGATCGGAACCTAATGCATCCGGGAAGTGCTCATGGACATATTTTTTTGCCTCTCGTATAAATGAGTTTTCCTCTGGAAAATTCATAGGGGGAATGAGTGGAATATCTTTTGTTGGAATTTTTTTTCGGTTGTCTTCGTCAAAGCTCCATTTGCCACCAACTGGTTTGCCATCGTCTTGCATGAGGATATTTAAGCGAGTCCGTTGAAACTGGTAAAAGCTGGCCATAAACCAGCGCTTTTTATCGGATCGATAGTCTTTATTTTGTTGGTTTGTATTCAAGAATAGCTGTGAACGAATCCAATGCAGTTCTATCCCATAGTATGAAGCCAACGATTTGACTCTTTTGTTCAATGTATAGTCAGCGGTGTCGCTTAACATGACAGTGGCTTTGGGTGATGAGAGCGCAATGGTTTCGATTACTTTCTCCAAGAGGTCAACTTGATAATCACGATACTCAACATCGAAACCTAAAGACGTTAAATGATCTTGGTACTGCTTCATGGATGCACGATGCAGAATTAACTTCTGTTTGTGAAAATTCACAGGATATTGATGGTCAAAGAAGAATAATGAGTCTTCAACTATAAAAATTTTTTCCGGTTTGTACTTTAAACCAAGATGCTCTTTATGAAGTTGGTGCGGAAAAATAATGAGGTAGCTGTTCATCATCGAATTTTATAGCGGCAATCGTGAATTTTTTGGTTGTTAAGTGGGCATCTGATGAATAACTGACATCGGCTAGTCTATAAAACGTTAAATGAATAAAGCCAGAGATAATCAAATGAATAGTTCAATTGGCAGAGCGACTACTCACGAATTTTATTGTGAATATCCTGACGTCATCGATAAGGTGTTGGCGATCAACGTAAAGCGATATAGTCGCAACCGTAACTATATTGAAGGTGATGTCAGTCGGTTGTCGCCTTTTGTGACGCATGGCGTCATTTCTACACGACACTTGGCCGCTAGAGCTGTGGACAAACGCAGGAATGACACATCGCAAAAAGAGATTGAAAAATTTATTTTTCAATTAGCATGGCGTGACTTTTTCCATCGTGTGTGGGAGTCAAAAGGTGATGATGTCTTTGAAAATATTGTCCATTCGCAACTTGATTATGGGCACATCCGAGGGCAAATGCCTCACGCTATCATTCATGCCTCTACCGGAATTCAGGTGGTAGATAATGCACTGAGGACACTCTATAGCACCGGTTATATTCATAATCACGAAAGAATGTGGCTGGCCTCGATCGTGGCAAACCTTGCAAGGACAGATTGGCGTGTTGGAGCAAAGTGGATGCACTACCATTTGTTGGATGGCGATTTAGCCAGTAACACATTAAGTTGGCAGTGGGTGACAGGCACGTTTAGTCATAAGCAGTATATTGCTAATCAAGAAAACTTAAATAAATATGCAACGAATAGTGACGCTCAACAAAATACTTTTTTGGATGTTTCATATGATGCACTAGCAAACCTTGAGACGCCTCAGGAGCTTATTGAACGAAGCGATTGGAGTGATGATGTCTTCATCCCAGATAGTATTCAACAAGCCTCGTTGGCATTTGGTCAAAGCAAACGCTTTTTTGTTCGCAGCATGTATCATTTAGATCCTTCATGGCATGCAGGTGAAGACGGCCAGCATGTCATCGTTATTGAGCCAAGAGTTCTTAATCGTTTTCCTCTCAGTGAATTGCGGTGGGACTTTATTCAACACTGGGCTTCGCAAATAACGGCGAATAACGCTAGGCCAGTGATTATCCTTTATGCGTACTTTAATGATGTGTTTCGCCAAGCGCCTCAGGATATCACTGTGGTTCGACAAGCACATCGAGCATGTTCTCAATGGCAGTGTAAAAATATGACAGTTGAAGACTATCCTTGGCTTTTTCCTGAATTGGATGGCGCATATCCCAGTTTCTTCAAATTTTGGCGCATTGCACAAACCTATTTGCAGAAAAAAGAATGGTTGGATTCGATCGCTTTGGAGTCGCTTCTATTAAAGTCGTTACATGAGGCGAATGATGCCGCTTAAAAAAAATGCTCTTGTGATCGGTTCAAAGGGGGCAATTGGTTCGGCAATAGTCTCTCAATTACAACAGGATTATCGAGTGCATACTATTTCTCGAGAAAACTGTGATTACTCCGAAGCGTCATTGCAAAAGCATCGGTCCCGATTGTTAGAGGAAGGGCATTTTTCAATGATTGTTTGCACAGTTGGCACTCTGCATGATGACACCGTGAAACCTGAAAAAAGTGTGAAACAAGTCTCTCATGACTCACTCGCGCATTATTTTCATGTGAATAGCGTGCTTCCGATGCTGTGTATTAAGCACTTTCATCATTTGTTGGATAAGCAATCATCCAGTCGCTTTGCTTGTTTGAGTGCAATGGTTGGCAGTACACAAGATAATCAGCTAGGTGGTTGGTACGGATATAGAGCATCGAAAGCGGCATTAAATAGTTTGGTGAAAACCTCTGCAATAGAGCTTTCGAGAACGTTCAAACATGCATGTTTAATCGCGATTCATCCGGGTACAACCATCGGTGATTTGTCTGCGCCTTACGCTAAAAATATTGCCACCCAGAAATATTACACGCCGGAACAGTCGGCGAAGCGTATTGTGCGTGTGATGGAATCTAAAAACGCTAGCCACTCAGGTGATTTTTATAACTGGGATGGAAACGCCATACCATGGTAACTGTCGTAATATGCGTCATGATCGAAATCAGAAAGCATGCCATTTAAAAAGGCTAAGCAGGTCAAAATATGTCCCGTTTGTCAACGACCATTCACGAACCGGAAAAAATGGCAAGCTCGTGGATTGTGGGACAAAATTATCTATTGTTCAAAAAAGTGCCGTGGACAAATCAAACATTAAGTAAGAACTTTTATGCCAACTAAACCTCATTTCAAACTCGAAGACGTTGATAAACTCATTCATGGTAAAAGGTCTGGTAAACGTATTGGATCGAGAGGTCTTGGGCATCATTTATCTGCGTTTGAGCGCGATGAGTATGCCAGAGCCAGTAAGCGGGGCTTTTTAACAATGAATTGTAAGAGCCGTTCTAATTTGTGGAATGTTTGGCAAAAAGTGTGTTTGGCTAGGTCATGGACATTCCTAGTTTTGATAAAAACAATAGAACCTGAGAAAGAGGCCCAAGGTGAGGTGTATCAGGAGGATGTTTTGGTGTTTCAAGGAGCGCTGAGAGACGCTAAAAAAGACATTAAATCTCGTGTTGCTTCGTTTCTCGCATGAGCAACAAGCGAGTCATTTGGTGGATTAAAAGGGATATACGACTACACGATAACGAAGCGTTAGAGGCGGCATTAGAATACTCGTTAACGGTGGTACCTGTTTATGTCATAGAGCCTGATTTGGTGAGTGCGAACGATTATAGTGCGATGCACTATTTCGCTCAGATGACAGCCTTAAAAGAATTAAAGTTACGCTTGCAACAATTGGGTGGGGACGTATTAATCCTTCGTGGCGAGGTGGTCGCTGAGTTTAGAAAGCTATTCGATGTATGCCCATTTCATAGGATAGTTTCTCATCAAGAAACAGGCAACGGATTAACATTTTGCCGAGATTTAGCGGTCAAGAGTTTTTGTGAAGAACATCAGATTGAATGGTTTGAGTATCACCAAAATGGTGTGATACGTGGTTTGCCTAACCGAGAGAAGCGCCAGCCTGTCATCCGGCAGCGTATCTTTCGCGCCCCAATAAAACCTCCTTCTCACATAAAAACTCCAACAAATCTCGTGTCTCAATTGAATCAGTCATGGCCTGCATTCAGCCGCTATTTTTCATCGAGAGATTTGAAAAATATCCAGTTCGATCAACTGCAAGTCATCAATGAAACCAGTGCCCACCAGTGCCTTCATTCATTTTTAGAAAGTAGAGCGCAAGGGTATTCAGGGGGGATTTCATCTCCTAACAAAGCATTTCATCATGGCTCAAGGTTATCTGCCCATTTAGCATGGGGCACGGTAAGTTTGAGCTATGTATTTTGGAAGGCGGATGATCGTATAAACGTGTTGAAACAATCAGACATTAAGGGAAAGCAGCAATGGATGCGGAGCTTAAAGGCATTTAAATCTCGCCTTCATTGGCATTGTCACTTTATTCAGCGGCTTGAAACAACGCCTCAGATGGAATTTCAACCGTTGAATGCCGCATATGACGTAATTCAGTATGAAAATAGCCCTCAGCTATATGACGCTTGGAAGTTAGGTTTAACAGGGTTTCCGCTAGTAGATGCGTGCATGAGATGCTTGAGTGCAATAGGTTTCCTCAATTTTAGAATGCGGGCATTTATTGTGAGTTTTGCTGTTTTTGGATTGCATCTTGATTGGCGTAAAATTCATCCGCATTTAGCGCAAGTATTTTATGATTACGAGCCGGGCATTCACTTGTCGCAACTGCAAATGCAAGCGGGCGTGGTAGGTATTAATGCACTACGTGTCTATAACCCAACCAAGCAATTAATTGAACAGGATCCAGATTGCGAGTTTGTCAAGCGTTGGGTGCCAGAGCTCAGATCAGAGGATATTGTTGATATTTATAGTTATGAATCTATACCGCTAGCTAATTATTCGCATCCCATTGTCGACTTTAAAACGCGGGCAGCACAAATGAAAGAGCAACTGTCTGCGGTCAGGAAATCGATGAAAGGTCGCCTAGAAAATTCGAAAGTTTTTGAAAAACATGGCTCTCGTAAAAAGCATAAAAAAACTCGTAAGACAACAGAAGTTAACCCCCAAACTAGCTTGTTTTAACTTCATACAGAACCGATTGGAAAGGCATCTCTTTAGCGGTTTTTTTTACAACGAAACCTGAGTCAATCCAGTCAGAAAACGTGTTTTCAAATTGCGTGACCATGTCTGGCACTAATGCATCATGCTTCATCAGCTGTTGCGTCCAATGGGTGTGTGTATCGGAGTACCAAAAAGACGACTCTTCTTTTGGGAAGTGAACGGATCCCGCATGTTGAATCATGACGAAAGCATTCATGTAATCATGAATAATAAACTCTCGATTGTTAGCTAACGGTCTGATATTGGTTAATGGGAAATTATGTGACTTAGCACATTGTTTTAGGACAAACGCCCCAAGCTTTTGACAAACGGTTCGATGGATAAGTTTGGGTGTTCCCCAGTATAGGCGTACTTTTTTGTCGAGAAAGAATTGTTGAATTTCGTCTTCTATCGTTTTTTCATTTAACCATCGAAGGCTTTTACGCTTTTTTAAGCGATGAATGATTTTTTCAGCGATTTGTGAGCTCCACTGCGTAACCAAGCCACAACGCTCTAAAGTTTGATATTTGAAAGTATCTAACAAAATAACATCCTAAGAGTTTGTATTAATCTTCGAGCGACAGCCATGCTCATTTGAAATTAATATAACATAAGTGATCAGTTTTGATCTAGATACAGGATGAAAAATTCTGTTAAAAAATTTATTGATAGGCTTCTAATGACTTGAGAAAGCAGAGTTTTTTATTCAGTACTAATTGTATTGCTCAAAGTGAGAGCATAAGAAATCAATAAACAATCGAGTCTTCTTTGGTATATATGACATTTTCATATGATATAAACAGGTTCGATAGTGTTGGCTGTGGTAGGCATTCAACACTGGAATTAACGCGCCTGAATTGATCTCTTCAGTCAGGATGACTTCTGGTAAATAAGCGATTCCCATGCCTTGTTTTGCCGCGCTGATCATGATTTCAGCACTGTTCGTCACCACTTTATTGCGAAGTTCAACGGACTGCGATGAAAAATGCCAAGACTGTGTATGTTCATAACATAAACATTCGTGTTGATGAAGGTCTTCGATGCTGTCGATGGGGGCATGTGATGCCAGATAGTCTGGTGATGCAAACAAGCTATTTTGATACGTAAAGAAAGGCCGAATAAGCATCGTATTAGAATCATAATGAGCTAACTCCCTCGAAATAGACACGTCGGCTTGCATGCTCGGGAGTTGATCAAGTTGACTATGAATCATTTCCAGATCTATCAATGGAAAGTGTTGGTGAAATGCCGCCACCGCGGGCATTAAAAAGCGGCTTGCTAGAGGTTGTGGCGCAGCAATAATCAGTTTCCCTTTCACCGTGGCATTGAAACTATTCGTCTCATCAATAGCGTTTTGCCATTCGTGCTGTAAAAATCTCACCTTTTCGTAAAAGTATTCTCCTGATTCGGTGACAGAGAGTGAACGAGTTGTGCGTTTAATGAGCACGGTGCCCAGAGACTTTTCTAATTTATGTAAGCGCTTGCTCGCGGCCGAAGGCGTCATATTAAATTGCGCGGCAGCTTTGCTCACAGAGCCCTGTTCAACGATGCATTTGAAAAGTAGTGCGTTTTCGAAGTGAGTCATGATTCATTCCTCAGAGGACAAAATGATATTCCATTTTTGGTGATTAAGTTTTTTAAGGAATAATTATACTGCGTATTCTATTTTTAAATAAACAGATACACATCGTATAGAGAATCGTATGAAAACACCTATTTTTGAAATTTTGACATGGCGTTCAAAGCCTAACGTTTCAGACATCACCATGGCTAACGTCATGAATGAGTTTGGCCAAACGGTAGAAAAGCTCCCTGGTTTTTTACATCAAGCACTCTATAAAAATGCACCACAAGAATGGCTGTGTATTTATTACTGGCAGACTGAGCAAAATGCGCACGACTCAAACGACGCGGTTGCTAATGAACCAAGTTTTCATGCATTAATGTCTCTCATTGAAGAGGGAAGTGTGACAATGAACGTGTTGCCTGCCTTGCAATCTCAAGGGCAGCTGGGTTTTCAGTAGTAGCGTGTTGCTTATGAATCCTGAATGAGAGTATCCCAGTGCTTGTTAACGCGTTTTTCAGACACTGAAAATTGTGTTTTCAATTGTTGAGCAAAGATTGAAGTATGCCACTCTCTGAGCATGATGCGATGTTGTAACAACTCTGGCTGGCTGGAATACAAAAAATGTAATCCTTGTTTGTTGTCTTTTAAAGAAGGATCAATGTCGTATGCCGCGCGAGTCTTGTGGCGTAACAGTTCTTCAAACTTATCCAAAGCTTGAGTGAATGTGGAGGGCGCCGATTGATTGATTTTCTCAAGGCGAATGGCCGCAACCGATAAGTAGCGCGGATAATGTCTCAGCTGGTCCAAAGGGGTATAGGATAAAAAGTGTTCTTCAAATAACTCAAAGACTTGTTGTTTAATTTCTTCTAGCACTTCATCTGTTTTGATGTCAGATACTTTTGTTGCTTTGATCAAACGATGCACATGGCTTAATTTTTCAGCAACATTGATGAGCACCTTTTCCGTATCAATTGCTAGCTGCACCCACTGCTTGCAGCCCGAGTCGATAGCATGCGTAAACTCTTCGCGTGTTGTCGGCAACGTGTCACCAAAACAACACTGATGCAGTGTTTGTTTGATGAGTTTTTGAGACAGCTCTTGCTGTGCACTTTTAGTCGGAGCCAGTGCTAACAGTGTGAGTTCAACCTTGTCACCACGTGTCTTGGGTTTGAATATTTCTTTGTTTAAATAGCTCAAACTTTGCTTGAGCGTTTTAGCGGTATCCTCTTGGAGAAAGGCTAAATCTATCAGTGCATTTTGCGTGAAAAAAGTCGCTAAGCTATGTGATTCATGCAAGCGTAAAGCAATCGTGTTTGTATTGCCTGCCGATAGAAGCATTGGGAAAGCTCGCACGGTCATTCCTTGATGCTGGTAATCAAGGTGTGCCTGCAAAGTTCCAAAGTCCCAGTCATTAATCTGCTCACGTTCAAACTCACGTCGTTGTGGTGCATTGTCAACGTGCAAGCTATCGCTCACTATCTGTGCATATTCCTGTTTGAGCACGGTTAAATCACGGCTTTGAATAATACGTTTTGATGCGTGTGAGCTTTTCGTCGCCTTGCTTTTTTGCAAACGGTAATTTAATAAATAATAACTGTCTAAGGCATCGAGTTGCCAAGCAGTGCTTGGAATGTCATGACCTGTCGTTTGTTTGAGCGCGGCGCCTAACGCGATATGGAGTGCGACATCGATAGCTTGCTGATGTTGGTCTCGAAGTTGAGGCAACACACGATCAATGGCATTGGCAGCAGGTGCAAATAGCTTTCGATAGTGTTTGGGCAATGTTTTAATCAGTGCAATGCATTTTTCGCGGAGCAAGCCCGGAACTAACCAGCTCCCGATATGTTCAGGAAAAGGGGCCAAGAGCTCAATGGGCAAAGAAATCGTCACACCATCGTGAATATCACCGGGATTAAAGTGATAACTGAGTGGCAATGTTTTTCCCTGAATCGTGAGTGCATTCGGAAATTGAGCGTTGTTGAGTGGGTTGCTGTTATCACTGATTTGAGACTGCGTCAGCGAGTCTAATTCTAATGGCGACAAGTGATTGACTGTTAATTGCGGCGTATCAAAACACAACACATTTTTTTCAGACAATTCGGCTGTTTTCCGCCATTGTTCAAAGCCCACATAGTTCACAATATTGCTAGGGATTCTTTCGTCATATAAACGAAAAATGTCGTCATCTGAGATCAATAAGTTGCGTCGTCTGGTTTTGTTTTCAATCGACTCAATGTGCTGAATTAAACGCTGATTATGTTGATAAAAATGTGCAATTTTTTGTCTGGACGTTTTGTTTTGTGCAAAACGCGTATAGGCTCCTTCGACTAAGGCTCTTCGAATAAATAATTCACGACAGACTTGTGGATCAATGTCGCTATAGATAACCGAGCTAGCGTCTTGCAATGTTAAGCCATACAAAGATGCTTTGCGTTGCGCTTTTACGACACCTTGTTTTTCATGGTATTCAGGGTTGGCATAGCTGTAACGCAATAAATGTTTAGCAGCGTCGTTGATCCATAAGGGTTCAATGTGCGCACAGGTTAATGCGAATAACCGAGATGTCTCCATCAGTTCATTAGCCACTATCCATTTAGCCGCTTGGTTTCTGGCCTGTTCATTGCTCTTGTTGTCGACCTGTTGATTTCGTGTCGCACGTTTCTGCGCCAATGCAGATGTTGGGAAAATCGCTAGTTTTCGACCTCTCGCGGCAGTGTATTCCTGTTGCTTGACGTGGCGATGCTTGGTGTTGGTGCGAGTGTCTTCAGGTTCATAAAAAGCAATATTTCCTAATAGGCCACTTAAGAGTGATTGGTGAATGACGGCATAATGCGTATCATGTTGTTTTGCTAATGATTTTTTGGGTTTACTTGCTTTGTGTTTGGAACGTTTGTCATCCGCGTTGCTGAGAAAGCTTATTTTTTGATCACTCTGAACTTTCCATTTTAATTGTTTAACGTTTTTGGAAAGTTGACCGACCATGTCGCGCCATTCAAAAATGCGCACAATCGATAAAAAATTCTTGCTGCAATATTCTTTAAACTGTTTATTGCTGAGTGCTTTGCGTTGTTGGTTGATGGTTTCCCATAGGTTCAAGTAACTCAGAAAATCTGAGCGAGGATGTGCTAACACCCCATGTTTTTCTTGGGCCGCTTGGCGTTTTTCGGCGGGCCACTCTCTGGGGTCTTGGCTGCTCAGAGCGGCAATGATGATCAACACTTCATGCAAGCAATCACGTTGATTGGCTTCGAGCAAAATACGCGCATATTTAGGGTCTACTGGGATGTGGCACAACGTTTTGCCTATCTTGGATAGTCGACGCTGTGCGTTTTTGCTACCTTTATTGTTTTGGTGAGGTCGGGTGATTTGTAAGGCTTGGAGTTCTTCAAGGAGCTTAAAGCCATCATTCAGCAGACGGTTGTCAGGTTTATCGATAAACGGAAAGTGTTGGATATCTTGTACACCAAGTTGCAGCATTTGCAAAATCACCGAGGCCAAATTGCTGCGAAGTAACTCAGCTTCAGTAAATTTTGGGCGTTGCAGAAAGTCTTCCTCAGAATACAACCGCACACACACGCCATTGGCGACTCGCCCGCAGCGTCCCATGCGCTGGTTGGCACTGGCTTGTGAAATGCGTTCAATCGGTAAGCCTTGCACTTTGGAACGAAAATTGTAACGCGAGACTCTCGCCAAACCTGGGTCAATCACATAGGCAATGCCGGGCACCGTGATTGACGTTTCAGCAACATTGGTGGCAAGAACGACTTTACGGCGTTTTGACGGTTTAAACACGCGTGTTTGTTCTTGCATGCTGAGCCGTGCATATAAGGGTAAGACATCGACATTGAATTGATGATCTTGCAAGGCTTTAGCCGCATCACGAATATCGCGCTCGCCAGTGCAAAACACTAAAATATCGCCACTGGCCATAAAATCACCGCGACGTTCACTGTCGATGATACGTTCAACGGTGCGGCAAATGGTTAACGGTAGATCGGCGTCATCATCTTGGTTGTCATCATCCAGCACATCCGGTTGATAAATCACCTCAACCGGATATGTTCTGCCGGAGACCTCCATAATCGGCGCATCGTCAAAGTGCTGAGAAAACTTCTCTAAATCAATGGTGGCCGAGGTGATGATGAGTTTGAGGTCAGAGCGTTTTTTCAATAAACGTTTTAACAGGCCAAGCAAAAAATCAATATTCAAACTGCGCTCATGCGCTTCGTCAATGATGATGACATCATACTTTTTGAGATACCGGTCACGTTGCAACTCGGCTAACAGCACGCCATCAGTCATCAACTTCACGCGAGTGTTGTCAGAAGTATCCTCGGTGAATCGCACTTGGTAGCCGACAAGGTCGCCCAGTGGCGTGTTTAACTCTTCGGCAATGCGCGTGGCAACCGTGCGGGCGGCAATTCGTCGGGGTTGCGTGTGGCCAATTAAGCCTTTGGCTCCCAAGCCGAGAGACAAACAAATTTTGGGGATTTGCGTGGTTTTGCCGGAACCGGTTTCCCCTGCAATCACGACAACCTGATTGTCACGAATCAATGCAGCAATTTCTTCACGCTTTTGATTAATCGGCAAGGCATCACTAAACGGGATATCTGGCAATGATTCTTGGCGAGCCTTAACCCATTGCTGTGATGCGTCAATATCCGACATCAATGCCGCTAACTCTTCAGCAAAGTTTTCCTTTTCTGAGTTTTTATGCAAACCCAACAATCGCTGATTCAAACCAAACTGCCGAGTGCTTTGGCAGGTGGAAATCTGCTGTTGTAAACGATGTAGTTCAGAAGCATGCATGAGAGTTTACAGAAAATAGAGTGTTGTCATATCAGTTAAGTGGAGCGTATTATATAGGCGACTTGAACATAAACCGACTGTCGGGATAATATATTGGCAAATAAAGCATAAGTTGTTGAAAATAAATAAACTAAATTT
>JBOEGT010000031.1:0-64695 GCA_050633585.1 Arenicella sp.
CTAGCTAGCCGATTTTGTTATAGCCTGCTTCGCCATGTTGCGCGACATCAAGACCTAACTGTTCAGTGTCTTCATCGGCTCGTAAAGGAGAAAAAATGCTGATTATTTTGAGTAAGGCGAATGAAACTATCGCTGCGTAGGTGCCTGTTGCAAACACGCCAAGAAACTGTGTCCCTATGGATGCTTCCCCACCGGAGCCGCCCCATGCGGAAGAAATAAAGACAGCGGCAAGGATGGTGCCTAAGGCTCCGCCTACACCGTGCACAGGAAAGACATCAAGAGAGTCATCAATTTTAAGTGTTTGTTTGATGATTTGTGTCGCGAAATAACATACTGTGCCGCCACAAAGGCCAATGATGACACCGCCTATTGGGCCTACAAAGCCTGAGGCTGGTGTGATTGTTCCTAGGCCGGCGACCATGCCTGTGACAATGCCTAAAACACTCGGTTTTCCGTGTTTTAACCATTCAATAGTCATCCATGCAATAGAGCCAGCTGCAGCACTTAAATGTGTGACTAGCATTGCCATTCCAGCACCGCCATCGGCAGTTAATTGCGACCCGCCGTTGAAACCAAACCAGCCAAACCATAGCATTCCTGCGCCAGCGACGGTAATCATTAAGTTGTGTGGGAGTAATGGTTTCTCAGGGAAACCTTTGCGGTTGCCAATGACGACAGCGACTACTAAAGCTGTAACGCCAGCGGTGACATGAACAACGGTTCCTCCAGCAAAATCTAGCAAGCCTTTTTGTGATAGCCATCCGCCTCCCCATACCCAGTGACAAACGGGAACATACACGACTAATGACCAAAGAACTGAAAAGATAAGCATGGGGCCGAAATTCATACGTTCTGCAAAGCCGCCGACAAAGAGTGCGGGCGTTATCATGATGAAAGTCATTTGAAAAACGATAAACACTGATTCAGGGATGGTCTGCCCTTCAATGACACTATCAAGAGATACACCTTGTAAGAATGCTTTGTCCAAGTTGCCAATCCATGCGCCATCGCCACTAAATGCTAGGCTATAACCTGCAACAAACCAAAGTAATGACATTGCGCAGGCAATCGTAAAGCATTGCATGAGAACGGAAAGTACGTTTTTCGTTCGAACTAAACCCGCATAAAATAAAGAAAGGCCCGGCAATAGCATGAATAGTACTAATGCGGATGCTGTTAGCATCCATGCGGTATCGCCTGTGTTGATTTCGCTTGTTGCCAATGCCTGGTTAGGTATTAAAGATACGAGTAGGGCACTCAATATGGTTGGGAAATGCGCTGCAATAGACGGCATTTTCATAATTCTCTCCTCAATGCTATTTTTTTTTGTTTTCAATGCGCGTTTGAGGATAGCGACTTTTTCCGTATTTTTGAAGTTTGAGTGATTAAAGAGTCTGTATATTTTTGTACGCAATGGTTTGTAAGTCGGGTAAAATGCGCAAATCTTGAAACAATTCGTATAAAAATTTCATTTATGAAAATTGCAGTCATTGGTACTGGCTATGTAGGCCTCGTCTCAGGAACATGTTTTGCCGAAGTTGGAAATGATGTTCTATGTGTGGATCTCGATCAAAGAAAGATAAATAACCTAAGAGAAGGAATTATCCCTATTTATGAGCCTGGTTTGGATGACTTGGTGAAGAGTAATATTGCCGCTAATCGATTATCTTTTACTACGGATATTAGTGATGCGATAGGCGATCAAACGGGACAAGTGGATAGTGATGTTCTTTTTATTGCTGTGGGAACGCCTCCTGATGAAGATGGCTCAGCTGATTTACGCTATGTTATTGATGTTGCTAGAGAGGTAGGTAAGCGCTTAAGTGGTTATTTATTAGTGGTGACTAAGTCAACCGTTCCAGTTGGAACAGCAAAAAAAGTCAGGCAAGCGATTCAGGAAGAGCTTGATAAGCGTGGAGTTGATATTGAGTTTGGCGTTGCCTCAAATCCTGAGTTTTTGAAAGAAGGGGCGGCAATTGAAGATTTTATGAAACCGGACCGAGTGGTTGTGGGTGTTGATGGAGATGATTTACGTGCCGTAGATTTATTGCGCACGCTTTATACGCCTTTTAATCGAAATCATGAAAGATTAATTGTCATGGATATCCCGTCTGCTGAATTGACGAAGTATGCAGCAAATGCGATGTTGGCGACCAAAATTTCGTTTATGAACGAATTATCAAATTTAGCCGAAAAATTGGACGCGGATATAGAGTTGGTTCGCCAAGGTATTGGGTCAGACCCACGCATTGGTTACCACTTTATATATCCTGGTTGTGGCTATGGTGGCTCGTGTTTCCCAAAAGATGTTCAAGCGCTCCATCGCACAGCACTGGCAGAAGATTATGATGCTCGAATTTTAGCGGCGGTTGAAGCGGTTAATAAAGATCAAAAGGAAGTGTTGTTGCATAAAATTGATCGGCATTTTGGTGATGTGCGTGGTAAGAAATTTGCTGTTTGGGGGCTTGCATTTAAGCCAAATACTGATGATATGAGAGAAGCGCCAAGTCGTGTCATGATTGAGGGCTTATGGGAGAGAGGTGCGAGTGTCGTTGCCTATGACCCTGTGGCATCTGATGAGGCGCATCGTATTTATCAAGGGCGTGATGATTTTTCTACGCTGGATGATTACTATGACACTTTGGAAGGTGTTGATGGTCTTTTAATTGCGACAGAATGGAAGAATTTTCGCAGTCCAGATTTAAACCGCATGAAAGAACTAATGAATGAGTTAGTGATTTTTGATGGACGTAATATTTTTGACCCTCAACACATTCGAGATGCAGGTTTTGCTTATTACGGCATCGGTCGTTAACGCTTTGTGTTGATAGAAACGAATGAGTGGAAAACAGATATTAGCTATGAAAATTGTAACTGAACAGTTTCATCATCTGAATGTGTTAATTGTGGGTGATGTCATGCTGGACCGCTATTGGTTTGGCGAAGTGGAAAGAATCTCTCCTGAAGCGCCAGTTCCTGTTCTTGCTGTCACTACTAAAGAAAGTCGTGCAGGCGGTGCTGCGAATGTTGCAAACAATGTCGCGGCATTGGGTGCCAAGGCAAAATTATTATCAGTGGTGGGCGATGATGCTACTGGCGTTGAGCTTAAAGAGTTAGTGACATCTTTTGGTGCTGACGTGTTTTTTCAAAAAGATCAAACAATTCAAACCACTGAAAAGCTTCGCATGATTGCCCAAAACCAACAATTACTCAGAGCGGATTTTGAAAAAATGCCTGCTGATGAAGTGTTATCGCAGTGTATGCGTGATTATGAATCTCAGTTGCCGTCAGCCGATGTTGTGATTTTGTCTGATTATGGCAAGGGAGGTTTGCGGCATGTGAGTGACATGATTCAGTTAGCAAGGTCAGCAAACGTTCCCGTTGTCGTTGATCCCAAGGGGTCAGATTTTTCACGTTATCGAGGAGCAAGCTTGATAACGCCGAACGCGAAAGAATTTATGGCAGTAGTGGGTGAGGTAAGAGATGATGCTGAGTTGGAAGCGAAGGCTTTTTCGTTGCGTGATTCTCTTGAATTAGAAGCGCTTTTGGTGACTCGGAGTGAAAAAGGTATGAGCTTATTTGTTGATGATAAGCATATACATTCTCCCGCTAAAGCTCGAGAAGTGTTTGATGTGAGTGGCGCTGGAGATACCGTTATTTCAACAATAGCGTTGGCATTAGTGTCAGATATGAATAACCAACAGCGCCTGGCGTTTGCGAATGCAGCAGCCAGTGTAGTGGTTGCTAAAGTAGGCACCGCAACGGCAAGTATCGATGAAATATCGCAGCGTTTAGCTGATGCTTAATGCTCTAAATAACAGTAAGAGGTTTTTATGATTGTTGTCACAGGTGGTGCCGGGTTTATCGGTTCAAATATTGTTCGTCGTTTAAATGCTCGAGGGATGACAGACATTATTGTTGTGGATGATTTAACCGATGGTAATAAATGCCGAAACATTCAAGATTGTCACTTTTTAGATTACATAGATAAAGATGATTTTCACAGGATGGTTGAGCAGAGTGATCCGCGTTTATCTGGCATGCAGGCTATTTTTCATGAAGGTGCTTGTTCTGATACGATGGAAGCTGATGGCAAATTTATTATGAAAAACAACTATGACTACACGAAGTCATTGTTTCATTACTGCCAGCGTAATAGCGTGCAGTTTATTTATGCTTCGTCAGCATCAACCTATGGTGGGAATAGCATATTTATCGAAGGCCCTGAAAACGAACAAGCACTGAATGCTTACGCGTATTCAAAGCTATTGTTTGATCAATACTTAAGAAGGCATTGGCAAAATCTGGAATCACAAGTGGTGGGCCTTCGGTATTTTAATGTCTATGGGCGAGGTGAAGCGCATAAAGGTCGCATGGCATCGGTGGCTTATCATTTCTTCAATCAATATCAAGATAATGGTTTTGTGAAGTTGTTTGAAGGGAGTGGCGGCTACGGCAATGGCGAGCAATTGCGTGATTTTGTCTGGGTTGATGATGTTGTGGATATTAATTTACATTTTTTAGATAATCCTGAGAAAAGTGGAATTTTTAATGCAGGGACAGGCAGTGCTAGTAGCTTTAATCAAGTGGCAGCAGCCACTCTGAATACAATGCTTTCTGAAGAAAAATCGATCAAGGATTGGGAGCAAGAAGGTTTGATACGATACATTGAATTTCCAGCCGCTTTGGTTGGAAAGTATCAAAGTTTTACTCAAGCGGATTTAACAAAATTAAGGCAAGAAGGTGGCTACAAAAAAGATCTAGCCACTGTTGAAGAAGGCGTCGCTGCCTATATTGATCAATTGCAAGATAACTCTATTCTTTGAGAGTGATCTACTTTTTGGTATAAGTACAACTAAAGAAATAATAAAAATAGGTAAAAATTTATGCTACATCCCGTTGTTATTGCCGGTGGATCAGGAACTAGGTTGTGGCCATTGTCGCGAGAAGAGTACCCGAAGCAATTTTTGAATTTGACGGGCGGTGATGGGACGATGCTTCAAGAGACGATTACTCGTTTGAATGGTCTTGAGCATGCGGAACCTATCGTTGTCTGTAATGAGAAACATCGTTTTATTGCGGGTGAACAGCTTCGACAGATAGGAGTAAAGCACAATGGGATTATTTTAGAGCCTTGTGGAAGAAATACTGCTCCAGCAATCTGCTTGGCGGCTTTTCAAGCCTTAGAATATGATGCAGGTGCAACATTATTAGTGTTGGCGGCTGATCATTTAATTCAAGATGCTGAGTCTTTTAGGCAAGTGTTAGCGGTTGCGGATCAATCATTGTCTAAGGGGCAGTTGCTAACGTTTGGAATTGTGCCAACTGAAGCGGCAACAGGTTATGGTTATATACAAGCAAAAAACCTGGTTTCAGGGGCGCTTAATAAGGTGGATGGGTTTGTTGAAAAACCTGATCTAGCCACTGCGCAACATTATTTGGATGATGGTGATTATCTTTGGAATAGTGGTATGTTTATGTTTTCTGCACAAGACTATTTGTCTGAGTTGAAGCAATTTAGACCTGACATACTTGATGCGTGTGAGGCTGCATGGCAAGGCAAGAGTAAAGATTTAGAGTTTATCCGCATTGATGAAGAGCTATTTTCTAATTGTCCTAGTGAGTCGATTGATTATGCTGTGATGGAGTCAACTCAACACGCTTATGTCTTGCCATTGGATGCTGGTTGGAGTGATTTGGGTAGTTGGTCTAGCTTGTCTGAAGTTCTTGCGCCGGATGAGGATGGCAATGTTGTTAATGGTGATGTGATTACGCACACAAGTACGAATAATTATATTCATACTGAAGATAAATTGGTTTCTGTGTTAGGTGTGGATGGTTTGGTTATCATCAATACCAAAGATGCTGTGTTGGTGACAAATAAGAAAAATGCTCAAAATGTTAAGTCGATAGTGAATGAAATTATTCATGCACAGAGAACTGAGCATAAGCATCATCGTGTAGTCTATCGACCATGGGGCAAATATGATTCCATGGATGCTGGTGAGCGCTTTCAAGTTAAGCGAATTACCGTCAAGGCGGGCGCCAAGCTTTCTGTGCAAAAACACCATCATCGTGCTGAACATTGGGTGGTTGTTAGTGGTGCTGCAAAAGTGCGAGTCGACGATGAGGAAAAATTGCTATCAGAAAATGAGTCTGTATTTATTCCAGTTGGCTCTGTGCATTCGCTTGAAAACCCTGGGAAGATTCCTTTGGAATTGATTGAGGTTCAATCGGGTTCGTATTTAGGGGAAGATGATATTGTGCGCTTTGAAGATTTGTATGGTAGAGCTTAGTTAGGGTGTTTTTTAGTATTCCTTGACTAGCTATTGTCGAGATCTACGTCCATTTTTTCATCAGTAGCATTAGCGTTGGTGTAGCTTTCGGCTTCGATGAGCTTTCTGGCGGCAACTTTTTCGCGTTCTTTGCGTTCAAGCCAACGGAATAATGGAATGGTATGGCGTTTTTCAAAAACATTGTTTTCAAGGAGTTCAATGTTATGAGTTTGCCACTTCGTGTATCGAGATTCAGACTTTGTGCCGCACAGGAGTATTTCATCGTTTAGCATCAATGGAATGTCTTCATCTGGCATGATTTCTAGGTGCCCGCTTCGACGAATCATTAAACAGCAAGCGCGGCCAGCATAACCACTTAAAGGGTTCCGTAATAATTGTTTTAGTGTGAGTGAGTCGCCTTTTTCCAGTGTTTCAGTGATGGCTGGAGCGCTTTGAGAGTTGACAGCAATACGCCATGTAACCGGCTTCTCTCCAGCTGTTAATAATGCAATTCGGCTATATAACTTTCGTGTGCGTTTGGCTGACAGTTTGGGTAATTCTTTTAAAAAACGTGTGACTAACGGCCTAGTTATACGCGTTAAAATTGCATCTGACATGAGTTGGCGATTACGCAAGGTCATGTTGGGCTTTGCGCTACTATATAAAAGCAAGTTATTCTGTTCGTTTAACCTGCCAACGGTGAATAAACGATCGTTTAAATTTTTTGCAGTGAGTAGGATAGAGAGATTGTTTGCATCGTCTTTAGTGCCAGCAATGAGGCCTACGGCTTCAAATATTCCTGCTTTTTCTAACGTATGAGCTTCTGTGCCTTTGCCCTCAATGAACCCGTCCGGTAAGTCAGTGGCATTGCTAGATTCTTCTATGATAATGGTTTCTACTTGTTGTGCGTCTAAATGGTCTTTTAAAATGCGGCCAAATTTTCCATATCCACAAATGATCCAACGTCCTGATTTTGGTACGGCATGTGTTGATGAGTCCGTGTCGTCATTTTTGGATTGTTCATTCAGGGATTCATCTTGCTCGTCATCGTCATGATCTTCGGGGATATCAATTTTTTCTAGGTCAATTTGTTGCTGATTTATTAGCCAGCGAGCAATCGCTTCGCCAGTAGGGTTGTTCATAGCAGCGACTAGGCGCTCAGCAAATAATTCGTGTGAATTAATGATGACGTCAGTATGAAACGACTTTAAATTAGCTATTTCGTTTTCGTCTTCAGCCCGAGTTACTGTCAGTAAATCTTTGCTTAATGATTTTGTTGCTACTGCAACCTTTAGATTAGTGTGATCATCAGGGGAAAGAGCAACGATGCCTTGGCAGTATTTACGCTTTTTGATGCCTGCCCTGATTAATGTTTCTGGAATGCTAAAATCAGCGGTTAAGCTATAGACTGGGGCACGAAAGTCGCTTAATGGTATCGCTGCAATATCGTCATCTTTTTTGTCTAAGACCACTACTGTGTAGCCTAGGTCAGTCAGGCCTTTGGTTAGAGTAATACCGGTATCACCATAGCCGCAGATAATGAAGAATGGCGATTTTAGTTTTCTAATTGAGCGTGAAAACTGTTGTGAAATGACCGATTGGCGAAACGTTGCCTCTTGGATGAGTGTGAGTAGGCTACCAATGGCATAAAGCCATGAGATCACAGAGGTATAAATGCAGACTAAAACCCAGTAGCGTTGCTCGTCAGTAAAAGGGTAGGGGATTTCGCCAAAGCCGATGGTTGATCCCATGAAGCTGACGAAATAGAACGCTTGGAAGATGCTCATTTTCCAAGGGTTGCCATCTGGATCAACGCCAGGGATAAGCGTTAAAACAAACGTCGCAATGGCATAGACGACAATCAACGCAATGAGTGGTCTACGCATGCGACGTAGAACGAGGAAAATAATATTATTTGATACGTTGGTGGCGTTCATAGCTAATCAATTATTTCATTTTAGAGCGATTAAAGAATGCTTAAGATGAAATGTTCTCTGATCGAGGCCGTGAGCTATCGTTTAGTTAAAGATGTCTCAGTGATTAATAGGATGACAGAAACAACATTAGCTGCTAGAGCGCCGCCACTAAACGAAACAATGCTCGACATAGTCGATTTGTCAATTGAAAAGCCGTTCTTGGTGGCTAGCATCCAGATAACCGCGGCAATGATTAACTGAATGACTGAAACCATACTAGATGCTAAAACGACAGCGCCTAGCTGTGAGCGATCACCTAGTTTTAATATAGTGGCAATAATGCCAACAACAATAGCTGCATAGAGTTCGTAAATGTCATGGTGCGCAACGTTGTCGATATCGCCAAGGAAAAAACCAAAGTTGAGTGTTAATGCAAGGATGACAAAGAATGCAAATATAACTTTTTCAGTATTCATAGGTTTGGTTGCTAGTCCGGAATAATTCCGTGTCTAGTTATTTATTTTTTAGTAAGTGATCATCATAAACATAAAATTCTTCACGTCCAGTCCTATTGTTAGTCTTGTTTTATGATCAATATTGCCGTTATTTGTTTTTTTCTCACTGTAGTCGCAGTGTTAGCGAGGTTTTTGAGTAAATTTAATGTTTTATTTTTTTTTGAAATAGATGGTTTTTTATTTAAAAGAATGTTTTTTGAGTTAGTTTGGCGCGCCTTTTTTTGCGCTAATGAATGTAAATTGCTATTTATGAGAATTTAAGGATCAAAAATTATGATTTTCGATAAATAATTTTTTTACAGGTCGAATATATTCGGAAAATAGTAACTTTTAATCATGTAATAAACCGTGTGTGAGGGCTTGTGGACAAAAGTTAAACTTGTATAATGCGACCCGAATTGTATAAACAACCAAAGAGATTTTTTGGTTTGACTTCCTCTTTCGCAGCCTGCGAGCGGTTAGACTGAAAATAGTTCATGTAGAGGTACAGTAAGTTGGTATTTAACCTATCTAAAGGGCTTGACTTGCCCATCTTAGGCGCACCAGATCAAAGGATTGATGAAGGTAGACCGGTTACGAAAGTGGCGGTCTTGGGTAATGACTATATTGGTTTGAAGCCGACGATGCTTGTCAAAGTCGGAGATAAAATCAAGCAAGGTCAGGCGCTGTTCGAAGACAAAAAAAATCCAGGTGTTCGCGTTACTTCTCCTGCAGCAGGGAAAGTGATTGAAGTGAATAGAGGTGAAAAACGTGCACTTGTCTCAGTTGTGATTGAGAAAGAAGGTAAAGCACGGACAAAGTTCACAGCGTATGAAGCGTCTGAACTCAGCTCAATTGACGATAAGAAGCTCCGAAACAACTTGATTAAATCAGGTCTATGGACAGCTTTTCGCACAAGGCCTTTTAATAAAGTCCCGGCAATTGACGCAACGCTAGATGGTATTTTTGTCAACGCAATGGATACCAATCCATTAGCGGCTGATCCACAAGTTGTTATTGCCGATGAAAAAGAATCGTTTAAACAAGGTTTAGATGTACTCTCAAGCTTTTCTGTGCCTGTGCATTTATGTAAGGCGGTAGGTGCTGATATTCCATCCTCTCAAGGTGTGGAAGTATCCGAGTTTTCGGGTCCTCACCCTGCGGGCAATGCCAGTACGCATATTCATTTTATTATGCCTGTTAATGCTAATCGTAGTGTTTGGACGATTAACTACCAAGATGTCATTGCGATTGGAAAACTCTTTATTAGTGGTTACTTAGATACAGCGCGCGTTGTTGCTCTAGGTGGGCCAAAAGTTCGATCTCCTCGCTTGATTCGCACTGAACTAGGTGCTGATGTATCAGAATTAGTTGCTGATGCCTTGTTGGACGGTGAGAATCGAGTCATTAGTGGTTCTATCTTAAATGGCTCAGAAGCGTCAGGCACACAGGCTTATTTAGGCCGATACGATAATCAAATTTCTGTCATTGACGAAGATCGAGAGCGTCGGTTTATGGGTTGGATTGTTCCTGGAACGAACCGTTTTTCCAAGTTAAACGTTTTTGTATCAAGTATTCTGGGTCGCAAAAAACGTTTCAACCTAACTTCTAGCCAAAATGGTAGTCCACGCCCCATTGTTCCTGTGGGTGTTTATGAGCAGGTGATGCCATTAGATATTTTACCGACACCATTGTTGAAAGCGATTGTTGTGAAAGATACTGATACGCTGCAACAGTTAGGCGGACTTGAACTTGCAGAGGAAGATCTGGCTTTGTGTACTTATGTTGATCCGGGTAAGCATGATTTTGGCCCAGTATTTCGTGAAAACCTAACTCAAATTGAGTTGGAGGGTTAAATGTCATTTTTAAAACGTACTCTTGATAATATTCGTCCTCATGTTATGAAGGGCGGTAAGCATGAAAAATGGTATGCATTTTTCGAAGCTATTGATACGCTATTTTATTCACCACCTGATGTGAATAAAGGCAAAACGCACGTTCGAGACGCTATCGATCTCAAACGCGTGATGATTTTCGTATGGCTTGCAGCCATGCCATGCGTCATCATGGGTTGTATTAATGTTGGCATGCAAGCTAATGAAGCTCTGCAAGCCATGTCTATTACAGAAATTCAGGGATGGAGAGGTCAACTGCTTGGTGCATTTGGTGTCTCAGTTAACCCTGATAGTTTGCTTGCAAACTTCTTCCATGGTTTCTGGTATTGGTTCCCTATTTATGTCGTGACTTTTGCAGTCGGCATTTTTTGGGAAATTCTTTTTTGTACAATCCGTGGGCATGAGGTCAGTGAAGGTTTCTTCGTTACCTCTATTCTTTTTAGCTTGATTGTTCCTCCAACAATTCCATTGTGGCAGGTCGCTGTAGGTATTAGCTTTGGTGTGGTTTTAGGCAAAGAGGTTTTTGGCGGAACAGGCATGAACTTTTTGAATCCGGCACTGACCGCGCGAGCATTCTTATACTTTGCCTATCCAGCACAGTTATCTGGCGATGCTGTTTGGGTTGCTGTTGATGGATACACCAGTGCAACGGCATTAAGTGTTGCTGCTACAAGCGGTGTTGAAGGCTTAGCTGCTGCGGGTTTTACATTAACAGACACTGTGTTCGGATCTATCGCGGGTTCTATTGGCGAAACATCATTGATTGCAATTGCTATCGGCGCGGCCTTTTTGTTGTATACCAAAGTGGCTTCTTGGCGAATCATGCTAGGTGTTTTAGTCGGGATGATTGCGACAAGCCTATTGTTTAATCTCATTGGTAGCGATACAAACCCAATGTTTGGTGTTCCTTGGTATTGGCATTTAACCATGGGTGGCTTTGCGTTCGGTATGGTCTATATGGCAACAGATCCTGTGAGCGCGTCAATGACTGATATGGGGCGTTTTGTCTTTGGTGTATTGATTGGCTTAATGACTGTGCTAATTCGAGTGGTTAATCCGGCCTTTCCAGAAGGGATCATGTTAGCCATTTTATTTGCTAACTTGTTTGCACCATTGATCGACTGGGCTGTTGTTCAATCGAATATGCGTCGACGGGAGAAACGTTATGTCTAACGAAAATCAGAATGATCACGAGAATGAAGTGATGAATGAAGCTGAAAAGAAAAAGACAGGCTTTGCGGCATTATCTAATGACAGTATTGCAAAAACCTTTATCGTTGCTTTTGCTTTATGTTTAGTGTGCTCGGTTATTGTTTCGGTTGCAGCAACCTTGTTGAAGCCTGAACAGCAACGAAATCAAAAGATTGATTTACAGAAAAATATCCTAGCTGTTGCGGGGTTGACGGATGAAACTCAATCTATTGAAGAACGGTTTGAAAAAATCGAAACTCGTATTGTCGATATAGCGACAGGTGAATACACAGATGCTGTTGATGTTGAAACTTTTGATCAACGTAAAGCATCGAAAGAGCCAAAGTTAAGTGTTAAATTAACGACAGAGCAAGACATTGCTTTGATTGGACGACGCGCTAAATACGGCAAAGTATTCATCATGAAAGATGGAGACAGCTTATCAAAAGTGATCATTCCGGTTAAAGGCTATGGACTTTGGTCAACGATGTACGGTTTTATTGCGCTGAAAGCGGATGGACGCACGATTGAAGATGTTACCTTTTATGACCATGGTGAGACACCTGGTTTAGGTGGGGAAATCACGAACCGCGCTTGGCAGAAGGTATGGCAGGGAAAACACGTAACTGATGAAAATGGAAATCCTGCATTTACCGTTGTCAAAGGCAAAGCGTCTTCTGACTCTCAATATGATGTTGATGGTATGGCAGGAGCGACATTGACAAGTGTAGGCGTTATGAACTTAGTCCGTTTTTGGGTAGGTGAAAACGGTTTTGGTCCTTATTTAAAGAAACTTGCAGCAACTGCAGGAGCTAACAATGGCTAGTCAAACTAAAAGTGTCTTATTCGACCCTGTATTTGCCAATAACCCTATTGGCCTTCAAGTTTTAGGAATTTGTTCTGCGTTAGCAGTCACCTCTAAGTTATCTGTATCACTAGTGATGTGTTTAGCGGTGATTTCGGTCGTGGCTTTTTCGAATCTATCCATTAGTCTTATTCGAAATCATATTCCATCCAGTATTCGAATCATTGTACAGATGGTGATTATCGCGTCATTAGTAATTGTGGTGGATCAATTCTTGAAAGCTTTTGCGTTTGAAATCAGTAAAACGTTATCGGTTTTCGTGGGCTTAATTATTACCAACTGTATTGTCATGGGGCGTGCAGAAGCGTTCGCAATGAAAAACCCGCCTGGACTATCATTCCTGGATGGTATTGGTAATGGCTTGGGTTACAGTGTGATTTTAATTGCTGTTGGCACAGTGAGAGAGTTGTTTGGTTCAGGTACATTGTTGGGCTATACAATACTCAAGCCTATCAGTGAAGGTGGTTGGTATCAAACCAATGGTTTGATGTTGCTTCCACCCAGTGCTTTTTTCGTTATTGGTTTGTTGATTTGGGCGATTCGTTCTTGGAAAAAAGACCAAGTTGAAGCACCTGATTATGAACTGCAAAATGCTCACAACGCGGAGGCTCACTAATGGATCTCATCAGTTTAGCGGTTAAGTCAATTTTCATTGAAAATTTAGCGCTTTCGTTTTTCCTAGGGATGTGTACATTCCTAGCGGTATCAAAAAAAATATCAACGGCTATTGGTTTAGGCGTTGCGGTTATTTTTGTACAGGCTATTACTATTCCTGCAAATAATCTTATCTATCAATATCTATTGAAAGACGGTGCGTTAGCATGGGCTGGGTTGCCCGATGTTGATTTAAGTTTTTTAGGTTTGTTAAGCTATATCGGCGTTATTGCTGCGCTGGTTCAAATCTTAGAGATGATTTTGGACCGTTTTGTTCCTGTACTTTATAGCGCGTTAGGTATATTTCTGCCGTTGATTACTGTGAACTGTGCCATCTTAGGTGGAACATTGTTTATGGTGCAACGCGATTATAACTTTACGCAAAGTGTTGTATACGGTACCAGTTCTGGATTAGGTTGGGCATTAGCAATTGCAGCACTGGCCGGGATCCGGGAAAAGTTGAAATACAGTGATGTGCCTGATGGTTTGCAGGGTCTTGGTATCACATTCATCACGGTTGGTTTAATGTCTTTAGGCTTTATGGCTTTTTCAGGCATTAAACTATAGAAAACTAAATCACTCAAAATTTAAAGAGGTTTAAAGATGTTAACAGTTGGTTTAGGAGTGGTCTTTTTTACGATAATCGTGATTGCTTTAGTATCGATTATCATTTTCGCTAAAAGTCGTTTAGTTGCTAGTGGCAACGTCAGCATTGAGATTAATGGTGAGAAAACGATTGAAGTCCCGGTTGGAAGTAAGTTGCTTGGTGCGTTAGCCGATAGCAAATTGTTTGTTCCTTCGGCGTGTGGTGGTGGTGGCACTTGTGCACAATGTCGTGTCAAGGTGTTTGAAGGTGGTGGCTCAATTTTGCCAACGGAAACATCTCACATTACTAAAAAAGAAGCGTCATGCGGTGATCGTTTGTCATGCCAAGTTGCTGTCAAGCAAGACATGAAAATTGAAGTCCCGGAAGAAGTTTTTGGCGTTAAAAAGTGGATGTGTAAAGTACGTTCAAATGATAATGTTGCGACGTTTATCAAGGAGCTAGTGCTCGAATTACCTGAAGGTGAAGATGTGGGTTTTCGTGCGGGTGGTTATATTCAAATAGCCTGCCCACCACATCAACTGAAATATACTGAATTTTCAGTACAAGATGAATATAAAGGTGACTGGGACCACTTTAATCTTTGGCAGTACGAGTCAACGGTTACTGAGAAGGTCGAGCGTGCCTATTCTATGGCGAATTACCCAGAAGAAGAAGGCATCATCATGTTGAACGTGCGTATTGCTTCTCCTCCGCCAAGGTCTGAAGGGATTTCACCAGGCATCATGTCTTCTTATATTTTCAATTTGAAGCCAGGTGATGAAGTCGAAATTTCAGGCCCTTTTGGTGAATTTTTTGCGAAAGAGACGAAAGCTGAGATGGTATTTGTCGGTGGTGGTGCTGGTATGGCACCGATGCGTTCGCATATCTTTGATCAACTGCGCCGAATTAAAACAGACCGAAAAATGTCTTTTTGGTACGGTGCTCGTAGCAAGAAAGAAATGTTTTATATTGATGATTTCGATACGCTTGCTGCTGAGAATGAGAATTTTGATTGGCATGTGGCGCTGTCTGATCCACAACCAGAAGATGATTGGACTGGTGATACTGGATTTATTCATAATGTGTTGCTCGAAAACTATTTAAAAGATCATGAGGCACCAGAAGACTGTGAATTCTACATGTGTGGACCACCAATGATGAATGCTGCCGTTATTGATATGCTGCATAACTTAGGTGTTGAAGACGAAAACATTATGCTTGATGATTTTGGTGGTTAGTCTTTTGCAATTTACTGGGATGAATATAATAAATAGCTGGCTTCGCCGGCTATTTGTTTTTATGGCTTGTCTATTATTGAGTGGCTTTTTGGTCGCCTGTGGAGAGAAGCAAGATATGCGTATTAGTGGACCCATTATGGGTACAGAATACAATATCACTTTGTTGTGTGGGTCTGACCTTAGTCAAGACGCATGGCAAACAGAACTGATGGCGGTCATGCAGCAAGTGAATCAAGCAATGTCGACGTACATACCTGATTCAGAATTATCTCAATTCAACCAACTGAAAAACACGGAGTTTCAAACAGTCAGTTCTTCAATTATTGATGTGTTTTCAGCGGCTCAAAGAGTTTCTTATGAGACAGAAGGGGCTTTTGATATTACCGTATTACCGTTAGTGGAATTGTGGGGTTTTGGTTCACAGAAGAGCGACTCTCTCAGTGCACCTTCAGTTCCATCAAAGGCGAGTTTGTTGAAAATTGGAAAGCAAATAGGCTTTGAGAAGATAGAGCTTGATGACTCCTTTACTCAGTGGCGAAAAACGGATCCTGACGTGATGGTCGATTTTTCGGCAATTGCGAAAGGCTATGCTGTAGACCAAGTATCAAATAAGCTCATGGAGTTAGGGTGTGTAAACCACCTGGTTGAAATTGGTGGAGAGCTTCGCGCAGAAGGTTTGAATAGCAAAGGTAAACCATGGCGTTTAGCCGTAGAAAAACCGAGTTCTAAAGGTGGCTTTCAAGTCGTGATAGATGTTTCAGGTGTGAGTGTCGCAAGCTCGGGAGATTATCGTAATTTTTATATGGTGGATGGCAAGCGTTATTCACACACCGTTGACCCACGCACATTAAAACCGGTAGAACATAATTTAGCGGCAGTCACGGTTATTGATCCTATAGCGGCCCGTGCTGATGCGCTGGCGACAGCTTTTATGGTAATGGGGCCGTCGGGGTTAGATTTTGCAGAGGAAAATAATATTCCAGCGTTTTTTATTTTCCGAGCACCTTCATTATCGACTGAGAATGATGCTCAGCATCAAGTGTTGTATTCTCAGGCATTTGAGCAATTTATTGTAAATCAATAAGTACATTTAAATAACGCTGATTCAGTTGAGTGAGGTAAAACAATGGGAGTGGTATTGGTGACGTTTGCGTTCTTTCTGTTTATTATGGCTATCATGGCGATAGGTTATATTATTGCAGGAAAATCCATTAAAGGCAGCTGTGGCGGTTTAAATGCCATTGAGGGATTAGATGGTGCGTGCGATATTTGTGAGGTTAGAAGCCAGTGTAGTAAACGTAAACGCATGTTAGAAGAACGTGCAAAACAAGTTCAATGATCAGTCAATAGGCATCATTGAACATGCTTGAACTTGTATAGTGGTTTACATTAAAAAATAATTGAAAGCAAAATGAAATTACGCCAGCTCGAATATGTTGTTGAAGTCGTGGATTCAGGAATGAATGTTACGGCTGCGGCTGAAGTATTATTTACTTCTCAGCCTGGGATTAGTAGTCAGGTTCGTCGCCTTGAAGAAGAGTTAGGGGTGCAAATTTTTAAGCGCAATGGCAAGCATATTGACGGCTTGACATTAGCTGGGGCTGATCTGGTTGAACGCTTTAGAGAAATTCTTGCCATGGTTGAAAATGTCGAGAAACAAGCGGCAGATTATACGAACCCAGATAAAGGAATGTTGTCTATCGCAACAACGCATACTCAAGCTCGTTATGTGTTGCCAGAAATCATTGCCCGCTTTCGAGAAAAATACCCTAATGTTGCCTTGCAAATTCATCAAGGTACGCCTGAACAGATCGCTGCAATGGCAGCCTCAGGTGAAGCTGATATTGGTATTGCTACCGAAGCATTGGAACTTTTTAATGACCTTGTTTTATTGCCGTGTTATCGATGGAATCGTTGCGTAATGGTCCCGAAAGGCCACCCTTTAGCGTCGGAAGATATTTTAACGGTTGAAGCGATCGCTCGATATCCTATCATCACTTATGTATTTGGTGTTGCGGATAGGTCTGTCATTAATCGAGCATTTAAAGAAAAAGATTTGAAGCTGGATGTGGTTTTGACAGCAGCGGATGCTGAAGTTATAAAAACGTATGTGCGAAATGGTTTAGGCATCGGCTTATGTGCACGAATGGCCTATGACCGAAAGCAAGATAATGACTTGCAAGTGTTAGATGCCGGACATTTATTTGACTCAAGTGTCACCAGTTTAGCGATTCGATCCCAAAATCAATTGAGAAGCTATGTGTATGATTTTATTCAAATGTTTTCTCCTCATCTAACTCCTGAAGTGGTAAAGCAGTCCTTGGAAACTAAAGATAAGCACCTTCAGGCTGAGATATACAGGCAGTATGTTGAGAAGTCTGATATGCGATAAATGATTAATTTTTAATCAAAAGATTAACTAAGCTTAACCCCTTATCCATGGTTAAGTAATAAAATCCCCCCTATATTAGGCGTAACGATTAATTAGGGGTATTCATGAAGTTTCTATCAAAACAAATTCGGTTTCCAATTTTCAAACCTGCTCTCATTGGAGCAACAGTGATGTCATTCAGTTTGTTGGCATCACCTGTATTAAGTCAAAATTCAGAAGCATCTTTACAACAAGCCAAGGCAACTATTCAGGATTTTGCGCCAAAGTCAGGCTTTGCTGACCTCATCGAAAAAATCAGTCCAGCTGTTGTGCATGTTGCAATTAGTGGCACTCCGAAAAATACACTGCCGGAAGGTTTTAACTTTCCTCCTGGGTCGCCTTTTGAAGAATTTTTTAAACAAATACCAAGGCAACAAACACCTAAGAAACAACGTAAGCGTCGATTAGGTATCGGCTCTGGCTTTTTAATTTCCGCGGATGGTTATGTTGTGACTAATAACCATGTGATCGATAACGGTGAAGATATAACCGTCACGCTAGCCAATAATAAAGAGTTTGAGGCTAAATTGGTTGGAGCGGATAAAGAAACAGATTTGGCAATTTTAAAAATTGAGTCATCTGAAGCATTACCTTTTGTTCCTTGGGGAGACGATAAGCAGTCACGCGTTGGCGATTGGGTCATCGCTATTGGACATCCTTTTGGTTTGGAAGGCGGTGCGAGTGCATCGACAGGTATTGTTTCTGCGGTGGGGCGTAATATTCAATCGGGCCGCTATGACAACTATATTCAAAGTGATGCAGCTATAAACCGGGGTAACTCTGGTGGACCATTGTTTAATCTAGATGGTGAGGTTATTGGAGTGAATACAGCCATTTTATCGCCAAGTGGCGGTAGTGTAGGTGTTGGTTTTTCAATCGCATCAAATCTTGCTCAATCAGTTGTTACTCAATTGATAGAAAAGGGCCAGGTTGAACGAGGGTTGATTGGTGTTCAAATTTCGCCAGTTGATGATGCGATAGCGGAAAGTATTGGACGTAAGAATAAATTAGGCGCATTAATTGAACGTGTTGTTCCCGGAAAACCTGCGGATAAAGCAGGCTTACGAGCTGGAGACTTGATTTTGCAGTTCAACGGGCAAGACATCGTTGAAATGCGTAATTTACCGAGGATTGTTGCCGATACCAAAGTGGGCAAGCGTGTGCCTATTAAAATTTGGCGTGACGGTAAGTTATTAACTAAATCCATTACGGTAGAGAAGTTGAATAAGAACTCGTTTGCTGGCAGTCAATCTGAGGAGAAAAAACCGAAAGAAAACGAAAGAGAGACGGATGAAGAATTAGGTGCTGAAATTTTAACTATCACGCCTGAAGTGGCAGAAGAGTATAGCTTGGAGGAAGACATTAGCGGAGTGTTGCTACTGAACGTGACCAATGATGGTTTAGCGGCTTTTAATGGTTTGCAATCTGGAGATGTTGTGATTCGGGTTGGCAAGAAAAAAGTAAAAAGTGTTAAAAGTTTTAAGGGTGCTTTAAACAAAGCAAAAGAGGCAGGTGCTGGTTCAGTAGCGGTCTATATATCACGCAAAGGCGAGACTCGTTTTCGAGCCTTTAGATTCCAATAATGAATGATGAATACTAAATTAAAAATGAAAGCGAATTCCGAATTACGACATTCTCCCATAGAGGAGAAGGATAAAACTATGCAAAATAAACAGTCAATGATTAATGTCTTGGTCGTCGAAGACGATCAAGAAACCGCCTCGTTTATTACCAAAGGTTTAACAGAATGTGGTCATGTGGTTGACTATGCTGAAGATGGTCGAGAGGGGCTTTTAATGGCCGATTCATCTGAATATCATGTCATTATTGTTGATCGTATGTTGCCTAAAGTCGATGGTGTGACGTTGACACGCACTCTCAGAGGCAATTCGAACCGTACTCCAATCCTCATGCTCAGTGCATTAGGCGAAGTGGATGATCGAGTCACTGGCTTGAAAGCAGGTGCTGATGACTATTTGACGAAACCTTTTGCCTTTTCAGAACTACAAGCGCGTTTAGAGGCGTTGGTTAGACGCGCCGAACCCGATGCGCCTGACACTATTTTAAATGTCGGTGATTTGGAAATGGACTTGTTAAAACGCGAAGTGCGACGTGCTGAAGCAAGAATTGATTTGCAACCACGTGAATTTCGCTTATTAGAATATTTAATGCGCCATAGTGGTCAGGTAGTGACACGTACTATGTTGCTAGAAAAAGTATGGGACTATCATTTTGACCCTCAGACTAACGTCATTGATGTGCATATTAGCCGTTTAAGAGGGAAGATCGATAAAGAGTTTGAATTTCCTTTGTTGCATACCGTTCGCGGTGCGGGTTATATGCTCAGCGAAGCGGGCTGATCAATCAATACAGTTGATTGAATGATGGTGATTTAAGCCTGAAAATAGGTGATTGTTACAGGTCAGAGTAGTATTCTACTACTCTGACTTTTTATTGGATGACGCTCGTGATATCGAAAAAACTTAATTTTTCTTGGAGAAGTTCTACTCTGCGTATTAGTTTGGTATACGCCGTAGTATTTTCGTTGTCCGTACTGATTTTGTTTAGCTTTTTTTATTGGTTAACGATTGGTTATTTAAAGCAACAGGCTCGAGATACCATTGATGCAGAAATCACGGCTTTGCAAGAACGCTACCAAGAAGACGGCTTTGTAGGCTTGCGCTTACAATTGGCAGAAAACATTGCCAATCAAACGCCGGGAGATCCCTCTATTTATTTGCTTACAGACGACGGTTATCGAACACTGATCGGAAACTTAGATCGTTGGCCTAAATTGGCATTTGATAAAGATGGGTGGATGGATTTTCAATTAGACGACCGCGAAGACGATTCAGTTGACTTGTTTAGTGCGATGGCAAAATCAGCCAGCATTGATAATCGCTTTTGGCTAATGGTAGGCCAAAGCATGAAAGATTTACGGCGTGTCCACGAACAGTTGTTGCGTGCGTTGCTCTCTGGTTTGTTTCTATTAGGAGGATTAGCATTGCTAGGTGGCTTTATTATGCGTGGCATGATTACTCGCCGTTTAGATGGGATTAATAGAACCAGCCGCAAGATTATGCAAGGGAATATTCATGAGCGAATTGAATCTCATGGCACGAAAGATGAATTTGATCAGCTTGCGATTAATTTGAATGACATGCTCGATGAAATTGAGTTAGGTATGAATAACGTTAGGCGTGTCTCAGACAATATTGCTCATGATTTGAAGACACCGCTAGCGCGCATTAAAAACCGTTTAGAAGAATTACGTATTCAAGTTTCAGGTAATGAAGAATCTGAAGTGATGGTTCACCAAATTGCATCTCAAGCTGATCAACTGCTAGAAACCTTTAATGCATTGCTGAGAATTGGCCGAATTGAAGGAAATCAACAAAAGAAAGGCTTCAAAGAGATTAATGTTGTTGAGATTTTATATGATGTTCAAGAGCTATATGAGCCAGTCATTGAGTCAAATGGTTTACATTTTGAATTTGAAAGCATTGATAGAATTCCTTATTTAGTGGATAGAGATATGCTTTTTCAAGCCATTATCAATTTGCTTGATAATGCAGTGAAATTTACGCCGAAAGAAGGAACGATTACGTTAAAAGCGACTAGGAATGGCCGTAAAGGTTATAAAATTCTTATTTCCGACACAGGGAAAGGCATTCCTCAACATGAGCATCATAATATCACTAAGCGTTTCTATCGCCTTGATTCAAGTCGGACTACACCGGGTAGCGGTTTAGGCTTAGCCTTGGTTTCTGCGATTGTACAGTTGCATGATATGCGGATGAGTTTTGGCGATAATAATCCTGGTTTTGTTGTAGAAATTTTGATCCCAAAAAAGTATTAAAATTGCATGTGATGAAGCCGTTTAATTTAGCGGGTAATATTTATTGCTTGATAACTCGATAACGGCTGGCATTGTTGCCAGGATTTTTATGGAATTGATGAGCTTTGATGTAGCGTAAGTGAACGGTTTGGCCTTGCCATTGATCCCATGCATATATGCCATTGGCATCTTGGTGAGAATATATGGCGGCGTGGTAACCTGAACGGTTAGGGTATTTACCTTTCCTGAACGTGGCAATGGCAGCTCCTTCGGGAATATTTTTTCCAAACACTAAGCTTCCGGGCTTCCAAAACTTAGTGAGTGGTGCATTGGAGCATAATTTAATGAAGTCTACGCACTCACCGTCGCCGATTGATTTCCCTTTAAATACAGCAGCACCTTCGCAAATATAACCGTTGAAAGTGCTTTTAGTTGTCAATATATTGGCATTTTTTGTTGGGGCATCATGTGCAGGTGGTTGTGCCTTCTTGCTTGGCTCTAAAATGCTAGATGCAGACTCTATGGGTGCTGGAGGGTTATTTGTACAAGCAGTTAAAAACAGGCTGATGCTGCAACTTAAGATGATGTAATAACATGTAGATGCCTGTTTCATAAGGTTTAGTGAAAGTACTTTTTTTCACACTTAAATCACCTGTAATCAAATACTATTTTGATTAAATTAGGGCGTATTATTTTAACATTAGTAAAAAAACCAATATACAAGGTAATTATGACAAAGTCGAAAGGTACAATACTGATTGTAGAAGATAATAAGGACATTGCAGAAATGATGTATACATTTTTTGAAAGTCGTGACTATGTGATGGATTACGCCTTAGATGGACGTACGGCTTTAAATTTAGCCGAACAAAATCATTATGATGTCATTGTGCTTGATCTAATGCTTCCTGATATTGATGGGGTAAATATCTGCAAACGTTTTCGTGAAGAAATGAATGTGGTCGCCCCTATATTAATGCTCACTGCACGTGATACCTTGCAAGACAAGGTCGCAGGATTAGATGCGGGAGCAGATGATTATCTCGTTAAACCTTTTGAGTTATTAGAAGTTGAAGCGCGTATTAATGCCTTAATGAGAAGGAAGTCAATTGTTGTGCAAGAAGAAATTCTTGAAGTAGAAGATTTAAAAGTCAATTTAGGCACCTTGCAAGTGACCCGATCTGGCAAAGAGCTAATTTTATCTCCCATTGGCTACAAAATTTTAGTGTTATTAATGCGTTCTACACCAAAAGTCGTGAGCAGGCGAGAAATTGAAAGTGAAGTCTGGGGAGATATTCTTCCGGATAGCGATACCCTTCGAAGTCATTTATATAATTTACGAAAAGTTCTTGATAAACCGTTTGATAAAAAAATTCTCCATACCATACAAAGCCGCGGTTATCGCATTGGCGATATATAAGGCTGAATGAGTTATAAGGCTTTGGTTTAACGCACCGTAACCATTAAACTTGCTGGTATGGCTCAAGAAATAAGACGAAAATTTAAACGTATTTTTATTGTTCGTGCAGTTCTTCTCGCGGTACTAGCGCTGTTGTCGGTGCTTTTTTCAACTCTGACACTGGAACAGTTTTTAATTAAGAGTGCTTTGCGCTCTGAAGCGGATTATTTTTGGCAAAAAAATACGAACCATAAAAACGTCTCTGCACCGGATACATGGAATTTGAAGGGTTTTTTGCTGGTAACGGATAAAGAAGGTGTTTCGATAGTCCCTAAAACACCTGGAGAATCTGCGCAAGAAGAAGCTATTTTGAAAGGCTTATTTACCGAGAAAGAGTTGGAGCACATGGAGCAGAGCTCGCCATCATTCTTGATGTCGATAGCAACAGGGTTTACTCGTCTTAACAGTCAACCCGGGTATTCACTGCTTTACAAAACGGAGCGCAACGATCGACAGCTATTACTGTTTTTTGATGGAGAGAATGTTAGAAGCTTAGCTATATTTTTAGGCATTATACCCCTGATTTTATTTTTATTGATTAGTTACCTTTTAGTGTGGTTATTTTATCGCAAAGCCAAAGAAATGCTGTCACCTATTACATGGTTAGCCTCAAAGTTTGCCGACTTCAACCCGGTGAGTGCAAATATGCCATCCATTAATCTAAGCGAAATGCCCAGTGACGCTGATTACGAGGCAACGATTTTGGCAGAATCTTTATCTGAGTATGTGCAACGAATCGAAAAGTTTATCGGCCGTGAAAGGGCATTTACACGGGATGTTAGTCATGAACTTCGCACGCCATTAACGGTGATTCAGATGGCAACCGAGATGATGGAGGTTGAGAATCAGTTATCGGAGAAAGATAGAAAGACGTTAAGCAGGATTAAAGGTGCCAGCAAAGATATGCTGGAGTTAGTTGAAGTCTTTTTAATTCTTGCTCGTGAGAGTGATAATCAAATTGAGGAATCAGATGTTGATATTCATGATGTTATTGAGCATGAGTTGGCGCAATCAGAGTCTTTAATTCAGGGTAAACCCGTCAATGTAGTGATTAAACAATACGCGGAGCTAAATGTGGTTAGCTCTGCAAAAATTTTAGAGGTTTTGCTTGGAAACTTGATTCGTAATGCCTTTAAGTACACGAATGAAGGATCCGTGACGATTGCAATTACTCAATCCAGTGTTTCGATAATTGATACAGGAATAGGCATGTCAGAGGCCCAGTTAGAGCAGGTTTTTGACCCGTATTTTAGAGCGGGTACTCGCCCAGATGGAGGGCATGGCGTTGGGTTGACCATTGTTAAACGTATATCAGATCGTTTTAACTGGTCTATTTCAATTGACAGTGAATTAGGCAAAGGATCAACGGTAACCGTTAATTTTATGACCCCTTCTAAAGCAAACGAATGACGATGCGAGTTTTCATATAGGCCCATCACAGCATTATTTGAAATTATGAGTAATGCTTCCTTGCGTGGTTAGTTTAGACAATGCTTTTGATGATATTGGCGGAAAAACTTTACTCGCAGTTTTGTTGCGGGGTGTGATGCGATGAAATCTGAACTCAGTATGTCATCATTTTCTTCTAAACGTTCAGATTGATGATTTTCAGGCTTGTTTGCATGGCCGCCTAACACTTCAAAAAAGTGTGCCATCATTTCAAGGTTTTCAGAAGAGCAGTTTAAATATTCGACGGCATAGTGATCTGCTTCAGTTTCAAAGTCACGCGCATATTTTAATTGCGTTAAAATAGCGGGTGCGGTCACTAGAGTGCTTGAAGCGCCGGAAATGTCTCCAGTGATCCATGCCACAAGGAATGTAAGTAATGAGCCCCTGACAATTTGTCTAAGGCTATGTTGCCCATCTAAATGGCCAATTTCATGGGCGATAACACCGGCTAATTGTATGTCGTTGTTTACTAATTTAACGAGTTGGTCTGTCATCACGATCGTTCCCGAAGGGAAAGCCAAAGCATTTGCCCCAATGCTGTGCTCAGCGTCACGTAATTTAAATTGGTACACCTTTTCCGTTCGTTTTAAGTCGTTCTGAGAGGCTAGCTGGAGTGTGACTCGTTGGAACAGTGATTGAAGCTCTTGTTGGCGTGATTCACTGAGTTTGCTTGGTTTGAACCAATCTTCTTCAAGTTTGCTTAGCAATGAATTTTCAATGGCTGATGTTGTTTGTTCTGGCAATGCATCGACAATATAATCCGCCGCGCCAGGTATGCCCCAACGAATCAAGGCCCACACAAAAGAAATTGTGACAAAAATGGAGACTAAAATGAGTGGTAAATTAGACTCAAGCTGATGTAATAAACCCTGTGTGTTTTCCGGGTGAATGAAGGAGCTCAATTCATCTACTTGATCATTATCGAGTGTTTCAAATCGGCCAAAGCTATCAATTTCAATATATCTTGCTGATGAGCCTAATCGTGAACTAATACGTAACTGTTCTTTTGACAGAACGTGTAATTTTCCTTCAACGTTGAGTGTGATTGAATCGAATGAGTCAACAGCAATGTTTGCTTTATTCGCGATTGATGACGTGCCATCATAGATTTTTCCAGAAATTTTCATCATCAAAATCTTGCTTATATAGCGACATCGATATCAAAAACATCGCCAAACTCTTCTCCGAAAGCCGCTTGTTCTACTTGTTTATTGGTAATAAATTCTTCAAGGTTACGGTTCACTTGTAGGGCTGTTTTATCTGCTCTATATTGCGCTGTTCTTACTTTCGCCCAAGGAATGAAAAAACCAAGGGTGAGTATGATGCCGATGGTGTTAGTCACATACAAAATGGCTAAGCTTTTGGTATCCATTCGAGCACGAAATTTATTGTCACCTACTTTACTAGTTTGATACACCAAGTTATAAACTTGCGAGCTTATATAGGCAAATAAAAGCGCGTATGCCGTAATGGAACCTAATGACACTAAGAGGCTGGCCCAGAGAGGTAAGCCTGTAGATCTTGTTAAAATGGAAATCGTTGAGACGTCACCGAAAGCGTAAAGTATGGCAAAGAAAGTGCCAAACGTGAGTAGGGCAGCGCCATAGGCTTTTAAGTAAATCCCATAAAAAGGTTTTTCATTGGAAAGTTTAGACGTAAATTGTGTTTGCCCAAAAGAGTGATTTTCTACAATAAAACGTTTGGTCTTATACACCACATAAGGATAAGCCAATAAACTCACTAAGACTGACAAAGGTGCGGCATATATCAGGTTTTTTTCTAAAGCCGGTGACATTCCTCCTACTTGAGTAAATGCCATCATTGCAATGATGCCTACTAAAACTGGTAAAAGTAGTACAAGGGGTATCAGGAAAAAGACGAGGTAAGCGCTTTTAAAGTTTTGTTGAAAGCTAAAGCGGACATTTCTATATTGGCTATACCGCGCATTAAAAGATAACGATTTGACGATGATCCAAGGGGTAACAATGATTAATATGAGCAGAAAGGCAAAGTATAGTGGCGTATAAAAGCTCGCAGCAGCTTCGTAAGCAATATAAAACGCTATGGCAATAATGCGGCCCTTTAAGATTTGTATGGGTTCTGCCGTGTATTCAAATGCTGATCCAGCAAGGTAAGTGTTGCCATAAAAATATTGTTTGTTCCTTACTTTGGCCCACGCTGAGTAAATTCCGAGGGTTACAATAGTTAGCAGGATATTGACAATCCATATTTTAAAGTACTCTCCGCCAGAACCAGTGAAGGTGAATCGTTCGATTTTTGCGTTGCGGGGAATGTTGATATCATCCTGTGAAGGGATATTTATATTGTCTAAACTCATTGCATTTCCTGTTGCTTTAACGACTCTCTGTATGACATTACTGCGGTAAAACTTAGCTCGCTTGGCACGATGAACATAAGTGAACATGACGACATTTTTTCATGTTTGCACGAGTATATCCTTGTCAGTTTCAAGTTTCTAAAAAAAAATGATAAAAGGTCAAAAGTTTTACAGAGAGTGTCGTGAAACTGTTATTTTTTAGGCGGCCACGGGAAAAATGCGCTGGTGGTTTTTTGATAGTCCCTGTAGTCATCGCCACGACTTTTAATGGCTTGTTTTTCAGTGAAAGGAATGCCAGTAATAAACCATAAAAATAAAAACATGCATAATGGAGATAGCCATAACCAGTACCCCTGAGACATGCCTATACCGAGCACCGGATATGCAAACCAGTGTAACCATTCAAAAAAATAATTAGGATGTCTGGAGTATTTCCATAAACCGAGCCTGCATGTTTTGCCTTGATTGTGAGGGTCACTGCGAAATAAGTGGAGTTGATGATCAGCTTGATGTTCTCCAATAAAGGCAATGACTGTGATCAATACTGCCAACACCATGCTCCAAAGTTGCGGAGTTTGGTGGTGTGTAACAACCCACATAGGGAGGCTAAATAAAACGATTAATCCAGCTTGAAAGGTAAAAAAAGGAAAGTGGAAGAAATTCGTTTTTTTGCCATACAATTGCCTGACGTAGGCATAACGGCCATCTTCTGGTTCTGATAGCATGCGTAAGAAAATATGCATACCAAGTCGTAAGAACCAGACACCTGATAGCAACGCAATTAAAATACGTATTTGTGTATCGCCAGAACCTTTCATGGCAAAATAAATGCTAGCCGACATGACGCCAAATGCCCAGATAGCATCGACGATGCCGGCATTTTTCTTTTTGGCTTGATAAATGAAGCCTGCCATCATCGCGAAAAATGCAACACCAGCTACATGAAATAATAAAGCTGTATTCATCTTGTTATCTCACTGTGTTGTTATGTTGTTTTTTTTGTGATGTACAGAGTTTGTTGGTGTACAAAAAAATAGCATACAGCCGCCCACGATACGCTTAATAAAATACTGATGAGTAATGACCCTTGAGGATAATGAATAGCCTCAAGTCGGTTACCAGCGAAGTAAGAAAGAGGAGCGCCGATGCTGCCGAATACAATGGCAAACCCTGTTTTTTTTTGTAACCAACTTAAGCTGTGGTTAAAGGTTAACGCTAGCGTCACCCACAACAATAAAATCCATATTGGCGCAATGTAACGTAAGTTCAGTTTATATTCTATTAAACCAAGCATTTGCCAAGCGCTATCTAAAATGAGGCCAAAAATAAGTGCATAAATAACAAATTTAATATCATTTTCATGCCGTCTTTGTGGTGAGAGTTGCCAGATTGCAAAAGCAAAAGCAAGGACGATGGTCGGCCAAAGCCGTTCGTTGGCGGCTCCAAGAACTGCGACCAGCCAAATGATTTGAAATGCAATGAAATTGATCAGTTTATCCATGCTCAGCTGTTCATAGTTTTCTCCATGAACCCTGTTTATTTATTCTTATCGCGCTTTGCGAAAGTGTACTTGCACATTGCTAATGGAACGTTCAGTAAATCCACCCTCGCAATAACAGAGATAAAACTCCCAGAGGCGGATAAAACGTTCATCAAAACCTTGTTTGCGTACTTCATCAATATTGTTAAAAAAACGTTCACGCCAGTGTTTAAGTGTTGTCGCATAGCTAGGGCCTATGTCCAAAAGATTTTCTACGACTAAGGCCTGTTTTCCTGCCGTTTGGCTGATAACACTCACACAAGGTATAAAACTGCCCGGGAAAATATAGCGTTTGATGAAATCGACGTCTTTTAACGACTGTTCATAACGATGGTCATTGACCGTAATTGCTTGAATTAATGCTTGGCCATTTGGTTTCAGTGCATTTGAAATAGTTTGAAAATAAGTACTTAAATAGTGGTGACCTACGGCTTCAATCATTTCTATTGAAACCACTTTGTCAAACTGTTCAGTGATATCGCGATAGTCTTGTAGTTTTACAAAGACTTGTTGTTGCAATCCTTCACACTCGACTAAACTCGTAGCTTCATCAAACTGTTCTTGAGAAATGGTGATGGTGGTCACTTTGCAACCTGTTTGTTTAGCCGCGTAACATGCGAAGCCTCCCCAGCCAGATCCAATTTCTAAAATATGATCATTGTCATTAATATTGAGTTGATCACAGATAGTTTGCAATTTACGGGTAGATGCTTGGTGTAAATTATCATTATCTTGATAAATATAAGATGAGTACATCATACGATCATCTAAAAACAAGCGAAAGAATTCGTTGCCCAAGTCATAATGTGCCGAAATGTTTTTACGACTCCCTTCAATTGAGTTCTTGTTTTTGTTGTGCCAAATGCGCAAAAACCATGTTGCAATAGCCGCAACTCCGCTGTCCATGTCGTCCATTAAGTCAGAGTTTCTGGCCATGATACGAATGACGTTGGTTAAGTTATTTGTTGTCCATCTGCCTTGAATATAGGCTTCGGCTGCTGCATTACTGCCGCCCAGTGCGATATCTTGGTAGCACTGCATATCATTGAACGTGATTGATGCCGTTAGCGTGTCATGTCCAGGAGTGCCGAGTTTTTGGCAGCCTAGCGGATCATTGATAATAAGCTCAGCATCTTGAAGTTGTTCGAGTTTTTTGAGTAGTTGGGATTGATAGAAATGCTGGCTTTTAAAGCCGATCAACTGTTTTAGGCTATTTGATTCAGCCAAAATTGATGTATCTGTGATGGTGTCTATTCTCTTTAGCGACACATTGTTTCTATTATCCATATCAATCCCCTATTTTTGATTTTCTTACGAATTTGGGTGGCTATAAAAAGGTACTTTTTTCAACCAAAGTTTGAAAGCGTTCCAGTAAATGCCCAGTAAAACCTTGCCACACAAAAATGGATATTTCAAAGGTAAGCGTGTTGCATTTGCTCTATTGAGAGGTAAGGCGGCGAGATTCATGTTGGCGTAAAATTTTAATGGCGTCGTATTTTTTGTTTCTTCAGTCGTTAAATTTTCTGTGTTTTGATCAAATAGCTCCATATGAATAAGTATTGATTTTTTTGTCACTCGATAATGCCACTGATAAAACAAATCCATAGGCATGAAAGGAGACACATGGAACGCCTTATCGAAATGAAAACTATGTTTACTGATCGTATTTTCTTGATCAATGTTAGCGCTATTGGTGTTAGTTGGATGTGAATAGTTGTTGGTTTGAATCGCCAATGCTTGTTTGCTTTGAGAGCAGTCATGTACATAGCAATGACGTTCACCCCAAGGTGTATTATGGATGTCATCCAAGATAAAACTCAACTGGCCATGGGTGTCATAGCAAAAATAAAAGCTGACTGGGTTGTAGCAATAACCCCAATAGCGTAAGTTGGTAAGCAAAAAAATATTGCCTGAAAACACCTTGCCAGTGTCAGCCTTGATTTTATTTATCACGGCTGTTTTTAAATTAGCGTCACCGGGCAAGTAGTCTTTTCTGTAGAAAGAGACAATATTGAACCTCTCTAGAGACCACCAGCGAGAATGCTTTACTAACGAACTGATGTCATCGAGGTTAATCAGAACTTGGAATACTTGATAGGCGAGCTTATGATGCTTGGGTGAAAAGCGTTCATGAACGACATCACCCTCAAATAAACGATGAGAATTGTGAGTATATTCAGTCTGGCTATTCATGAGTTTGTCTTTTACTGTCGTATACCTTTATGGTGAGCTGCATCTTAATTACCTTATCACACGCACAAGCTAGGAATACTTTTCCATGAGTAAATTTGCCGCATCATAGCCGCTTCTGGCACCGTCTTCATGGAAAGCCCATCCCCAATAGGCTCCGGCAAATGCGGTTCGATTTTCCCCATTAATGTCGGGTAGCTTCTTTCGGGCAGCGACGCTTTTATGTGTATAGCTGGGGTGGTGGTAATAGCGTTTTTTTAAGACTTTTTCAGGGTCGACTTGCCGATTTTCATTTAAACTCACAAAAACATTTGTATCAATATTGAGGCCTTGTAGTTCATTCATCCAATAAGTTGCTGAACAGGCTTCTTTTGAATTAGTAGACACGCGGGTATTCCAACTCGCCCATGCTAATGCATTCTGTGGCATGATGCTTTCATCAGTATGGATAGTGATTTCATTCGCTTCAAAGCCAATCGCCCCAAGGATCTCACGTTCTTGTTTTGATGGTTTTTGGAGAAGCAGTTTTGCTTGATCAGCATGGCAAGCCATGATCACGGCGTCAAAATATTCAGGTTCAGCACTCGCGGACTGAATAAGTACTCTATCTTCTTCACGAATCACATTTGTGACGCCACAATTAAGTTTCCATGTGCAGTGTTTAAGGCGCTGTTTTAGTGTGTTGATGTATTCAAAAGAACCGTTATTTAGCACCTGCCATTCAGGCCTCTGCCATAGATTCATCATGCCATGAGCTTGCATATATTCCACTAAAAAACGAATAGGGTAGTGTTTGACAAGCGAAGGAGGGGTTGACCATAGTGCGCCAATCATGGGGAAAATATGATCTTCTTGGAAGGTTTTAGAATAACGCTTTTGAGTGAAGTATTCAGCCGATGTCACCGACGGTTCAATGTGATTCAAGATTGAATTACCCGACTGATAAAAACGAATAATATCTAGGATCATTCGATAAAATGAGGGTCTGAGTAGATTGCGGCGTTGGCAAAATAAGGTATTTAGATTGGTTGCGTTATAGACTAAACCAGAGATTGGGTTAGAAGCGCTAAAACTCATTTGAGTCGGTTTTGACTGGATGCCCAACTCGTCTAGCATGCTTGTAAAGTGAGGGTAATATTCTTTAGCAAAAACGATGAACCCACTATCAATATTGACTTGTTCATTGTTGATGTTTAAACGATGCGTGTCAGTATGCCCCCCAAAATAGTTAGCTTTCTCAAAAATAGTGGTTTGATGACCTTGTTTATCAAGGTGATATGCTGCACTGACTCCAGAAATCCCACTGCCTATGATGGCGATTTTCATGATGCTTTTCTCAGTATGTGGTTTAGGTGATTTATTGGGATAATGAAAGGGTTATTTTGACAGCAGAGCGCGTTCAATCTGTGTTCGACTTGGCCCTTTATTGACATCCCAAATAATGCCTAACTTTTCAAGCACCCACAGGCCATAATAGCTGAAGTCTATTTCCCACCAGCGTAAGCCTTGCCTTGCCGATCCTGGAAACTTGTGGTGATTATTATGCCAGCCCTCTCCGAAGGTAATCAGGGCTAAAATAAAGCTATTGCGACTATCGTCTCGTGTTTTGAAACGTTTCTTGCCAATGACATGTGCGAGTGAATTAATCACAAAGGTGCCGTGAAACACCATAATGGTAGAGATGACGTATGCCCAAATGAACATTTGCCATCCGTTGGTTCCCAAGCTCGGAAAAAAATAATTGAGTGTTGCGCCAAGAATGAATGTGGAAATTGCAAAGATTACGGGAACAACAATATCAAAGCGATCTAACCACTTAAGTTCAGGAAATTGTGCAAAATCTTGAATGCGATCAAAGTTCGTTTTGAAATTTTTCTTGCTCAAGAACCAGCCTAAATGGCTCCAAATAAAACCTCTTTGCTTGGGTGAGTGAATATCATTTTCTTTGTCCGAATGAACATGATGGTGGCGATGATTAGAAGCCCACCATAAAGGCCCTCGTTGTGTGGCCGATGCGCCAATCACGGCAAAAATAAATTGAGCTTGTCGGCTCGTTTTGAATGTTTTATGTGAAAAATATCGATGATAAAAGGCAGTGATTCCGAACATTCTGATGATATAAAAAAGTACGGTAAATATAATGGCTATAGGGCTCCAACTCACCCAAAAAACGCACAAGATAGCACTGTGTAAAGCAATGAATGGAATAATTCTTGCCCAATCTATGCAGTCCTCTTCTGACGCTTCTACGGCGTTTGAGTCGAACCAATTAACCAAGCTCTTTGATATTTTAGTTAGCATAAGTTGTACAAAATTTTATATTTGTGAAGATTTAACGACGAAGAACATGATTTTAGTGTGAAATCTGGAGTGGCTCCTGTCTTTTGTAAATACTGGTTGGCTCAAGCAAACAGCATATATGGGCGTTATCGTTTTATAATTTTTATTGACGGGCGGTTATTGACTAACCTTTCACGTATGAAACATTATAGTCATGGTTATGAAAAAAACCTATCTAACATTTAACTTTTTACTACTTGCGCTGGGCATGCTATTGCTCGTTGGATGTATGACAACTAATAAAGACCCCTTTTACGTTAATCAATACCAAGATTCATTGCAAAAAGAAGCCATTAATCTTGAAGAGAATGGTATTACCAACGACTGGGTTGGTCAGCGTTTCGATTATGTGATGAATCACTTTAAAGCACCAGATGTTGTCGAAAGAGTTAACACCGCCTTTGCGCCAGCTGTTTATTTTAATGATACATGGCATACCCATGAATCACCGACAAGCTTAGGCGAATATCTTAAGCGTACGGGTGAGCGAGTTCATGAGATAGAAGTATTGATTGATGATGCGGTGGTGAGTAAAGAAAATGCCTATATTCGATGGAATATGACATTCACTGTCTCAAAAGGCGATGAGCCAATAAAGTCTGTTGGCATGACTCATTTGCGTTTTAATCAAGACATGCAAATTATTACTTATCAAGACTATTGGGATGGCGTTGAGGGTTTTTATCGAACGTTGCCTGTTATTGGCAGTGTTCTGGGAATGATTCGTAAAAAGTTAGGATAGTGTTTATCTCTCTGAATTCCTGCAATTTAGAGGGAGGGCTAGAGGTAAGGTTTGCACTCAAAGCGCGTCAAAGAAATTTCGGATATTGGCAATATTGGCACCGAAATCTGCTCGACCTGTTCTAGAGCTTGATCGCGCATTGATCGTGAGTAGGTCATTATCTTCTTGTAACTCAATGTGTAGATCATCCACAAATTTAAAGGTTTTTGTTGTGATGGTGAAATGCAATGAATTATCTGGCGACTTTTCGGAGTTGAATTTATACCCAAGCTGTTCAGCGCTAGCAATCACTTTGTCTTTATAGTGATTGATGTCTTTCTCCGGTGATAGAGGGTAGTTGCGCGGCTTTAGTTCTGGATAGGGAGATTCTGGAGAAGTATAAGCAATATTCGTCGTAAAGAATGACTTTAACCGCGCGATAGTGCCAGGGGTATTTGAGATAGATGTGCCATTTTTTATGACCGTTCCAACACCAATAACGACATAAGTAGCCACTATCACAAATACACACAATACTAATAAAGAAAGAATTTTCATTAATTTCGGTTGATCATTTCTACAACACGTTCTGTGTTGATCCGTTCAAAGTGTTGTATTTATAACATATTCATATTGAGTACAAAAAATTAATCCGTTTTAGCGGCATTCTTTCGATAACTTGTTAGACTTTTCAGTAGACTAAAGAGAATACGCGGTATTGATAGGCTGTTTGTTCAATACGTTTCACTTTCATTGTTAAGACTAATCAGATAATTATATAAATTGTGTTTTCCAATATTCGGACATTCTTAGATTCTCTCTTGAAGAAAAAAAATAACGCTTTTCTTGTTTCGTCTCAGTATTTAAAGAAAGGTTTGTTCATCGGTTTAACGACGCTTCTCATGTTTGCTCATCAAGCCGATTTAAGTGCTAAAGTTGTTGCGAGAGCCCCTGATATACCAGAATATGATCTGCAATGTGATGAGGTGTTTTCTTGCCCACAAGTGATTGATAGGCGTGTCGATTTTTGGATTAATGTTTTTCATCAGTGGAAGAAAGAAAACCGAGTATTGCATGACTCACGGCAACCTGAGCGTGTCTACATGGTACTTGATACCAAAGATCAATGTCGGCGCAAAAATCCTAAGGGTGAAGTCCGTAAAGGCCTAGAGGAAGTTAGAAAGAACCTAGATGGCCTTGCAAAATTAATGGCACAAGGCGCCGATGAAAAACGTTTGCAAAAACACCCTTATTACAAACTATTTCCAAGCGCGAGCGTTGATTATGTGACTGAAGCAAAAAGTTCAATTCGCTGTCAAAGTGGTAATCGTGAAATGTTTGAACAGGCGCTACAGAACTTTCAAGAATATCGCCCTTATATTGTGAATGCGCTCATTGCTCAAAAATTGCCTTTAGATATACAGTATTTACCTTTTGTTGAATCGTCTTATAACCCAAAAGCCTATTCTTTTGCAGGCGCTGCTGGCATGTGGCAGATCATGCCTCGCACGGCAAGATCATTAGGTTTGCAAGTGGGTTCATCAATTGATGAGCGGTTTGAACCGGAATTTGCGACCTTAGCGGCAGCGAAATATTTTCGTGAAAGCATTGATAGGCTCAGTAAAACGGCTAAGGAAGGGCAACATTCTACGTTGCCCAAAGACATTAATCCCTTTGTGATTACTTCGTATAACTACGGGGTTCGGGGTATGCAACGTGCCATCATTCAAGTGGGGACAGATTACGAGCGTTTATTGCGTGAATATAAGTCAGCTTCTTTTCAAATTGCGGTGAGAAATTTCTATGCAAGCTTCCTTGCTGCGCGACATGTAGCTCAAAACCAAGCGACGTTTTTCCCTAATTTGTCATATCAAAAACAAACGGTTGCGGTAAACCGAATTGCTATGCCAAAACCCTTGTTGGCAAAACAATTGCTATCCGTGTTAAAGGTACCCAAAAAAGAATTACAAACACTCAATCCTGGAATTACGAATAGAGTCTGGAAAAACCAGCGTGCTATACCCACGGGGTTCATTTTGAAAGTGCCTTTTCGGTCAACTGGATGGGATAAAGAAAGTAACAAACTGAAACAACTCAAAGGTGTGTCTACGGGCAAAGGCGACAGTGGTCGAAAGCACAAAGTGCGAAAAGGTCAAACCGCTTGTGGCATTGCAAGGCGCTATAAAGTCCGCTGTAAAGATTTAATTACATTGAATAAATTAAATCGTAAGGCTGTCGTAAAAATTGGGCAACGTCTTAAAATACCTGGGGGCGTTCAGAAATATCGTTTAACTAGTATCGTGAAGTCTAGCCAAGAATTGCGACAGAAACTCGCTGTGCAACAAACACAATTTGCTGAACAATCAAAGGAAACTGTAGGCTCTGAAGTCAATAATGCGACAGTGGATACAGCTCAGGCATTGAGCTTGGAAAAAACACCCGCTATTAGTACGCCTCAACCTAGCGATACGCCCAATGAGGTCATACAAAGCACGCCAGCAGTCAGTAATACGTCTCAAACAAATACCCGTTCAACGGGCACAACGGGCACCAATGAAACGCAAAAAGCATTACACATTGCAACCGCTAAACCACGGCCAAATATAGAAGCATCAACCGCTGCGTCACCCAAGGCGGAAGGAAGCGCTTCGATAAGATCTTCTTCGGGTACGGACAAAGACGATTCCTTGGCTGAGCTCAATCAATTGGTTAATTTAAATACCGCGATTGTTGAACGAGGAGGTCGACGTTGGGTCAATGTATTGCCGTCTGAGTCTTTGGGACTTTATGCTGATTGGTTAGGGGTGGGAACGACCCGTCAGTTACGGCGTTTAAATAAGTTAGGCGGTAAAGCGGTGATTGATGTGTTCCAGCGAGTATATTTACCACCAATGACAAACCAACAGCGCCGAGATTTTAAGTTGAGCCGTAATGAATATCATTTGAATATACAACTGCAATACTTTGAACGCTTTGAAATTATTTCAGTCAAGAAGCGTAGTGTTAAGAAAAATGAAACCATGTGGTCTATTGCAAAAAATAACCGAATTCCTATGTGGTTAATGATGCAATACAACAAAGAGGTAAAGCGTGGTAAGCCAGTGCGCATTCCTATTGTTAAGTTGAAAAAAACATAAATTTTCTCCAGTAAAACGTCAAAATTTTTAATATGTGATGGCAGATATTGAGTTTTCTAAAGAGCAGCGTCAAATGTTAGTGAGTAAAGTGAGTGCTTATGTTCAAAAAGAACTTGATCACGAATTGGGACAATTTGATGCAGAATTTTTATTAGATTTTTTTATTCATGAAATCGGACCTTATTTTTATAACCAAGTAATTTATGATTCTCAAGCCTTATTAGAGAAGAAAATGGAAGCCTTCACTGATAGTTTATACGAGATTGAAAAACCAACAGAAATATAAAAGTAGCGACTAGTGGACAGGTTGTGAGCGTTTTGGTGTGTAAAGCCTATTCCTCTTCCCAAGGTGAACAAATATCGATTAAGCAACCATTTGGGTCTTGCGTGAGAAATCGACGTTGACCGTAAAATTCATTTTTGGGTTTTTGAATGATTGGAATGTTAAGGTCTAATGCTTTTTTGTATATCACATCAACATCATTCACAACAAACGTCACATACATGCCGGTGGGGGATTGTTGATATGCTTCCGGTACCAGCTCATGATTATGCAAAATAATCCCGTATTCTATCTCAGGGTTTTCAGCTGAACATAATTGAATGTACCAATCACTGTCGTATTTCACCTGTAAGCCTAAAAGTTCAACATAAAAACGCTTACTTTCAGGTAAATTATCGGAGCAAATATTTGTCAGAATTCTCATAATATACGGTTGACGTCGCAGTGTTTAATGAACGTTAGTATGCCGTGGCAAGTAGTGTTGGATTGAGTATTTTACATTATTTTTAACGTTTTCCATGTCATTGAGGCAGTTCATCAGTTTATAGTCAAAAAAAAGCCGAGCATTTAGCTCGGCCTTATATGAATACTTTGAGGTTAGTTTATTTTTTTGAGGCAATCACAGGTGCGTTTAATGTACCTGATTGGCTTCTAAACCAGCGAGCAAGCTTTTTAATATCTTGCTTGCTTAAACCTTTCGCAAAACCGCCCATAATGGCATTTTCACGTGCTCCAGATTTGTAGTCTAATAAAACGCGTTCTAGGTAGTCGTCGTATTGACCTGCCAAAGAAGGGTAGCCTGAAGTCATCGCTAAATCAGAATCAGCTTTACCATCAATGCCATGGCATGCAGCGCAATTAGCTGCTAATTCTTTGCCTGCACTTGCTCCGGCTTTTACAAAAGGTTTGGAGGGTTGTTTTAGGCTTTCAAAGTAGGCTGCAATGTTTTGGATGTCGGCATCGGACAAATTAGCGGCTTGCGCACGCATAGTAGGGTGCGAACGTTCTTTGTTTTTATAGGCTTTTAAAGCATTTGCTAAGTATGAAGCATGTTGGCCGCCGATCATCGGTACACGGTAAACAGGGCTTGCATTGCGAAGTCCGGGCACGCCATGACAGCCTAAACATGTTTGCGATAGCGCTTCGCCTTTGGCGATATCGCCTGCAGCAAAAGTTGGTGAGATACTTGTTAAGAGTGCTGCTACTACAGCAAATAATGACAGTCTAATGCTCATGTTTTGATTTACTCAGTGCTAGAAATTTAAGTTAGAAAATAATTTCTGAACAGACTGTAATTAAGGTTGCCTCGAACTGCAAGGAAAATTTCTGATATGACTCATTTATTCGTCGATTTTGTCGTTATTTGATGAGATTGAATATGATATTCTTCTATTAATACAAAAAATAATCAGTTTTAGTCACGACTGAAACACTTTCGATATTTCTTAGATTGGCTATTAGAACCTAATGAATGTAACTCCATCTCAAGCCATTGAAACGGACAACGCGTTTCAATCAACTCACGATTTATACGCGGCGATAGATTTAGGCTCCAACAGTTTTCATATGGTTGTTTCTCGTTATGAACATGAGGAGTTTGTGGTCGTAGATCGACATCGTTCAACGGTTCGTTTAGCCGCAGGCTTGGATGAAGAAGGCAATTTAACCCCTGCAGCTCAAGAAAGAGCGCTAGCAACGTTAGAACAATTTTCACAATTGTTGCGTGACATTCCAAGCACTCAAATACGTGCGGTAGGCACTAATGCTATGCGTCGCATGAAAAATGGCAATGCATTCACAGAGCTGGCTGAAAAAGCATTAGGTACGCAAATTGAAATTATTGCTGGGCGTGAAGAAGCAAGGTTGATTTATTTAGGTGTGATTAAAGGCGCCGAATTTTCTCAAGAAGGTAATGATGAATTAAGCCGTTTAGTCGTAGATATTGGCGGAGGAAGTACGGAGGTTATTGTTGGTGATGGTGATAAACCTAAGCGCCGAGAATCATTAGAAATGGGCTGCGTCGTTTTAAGTCAACAGTTTTTTAGTGATGGGTTGTTGAGTAAAACGCAGTTTGAAAAAGCAATTTTAGAAGCAGAGTTGGCGATTCAGCCCGTTGCAAAGCTTTTTAAAACGCAGGGTTGGCAGCATGCCATCGGTTGTTCGGGTACGATACGTGCACTAGCAAATATGTTGGAATCAATGGGCTGGGCTAAGGGCGAGATCACTAAGACAGCATTGGATCGATTGTTAACATTTGCAGTAGAAGCTGGTTCATTAAAAGCACTCGATTTGCCTGGTTTAAATGATGACCGACGGCCAGTTTTTGGTGGTGGTTTGTCGGTACTCATTGCGGTGTTCGAGGTGCTAGGTATTGAGCGAATGCAAGTATCCGATCAGGCCTTAAGAGATGGCGTGTTATATGATTTGATTGGACGATCTTCTGAAAATGATGTTCGAGATGTTGCTGTTAATGCGTTGATAGAACGTTTTGCTGTTGATGTGCGGCATGCACGTTTTGTGAAAAGCACCGCTAGTAAAATTTATGCTGATGTTGCAACGAGTTGGGATATTGAATCAGTGTTCTTAGAGAAGATGCTGAGTTGGTCAGCTTTGACACATGAAATTGGGATGTTAATCAGTCATGATGGCTATCATAAGCACGGAGCATATCTGTTGACCAACGCAGACATGGTTGGTTTTGCAAGGCGAGATCAGGCGGTTCTTGCGTGTTTAATTAAAGGCCATCGCGGGAAGTTTCCATGGAGAGACTTTGAAGACTTACCTGCGTCATTAGTCACGCCCGCAAAGCGATTAGCGGCAGTTTTAAGGCTGTCAGTTTTGTTGCATCGCACGCGCAGTACGCAGATCCCCGAAGAGTTTTATGCATCTGTTAATGGAACAAAGCTGACATTGCATTTTCCAGATGGTTGGCTAAATGCGCACCCTTTAACGCAAGGGGATTTGGTACAAGAACAAAAAAGACTGTCAGCGATCGCCATCGACTTAGTATTTAAATCCTAGTGTGCATGTGACTGCAATAGTCGCAATAATTTTACCGTTTATTGAGAGAAGCCAAGAGATTCCAATAGTGCATTTTGAGCAGAAATAGGCTCTTCGGTATCATGATAATCTACACGTTCATAGGTGCCGTTGCCGTTAAGTTCCCATCGCTGTTGATTGTCACTTAAATACAGTTCTAAATCATGGATTAAACGTGCTCGCATGGCTTTGTTTTTAATCAAAGCGGCTTGTTCAATTCGCTGAGTTAAGTTTCTAGGCATCCAATCTGCGCTGGCAATATACACGTGATCTTTTCCATTATTATGAAACCAATACACTCTTTCATGTTCGAGGAACCTTCCTAAGATCGAATGCACACGAATATTCTCAGAGATGCCAGGGAGCTGGGGTTTAAGGCAGCACACGCCACGAACAATTAAGTCGATTTCTACGCCAGCCTGTGATGCCCGATAAATCGCTTCGATGACCATCGGGCTAATCAGGCCATTCATTTTAGCCACAATTTTGGCAGGTTGATTATTTTGCGCGTGGATAATTTCCTGTTCAATACGCTCAATCAGCATGTCACGAATGCCATAAGGTGATTGAACCAAGACATCTAATGCTTGATTTTCACCAAACGTGGTTAACTGCATAAAAATTTTATGCATGTCTTCAGTGACTTGTTTGTCCGAGGTGAGCAACCCATAGTCTGTATAAGTCGCCGTATTGCTTTGATGATAGTTCCCAGTTCCTAAATGGCAATATCGTTTAATACCTTGTGCTTCTCTGCGGACAACCATGAGCATTTTTGCATGTGTTTTTCGTCCCACTTTTCCAAAAACTACATGAACTCCCGCCTGTTGAAGTTTTGTGGCGGTGGAAATATTGGTTTCTTCATCAAATCTAGCCATGAGCTCAATGACAACGATCACCTCTTTACCAGACCGCGCGGCATTCATGAGATGGTCTAGAATGATTGAATCTTTGCCCGTTCGATATAGCGTTTGTTTAATCACTAAGACGTCAGGATCTTTAGCGGCTTGTGCTAAAAAATCGAGTACAGGTAAAAACGATTCATAAGGATGGTGAAGTAGAATATCCTCTTTGCTTAATACTTCAAAAATGGACTTCTTTTCGAGAAGGTTTTTGGGAATGCCGGGTTTGAATTTTTCATATTTCAAATCACTGCGATTGATTAAAGAAGGTAGTTCTAACAAGCGATTTAAATTGACAGGTCCGTGGTTTTGATAAAGAAATGAGGGTGTTAATTCAAACCGTTGTAGTAGGAAAGAATTAATTTTTTCTGGGCATTCGCTAGATACTTCTAAGCGCACGGCTTCTCCATAGCGTCTTGAAGGTAATTCACCTGCCAAGGCTTGTAATAAGTCATCGACCGCTTCAGGGTCTACAAATAAATCGGAGTTTCGAGTGATCCGTAATGGATAGCAACCTTTAAACTTATTGTTTGGAAATAATTTATAGGCGTATCGTTTGACTAATGTCGATAAATAAATAAAGCGGTATTGGTCTTCAGATTCGTTGTCTTCTCCTAATAGTTTATCGGGAACCCGTAAGATCCTTGGCAATACTCGCGGTAAAGGAGTGATGGCAATGTTGGGAACTTTTTTATCGCGTTTGTCGTCTTGTAAGTGCAAGATGACGCATAGACCTTTGTTAATAGTTAAAGGGAATGGGCTTGCAGCATGGAGTTTGATAGGACTTAAAATGGGTAGCACTTCATTGTCAAAATACGCTTCAAGCCAGTCTAAAATGTCTTGATGCTGGCTGGATTCAAGTGCTTTGAGTTGCTGGCTAGAAATAAATTCAATGCCTTCTTCTTTTAGGCTCGGTAATAGTTGGTCGTTAAGGCATTGATATTGTTCTTGTACCAGTTGATGCGCTTGTTCATGTATTTTTTCAAGTGCAATGCCTGCGGGTAACGCATAGGGGTCAGTACCTGAAATACCACTGTCAACTTGTTGTTTAATGCCAGCAACGCGCACTTCAAAGAATTCGTCCAGATTAGAGGAGCAAATACATAAGAACTTAAGGCGCTCTAGTAATGGCGTGGATTCATCTTGAGCGAGCGCTAATACGCGCTGATTGAATGCGAGCAGACTGAGCTCGCGATCAAAGAAAAGTTTAGGGTTGTCCAACTTAATAGTCTGCTTTGAGGATTTTAGGGAGCGGTTATCAGGCATATTAAATATTTTATATGACAATCAGATGTCTAAATCACTAACTTTTGCACAAAACAGCATTTGAATGAATCATGAAAAGGCCTAAAAGTGGTTAAAGAAATCGCGACTGACATTCTCTTCAATCGTTTTTGCTAGGCGGTTTAGTTGTTGCTCGCGAATATCGTTTAAGTCAATATGTTCACTATGACTTAATCCCGCCCATTCCAATAACGCTTGTGTCGCTTTCGCGTGATCAAATAAACCGTGCATGTAGGTTCCTAGTATTTGGTTGTCTTGGCTGTAGGCTCCATCAAATTGTTCTTCGTGGTTATTTTTTTCATTGAACTGTAATAATACACGATCACATTGTTTTGGGCTCAATGTCGTAATTCCGCAATGAATTTCATAGCCTGTCAGGGTGATGCCTGAAAACTCAGGGTGTAGAAAAGTTGCCGAGCTATTTGATAGTAGTTTATTGGGTCCTAATGTGGTTTCAATGTCTAATAATGCAAAACCTTGAGAGCTTCCCGGTTTATCTTCGATGCCGTGTTCGTCATGAATGACGTTCCCCAGCATTTGATACCCTCCACAAACACCAATAATTTTACCGCCGTAACGAAGATGTTTATTGATGTATTCTTGCCAGCCTGCCTTTTTTAGCGTGGCTAAGTCAGCTCTAGTATTTTTTGAGCCTGGTAAGATAATTAAATCTGCAGGAGGGCAGGCCTGACCAATGGGAACAAACTGCAAATTGACCTCGGGGTGTAATCGTAATGCGTCGAAGTCGGTGTGGTTGCCGATTCGAGGTAATACTGGAATCACGACATTAAACACCGGTTTTTCAGAGGCTGTTTGATCAGCGCAAATAGCATCTTCGGCATCTAAATAGAAGTCTTTTAAATAGGGAAGTACGCCTAATACTGGTTTTTTTGTACGATTTTGTAGCCAGTCTAAACCAGGCTTTAACAAGGCGATATCACCTCTAAATCGGTTGATGACGAAACCGATGACTCGATTCTGTTCGCTTTCTGAAAGCAAGGCTAACGTGCCAACTAAATGTGCGAACACTCCGCCTCTATCGATATCAGCAACAATGATGACAGGGCAGTCAACAGCTTCGGCAAATCCCATATTAGCGATGTCATTTTCACGTAAATTAATTTCGGCAGGGCTACCTGCGCCTTCAACAACTATATAGTCATATTGCGCCTGTATTCGTTGGTGAGATTCCAGCACGGCCTTCATCGCCTTTGGTTTATAGTTGTGATAATCCTTGGCTTGCATGGAGCCTATCGCATGACCATGGATGATGACCTGTGCCCCCATATCGCTAGACGGTTTGAGCAAGATAGGGTTAAAGTCCGTGTGCGGTGCGAGCTGGCAAGCTTGTGCTTGTAAAGCTTGTGAGCGGCCAATTTCACCACCATCCACCGTCACAGCACTATTGAGAGCCATGTTTTGTGGTTTAAAGGGCGCGACTGATTTTCCTTGGCTTGATAGTAATCGACATATTCCCGCAACCAAGACGCTTTTACCAGCATCAGACGTTGTGCCTTGCACCATCAATGTTTTTGGATGTTTAAAATGCGTCTTCATATTGATATGTTGGGAGGCCCTAGCGAGATTTTATTCTATTCATCGAGTGTTTAATTCTACCGATAAGTTCGTGCGCGTGCAGTGAGTTGTTGCAGTGAATTTTACACATCTATGCAATAATTCGGTCCATGAAAAAAAGATTTCATAAAGTACATGTCGAAATCACGAATGTTTGCAATTTGCAGTGTAGCTTTTGCCCTCCTGTTATACGTGATAAAAAAATGATGGATCTATCCTTGTTTCGCAAGGTGATTGAACAAGTGGCTCCGTTAACTGAACTGGTTTGTTTACACTTAATGGGAGACCCTTTAGTACATCCACATTTTTCTGACATCGTGGACATTTGTGATGAGTTTGAAGTCAACATTTTCTTAGTGACTAACGGTGTATTAATGCGTGATGATACACGTGAGAATCTATTTGACACGTTATTGCACAAGCGTTTTTATCAAATCAATTTTTCATTACATAGCTTCTTTGATAACTTTCCTGAGAAGGACCCCACGAATTACTTGAATCGTGTTTTTTCTTTTACAAAGCGAGCCTTGGCTGAACGTCCAGAGTTGTATTTGAATTATCGCTTGTGGAATTTGAACGACCCTCTCAGTGCCTACCATACCGATGCCAACGCTATTCAAAATTCGCAACAATCAAATGCTCATATGTTAACGCGTATTTGCGAGCATTTTGATATTGAAATTCCGACAACTCCTGATGTGCGGCAACGTAAAAGTATACGAATTCGTGATCGCCTATACTTACATTTTGATACGGAGTTTGTTTGGCCAAGTTTGGATTTACCTGTGTTGGGCGAACAAGGTTCATGTTATGGCCTATCATCACATTTTGGCGTACTAGCGGATGGCAGTATTGTGCCTTGTTGTTTAGATAAAGAAGCCGCGATTCCATTGGGCAATGTACATGAACAGAAAATTATCGATGTGCTGGGTGCTCGCAAAGCACAAGACATCATTAAAGGCTTTAAACAGAAACAGTTAATAGAGCCATTATGTCAACGGTGTCAATATATAGAGCGTTTCGCTAAAAAGGATTTACCGCTAGGGAATGACTAATGTGTTCGTGGCTTTTTAGTTGGAAAAAAGCGTGAATGAAAACGAATACTTCCCGGATTTAATAATCACTTGCCAGACATGTCTTTTTATTGAAGAATGGTCGAACATTTACAATAATCAAAGGGATGGTATATGGAACAAAGTACTTTATTTGTAGTATCGCAGTCATCATCAGGTGGCTTAACATTAACTCAAGAATCTTCGTCAAATGTTGGTAGTTTTCCGACAGCCTCAAGCGTATCTTGCTCTTTTGAATATCAAAAATCGAGCTATTCGGCGTTTTATAATGCCGCGAAAACGCGTGTTGAAATATATGAAAATACTGCGAAAACAGGTCATTTTTTCGTACAAAAAAACAACACCTCAGTTACGGATGCTATTGACTTTTTAGACGCATTTACACTGGGGGGTAACGTGTATTTTTCCGCTTACTCCACCAGTGGTGAATATATTAATTTTTATGCATTACAAGGGGATCTTTCTCTCACAAAAGTCTATGGAGGATACATAGGTTCAGGTTATACGATGATCAAGCCTCTTGAATATCGGAACTCTGTTTTTTTCCTTGCTTATAACCACACGAAAGGTTCGGTCAGTAAGTACCAAATCATGGCGACTAGCCAGCACCCCATTTACATCAATGAAACGTGGTCAGATACGTGGGCCAAACAATGGATGAGGTTTGCTTTTTTCCAGTTTGGAGGAGAGAACTTTTTTATCAAGACGAATATGCTTCATAAAAAAGTCAATATTGACCATCTGATGGATGACCTGATTGAGGGTTCGCACCCTGTCTTAAATGAAGCCGCACCGAGCTATATGCAAACAGCGGTTGATGTCAAAACATTCTCCGATAACGATGGAAATGCTTTTTTTGCGGTTGCACAACCCGGTGGGGATATTTCGGTGAATCAAGTTCACCCGAACTGCTTAGGGTGGACGGAGCAATGCTCAGCAAGCCTCACAGCAGCCTCATCAATGTTGCCTTATCAGGTTGAAGGCAAGCAATACTTATTGGTTAATTAAATTCACGGAGAGAAAAATGTCTAAAATTGTCGAAAATCATCATGAAATTAATCAAGGTGTGTCAAAACATCCTGAATTACCCGTTATCGATTGGAGTCAAGTAGGTGCTGAAAAGCCGACACATGTGACAGTTGATGACCCCTCATCGATACCGGCTGCTGATATCGCGATCATCACATGGACGTCAGATGAATGGTCTGCATTTGACCATGTGTTCATTAACAGTGATACCGAAAGAGGTCGCTATGCCAAGTCATGGCGAGACTATTGGCACCCTTACCCCAGCGCTAAGCCGATCTTATATTTTCAGTTAGTGACGGTCAAAAAATCCGATAATAGCGATATCAACGTGTTGCTTGTCAAATCAGAAGTCCACTTAGCGCATGCGCCATGGCGAAGTGGCTTGCAAGATATGGTGAAAGAACTTTTACAAAGTTCTGGTGCTAAAACTGTCCTATCGACAGGAACAGCTGGGGCAGCACAAGATGATCAGAAATTAGGAGACGTGGTGTTAACGACTTCAGCAAAAATTTGGTTGAAAAAATCTGAAAATTTGCCGTGTGACTATAACAACAATAGCTTCGAAGGATGTCAGCGCTTTACGAGTACCCCATTGTTACAAGATGTGCAGCAACATCTGATGATGCCTTTATCAAATGTGTGGAATAAAAGTGTCATTGATGAGCTATTGCTGAAGTTGAATTCGGAGTCAAAGTCTGAAGTGATGTCTTATCAGTACACATACAATGATTTGGTGAATAGTGCGTTGGATCCTGAGAATTTGACATCTAATCAAGTGCAAATTTTAAATGATGTCCCACTGTTGACAACAGATTTCTACTACACCACAGACACCGCTCACCCCTTAGATTATAGTTTTCTTGAAATGGATGATGCGGTGATTGCACACCAAGCCAGCGCGATGGATCGTGATGTGAATTATGCATTTATTCGCAACATTTCTGATCCGGTGGTGGTGGCGAAAGATGCGCAAGGTAATCCTGTCCCTGAAAGTGTTCAAGGAAATTGGTCTGGCATGATTTATAGCTATAGCGGCTTTTACACGAGCTTTAATAGTGCCTTAACGGCGTGGGCGACCATCACACAATTAGTCTGAGTATAAAAAAAGGGTCAGTTGACAAGTCAACTGACCCTTTTTGCCTCCCAAGTACCATCCGGGTAAACTGGTGAATGTGTTATCAGATGCTGAACCTATGATTCAACCATTCTCTTTGATGCGTAATATGCTTGTCGGCGAATCTCTTGTCGTTCTTTAATGCTTCTAACGGTATTACCTAATAAGCGCTTACTTTCATCTAGCAAAGACGCTTTGTAATCGCAGTGATCGCAGCGGATGCTACCGCCACTGAGTAATAGTGACGAGTCAAAAAAGATAGCGTGATCGCATTTCGGGCAAAAAGCCTGGTTTTTCATATTTTCCTCCTTAGCATATTGTCCATGTTGATAAGTTGACGTCATGATTTATGAGGTCAAGGTGATGTTGTAAAGGTTTTCTGGTGATACCGCTAAGCCATTGTCATTGAGCGTCCATAATGGATGCACGGCTTTTGTTTGAGCAGTGAGATCTATGAATGCTTGATTGTTGCAACTAGGTTGCAGCGGTTCAGGTGTTGTTATTTCTTCGGAACTGCAAATCCATACTAAGCAATAGGTTTCACCGACGCTGATAATAATTTCGCTAACATTTTCCGAGCCAAGCAATGTGTGGCAGGATTTTATAAGCGTTGTTGTATTCGTTAGGTCATTGGCGGAAGGTTTGTATTCAAGGCATAGGCAGCGCATTGATAGCGATGACCAATCCAAAGAAGCACCACTTAAGTAATAACAGTCATGCGCTTGTATGGTTTGGTTGGCATACTTGACGGGAAATTTAGACCAGCTCGCGGGAGTATTGCCATTGTCAGAAAAATTAAATACATCGCCATGTAGCTTTCCATAAGCACGCCCGATCACTGTTTCCCGGCTAGCTTCGTAATATGTCTCTTGAGATGGGTAGACCACTAAAGCAATTTCATCTGGCATTTGCTGGCTTGAGTAAGGCAAAATACCAGGAAAATATGCTTGTAGTCCTAATGGCGTCATGATCTGTGAAGTCACAGGAATAAATACGCTACCTAATAATTGGTAGAATTCGCTTTGCTTGGCTTGAAACTCCTCGTTCATGAAGCCTTGCCATACTCGAATTGAATCTGCTGTATTCATGGTTTGTTACTTCCGATTAACTTATTGTCATTATTGTTGGTTTATTGTGTTTTATTTTGCAGGTTTGAGCAAATCCACTTTAGATGTCCCCCTTATAACGTTTTGGAAAAATGTGGTTCTGAGTTTTTTTCAACTGAATAAATACGATAAATTTATGCGCAAGGATTAAAATTTTAAGTCGTTTGAGGTAGATTGTGACAATGTTCTAGGAATTTAAGATGGAGTTTTAGTATGAAGCATTTAAACCCGAAGTTATTTCCTGCGTTTATGGCAGTTGCAGAAGTCAAAAGTTTTAACGAAGCTGCTGAGTTAGCATCCATGACTCAGGCGAATATTAGTAAGCACATTAAAGGTTTGGAAGAGCAAGTGGGAGGAGATTTGTTTGTTCGAACCCCTAAAGGCCCCGTGATTACTGAAACGGGCAAACGCCTCTTGGATCATATTAAGCGCATTGAAGATTTGTACGCTGAATTTAGTGTCGACATTAACCAGAATCAACAAGACATGGAAGGCATGATTGCTTATTCAATGCCAGCATCTTGCTTGTTATCACCGCATTTCCCTCAGCTTCTAGAAAAGCGATTGCAATACCCTAAAATGGAAATAAAGTTGTCTACGATGCCTAGTAATCAAGTGTTTACTGAAGTCTTAGATGGGAATATTGACTTTGGTTTTGTCACCAAATTAATCGAACACCCCAATTTGAATTTTTTGCCTTTCTGCGAGGAAGAGTATGTTCTAGTCGGCTCTCCTAGCATGCAAATTGATCAACTCAATGATCAAAATTTGTTAGATTATCAGTTTATTGAATACCCAGAGATGAGTATTTACTTTGATTTTTGGTTAAAACGGTTTTATCCCGAAATGACTAATATCAATACAAGTTCATTACACTTTGCCGGTAAAATTAACTCTATTCAGGGCGCGATTATGATGGCCCTTGGAGGCCTTGGTATTACCGCTATTCCAAGCCACTGTGTGCAAGAATATATTGACAGTGGTGAGCTAGTTGTCTGGAAACCAGAAGACTTAACTCGGACATGCCTTAATCAGATATATATTATTGAGTTAAACACGAAAGAACGCTCTTTAAAGGCAAGTACTGTCATTTCGTGGTTTTTCGAAATGGTCAAACATTAGAGCTGTCAACAACTCTCGCAGCAGGTTAAAAAAGAAAAATCTTCTTTAGAATAAAAATGATATGTTATAACATATCATTTTTATTCTAAGAGCAGCTTTTGAAATAACGAAAGTAAACTTTTTTTAGTCTAGGCGATAAGAGCTTAATGTGTATTTAACGGAGTTAAGCAGTTAAGACCTGCTTTTCGATGTTAGTTTCCCGATTAATTTTTATCTAAAAGTGAAAACTAAACTCTTGAAGCTGTTGGCTTTCAGGGACGGTGAGTGTATGAATAATTCAATACTTTTTAAAAATGCGCTTTTAGTCAATGAAGGCAAGATCATTGAAAATGATTTAAGGGTGCAAGGTCAATACATAGACCGAATTGATAAAGATATAGAGGCTAAGCCACACGATATTGTTATTGAGGCGAATGGGTGTCACTTGTTGCCAGGCATGATCGACGATCAAGTGCATTTTCGAGAGCCCGGTTTAACACATAAAGGAACTATAGCAAGTGAGTCACGTGCTGCTGTTGTTGGGGGTATTACTAGCTATATGGAAATGCCAAATGTAAGTCCAGCGACAACCACAATTGAGGCTCTGGAGAAAAAATACGAGATCGCTTCTCAGCATTCAATGGCAAACTATGCATTTTATTTGGGTGCGACAGAAGATAACCTTGAGCAAATTAAGTTGTTGGATCCGAAAAAGCATTGTGGGGTTAAAGTCTTTATGGGGGCTTCCACTGGTGATTTATTGGTTGAGCACCCGAATGCGTTGGAGGGAATTTTTCGTGAAAGCCCAATACTAATTGTCACTCACTGCGAAAACAGTCCAATTATTGACCAAAATCTTGAAAAGTTTCGTCAGTCAGAGCAAGTGCCAACTATATTAGATCACCCCATTATTCGAGACACAGAAGCGTGTTTTGCTTCGTCATCTTATGCGGTTGCTTTGGCAAAGAAATACCAAAGTCAATTGCATGTGCTGCATATCACCACGGAAAAAGAATTAAGCTTGTTTGACGCTGGACCGATTGAAAATAAGCATATTACTGCTGAAGCGTGTGTACATCATCTCTGGTTTAGTGATCAAGACTATTCTCGGTTGGGGAATTTGATCAAGTGTAACCCCTCTATAAAGTCGGAGTCAGATCGTGACGCCCTAATACAGGCACTACATAACAATCAGATTGATATTATTGCGACTGATCATGCGCCACACACCTGGGAAGAAAAACAATCAGATTATCATAATGCTCCAGCGGGCTTGCCATTAGTGGAACATGCGTTGTTAAGCTTGTTGGATCACGTTAAAGGCCAACGTCTTAAAATAGAGCAAGTTGTTGATAAGACTGCTCACAACCCTTCAAAGCGTTACGCCATAAAAAATCGAGGCTTTATTCGTGAGGGCTATTACGCCGATTTAGTGTTGATTGACAGGAACAAGCCAACTCAAGTGAGCCATAAAAACACTTATTATCATTGTGGCTGGACACCTTTTAATAATCATCAGTTTTCTTCGAGCATTCAAGGAACGTGGGTGAATGGGAGTCAAGTATTTGATGGACGCCAAGTGATTAACCACACACTACCGTCGAAGCGACTTGTTTTCGACCGATAACTTAGGAGAGAAAATTGTTAATGAATGATCTGCCGGATGTCACTTCGGATTTAAACGCTGAAAACCCACTAACCTTACAATGGGTGGGAATGGAAAACATCGCTGTTCCAGTCACCATGTGGATGTTGGATGATAAACACCAGAATATGACGGCCAAAGCCAATGTTTATGTCAGCTTGGAAAAACCCAGCGCAAAAGGCATTCATATGTCACGGCTTCATAAGGTCATTAATCATTTGGCAACGATTGAATGTAAACAAGAAAGTATCGAACATCTACTTGATGAAGTTATTTTGTCTCAAAAGGGAATCGGCTTTGGAGCCAAGCTGAAACTTGCATTCGATTTATTGTTAAAAAAACCAGCTCTACTGAGTGATGAAAGTGGTTATCAGTCATATCCAGTCACGATTAATGCAGAAAAAACAGCACAAGGGTTGATGTGTGAGTATGAAGTGACGATACCTTATTCTAGCACCTGTCCATGTTCAGCCTCTTTATCTCGTCAATTGTATGCCAACGCCATTCATGAAACGTTTACAGAATCAAGAATCGATAAGGCGGCTCTTTTAGAGTGGGTGCAGTCTCAAGCAGGCTCAGTTGCTACGCCGCATAGCCAAAGGTCTTATGCCTATATTCGTCTTTCATTGGGAGATAATAATTGGCCTGATATCGCATCACTTATCTTTCAACTTGAAGGCATGATTGGAACACCTGTTCAAACGGCGGTAAAGCGAATTGATGAACAAGCTTTTGCAAAACTAAATGCTGAAAACCTGATGTTTTGTGAAGATGCGGCAAGGCGCATTAAGCTCGGGCTTGAACGTATGAATTTTGTTGAAGATTACTGGTTTAAAATCGAGCATCAGGAGAGCCTACATGCGCATAACGCGGTTGTCATAGACCAAAAGCAGAAAACCAAGAAGCATAATATTTAGAACCGAGTTTTATGGTATGAGTCATAGTAAAAAAGGTATATCTATCACACTTCCTGATGGTTCAATAAAGGAGTTTTCAGCAGGCGTTACAGTCATGGAGATAGCTGCAGACATTGGTCCAGGGTTAGCCAAAAGCACCTTGGCAGCTGAGGTGAACGGCAAACTTCTTGATGCGTGTGATCCTATTTTTGAGAATGCTGAAATTAAAATCATTACCTCGCGTGATGCCGAAGGGGTGGATATTATTCGTCACTCTTGTGCACATTTATTAGGTCATGCTATCAAGCAACTTTACCCCACAGCGCAAATGGTGATTGGGCCTGTTATCGAAAATGGATTTTACTATGACATCGCTTTTGAACGATCTTTTACTCCGACAGATGTAACGGCCATTGAAGAGCGTATGCGGCAATTAATTGCGACACATTATGATGTGATTAAGCAGGTTTTGCCACGCGATAAAGTGATTGAAACCTTTGAAGATAGGAATGAAAGCTATAAGTTAAAACTAATTTCTGATATGCCAAAAGAAGAGGAAATGGCATTGTACTTTCATGAAGAATACATTGATATGTGTCGTGGACCGCATGTGCCCAACACGCGTTTTTTGGAGCACATGGCTCTGACTAAAGTGTCAGGCGCCTATTGGCGTGGTGACTCTAACAACGAGCAACTACAACGAATCTATGGTACAGCGTGGGCGAATAAAAAAGACTTACGTTCCTATTTAAGGATGATGGAAGAAGCTGAAAAGCGAGACCATCGTCGCCTAGGGAAAGAGCTGGATTTGTTTCACTTTCATGAAGGCGCTATAGGCGCAGTTTTCTGGCACGCGAAAGGGTGGACGCTTTTTCAGCAACTGATTGAATATATGCGCCGACGTCAACGCGACTCAGGCTACATTGAAGTCAATACACCCGATATGATGGACAGGAAGCTATGGGAAAGGTCCGGTCATTGGCAGAACTATCAAGATCATATGTATACGATGGTCACACCGGACGAGAGCACATTGGCACTAAAACCGATGAACTGCCCAGGCAGTGTGCTTATGTATCGTCAAGGGTTAAAAAGTTATCGAGATTTGCCTATTCGCATGGCAGAGTTTGGCAAAGTACATCGCTATGAACTATCTGGTGCGTTACATGGCTTGCTTCGAGTGCGTCATTTTACTCAAGACGATGCGCACATTTATTGTACGGAAAATCAAATGCTGGATGAGTGCACCAAAATTATCAGCTTGGTGCTGGATATATATCAACAGCTTGGTTTTGAGGAGATAAGTATTAAATTATCCACTCGCCCCGAAAATCGTATGGGTGACGATGCGACTTGGGATGTACTGGAAGCAGCGTTAATTGATTCTCTTAAAAACTTAACATTAGATTATCAATTAAACCCCGGAGAAGGTGCATTTTACGGGCCAAAATTGGAATTTGTTTTGCGCGATGCTATTGGCCGAGATTGGCAGTGTGGTACCTTACAAGTGGATATGAACTTACCTTCTCGATTTGATTTGGAATATGTTGATGAAAATGGCCTCAAGCAAACGCCAGTCATGTTGCACAGAGCTTTGTTTGGCTCACTTGAACGCTTTACGGGCATATTAATTGAGCACTATACGGGTAAACTACCCGCATGGTTAGCCCCAGTGCAAGTTGTTGTATTAACCATCTCTGAACCTTTCGCTGATTACGCTGAGCGATTGAGTCATGTTCTTGATGTCGCTGGCCTTCGAGTGGAGTTAGACAATGGCAAAGACAAGGTGGGTTATAAAATACGCCAACAAACACTTAATAAAGTTCCTTTCATGTTGATTGTAGGCGCTAATGAGGTTGAGACGGGGCAGGTCACTCTACGTTTACTTAACGGAAAGCAAATCAATTTTCCTGATGTCCAAACTTCGGTAGAGTATTTGGTTGAAAGCTGTAGAGCTCCTGATGTCTTTGATCAACAGAAAGCGCTTGAATCATCGATACAAGCTCTGCAAAAAGCATAGTAATTATTATAAAATAGCGGCTACTTAACCAAAATGAATATGCTGACTCAAGAGTTTATGAATAAAGATGAAATTATATTGCTATTCAATGAATGGAATAGTGCATTACAAACAGGAGACCCTAAGAAAGTCACCTCACTTTATGAGACTAACGCTATTTTATTGCCGACAATATCGAATAAAGTTCGCCATAACCACGAAGAAATTAATGATTATTTTGTCAGTTTTCTTGCCAAAGGGCCTGAAGGAGTGATTGACGAAGCGAATGTTCGGGTTTTTGGTCAAGTGGCTATTAACTCAGGTATTTACACCTTTACTTTCAAAGATGGTGCGGTCGTTCAAGCACGATTCACATTTGTGTATCGATGGAATGGCAGTCGCTGGATGATTGTGGAGCATCACTCTTCACAAATGCCTGAATAATTACATTTGCTGCTAGGCACTGATATTCACACTGTATACAAAGCTATTATGGAAGAAACATAATAGCTTTGTACTTTGAGGTATTTGTGTCTTAGTTTTTGGTTTGCTAAACAGTCTTTGGTAGTAGTTACTATTGATTATTGACGGCTTTTCAAAGATTTTATTAGCACCCATGTGATGGCAGCCCAAGCGGCTAATAAGCATAAACCGCCGATAGGTGTGATTGCGCCTAACCACCGAATATTAGTGAGCGCCAAGATATAAAGGCTGCCAGAAAAAATAAGTATTCCAACAAGCATGACGCTAGAAGCCCATCCCATTATCTGCTTATTTTGTTTGCCATAGCTGCCAATCCATAATAATGCCAATGCATGAATAAAGTGATATTGTGATGCTGTGGCAAACGCTTTTTCTGTCGCGTTTTCAATAAGTATGTTTTGCCAAAGATGTGCGCCAAATGCGCCAAGGCTAATAGCGATAAACATCATGAGAGTGCCGATAATCAGGATTATATTGTTGTTCATTGTGGCCGTATTTTCTCCAATGTGAGTGGTGGTGAAGGTCTATGTCAATGTTTGCATATATGAACGGACGATACGAGCACGTATTTCTGTTATGGTGTGCCAACACAGCCTCTCACTTAGATAATAGACTATGCATATTTTTGAAGAATTAGATTACCAAAAAACACCTCTTGGAGATATTAGTCTACGTCGACGTTCAGAGCCTAAACTGAATAACCAAATATTGTATGAAGTCAAACTGGGTGAAGAGTTCTTGATGTCGAGTTTGTTTGTGGAAGCCGAAGAACAGTTATCACTATTAGGTTTGCAGAAACTAAAAGAGAATGGCCATAAACAGTGTGTTGATATTGTTGTGGGAGGTTTAGGCTTGGGTTACACCGCCGTGAAGGCATTGCAGGATTCGGCGGTCAGTAGCTTGAAGGTAATTGATGTCATGCAGCCAGTTATTTCATGGCATCAAAAAGGTTTGTTGCCGGTGGGCGATGTGCTAGCAACTGACCGGCGATGCCAATTGATCCACGATGATTTTTTTGCTGTTGCAACAACGTTGGGCGGTTTTTCGCCGGAGGGTTTGCAGCCTAATAGCGAGGGAGATAGTGCAAAAGTGCATGCGGTATTATTAGATATTGATCACTCGCCAAGCCATTGGTTAAATGAAGGAAATAGTGGTTTTTATACGCAAGAGTCACTGTATAAAATGTCAGCTAACATCCATTCAGGAGGCGTGTTTGGTTTGTGGTCTAATGAATTGCCAGACCCTAAGTTTGCAGCCCTATTAAATCAGGTATTTGCTAATACGGAATCTCATATCGTGAACTTTTCCAATCCATATTCTGGCGGTGAATCGATTAACTCGGTTTATATTGCTACGGTGGCATAAATTTCTCTTGTACTGAAACATCACTCACTGACAGATGAAAGGTCTAGAAAATACGTCTATACAATGCCCTTACTGTTGGGAAGTGTTTGAAACTGTTGTGGATTATTCGGGCATCGAACCTTGTGGAGAAGCGCATATATACACAGAGGATTGCTATGTGTGTTGTCGCCCCATTGTGTTGACGGTTTCGCTTGACCAACAAGGCGAGTCACTCATTCAAATCGATGCTGAATTAACGTAATTCACTGAAGAAAACGACTTTCATCGTAATTTCCATCGTAAAAATAGTCAAAAAATGACCTATTTTTTTGCCAATTTGGTGCGAATTTTAGGGTTGTTCTCAAGTGTTCTGTGGACTGGGCAGCGGTCTGCGATTTCTAGTAATCGATGAACCTGTGTTTCATTTAAATCACCTTTAAAACTGATTTGACGTTCAATGATGTCAACTTTACCATCGGTTTGTTGGCAGTCTTCGCAATCAATGGCATGTATTTTATCGTGGTGTAAATCGATTAAAATATCTTCTAAAGGCCATTTTTTTCGATTGGCGTACATTCGAATAGTCATGGAAGTGCACGCCCCTAAGGACCAGAGTAATAAGTCATAGGGACTTGGTCCAAGGTTAGAGCCTCCATAGGAGGTAGGTTCATCGGCAATGTAATCATGATCTTTGGTATAAAGGCCACGAAGGAATGTCTTGTCTTTTTCTGTGACTCGGCTAATGCCTTTGTGTAAACCTATTTGTTGAGCCTGATCTTGTGGGGTAATGCTTGAGCTCTGGGTGCTGGGTGAAGCATCGGTTAAGTCATCTAAATAGCGAGAGGCCCATGCGGCTAAAGTGGTGGCAGCGTATTCTGCATCGGCTTTATTCGTGAGTAAATGATCGGCTTTGTCGAGTGAAATAAAACTTTTGGGGTGCGCTGCCGCTTGATAAATTTTGCTGGCTTCGTTGATGGATACGATCGTGTCCAAAGGCGCATGCATCACGAGCAAAGGCAGTTTTAATGACCCTAAAAAGTCGGTGCTAGAGTGCTCATCAAGATCATCCACCAATTGCTGTTTGATAGTGAACTCTTTGATGCCTATCTTCACTTTGGCGTTGCCTTGTTCGTGAAGTTCTTTATTCGCACCGGCAAATAAATGTGAGACGTGCTGTGCCGTCGCGGGGGCGCCAATGGTGGCGACGGCTTTGATAGAGGGAATCTTTTTAGCCGCACTCAAAACAGCTGCACCGCCTAAGCTATGGCCGACTAATAGGCTAGGGGCTTTAAATTGTTGTGCTAACGCGTTGGATGCAGCAACTAAGTCATCAACATTTGATGAAAAATTGGTATTTGAAAAATCGCCATCACTATTTCCGAGGCCTGTAAAATCAAAACGTAATACGGCAATGCCTCGTTTCGCTAGCGCGCGAGTAATACGGCTGGCAGCCGCAATATCTTTACCACAGGTAAAGCAATGAGCGAAAATGGCACATTCAGTAAAGGAGTTGTCGGCATTAGGTGTTTCTAACAATCCTGCCAATGTTTCTTGTTGCGTATTTTGAAATTCAAATTTTATGGTAGCCATATCATCACTGTTTTGATTAAAGTTGCGTGCCGTATTCGCCAAAGAAATGCTCAGATACTATATCTTGACCATGTCGATGAGCCAAACCTTACTGAATAATCGAAAAATCTGATGTAGCTATGGAATTGCATCATGATTTTTGAAGACAGGATTGATGTAAATGCGTTAAGCTCATGCAAGGTTGGAGAATCGTGTTTCACGATGACTGGCGTCGTTTTTTTCTAAAGGGATAAACATGCGATTGTTGTTTTATGTTTTTATTGTTGTGGGGAGTGTGGTTTACCACGTTTGGACAGGTGTTGAAAAAACACAGGAAAGTGAAGGTGGTGCCGAAGTAAGGCATCAAACGCCATTAGCCAATGCTGGCGTAGATATGCGTGCGCTATTATCTCGACCACCAGGAAAAACGAATTCACGCGTGTTCAAAGAATTAATGGATTTAACCGCAATAGCAAATATTTCACTGCCATTGCCTTCAGCAAGCGATATCGAGTGGCAACTTTTTCAAGACGACATTTTGGCTATACACAATGATGAACAACGACCTGGTTATAAATTGGGGTCGATTACTCATCGTTCTGAATTGATCGGTTTTGTTGCTTATTTAGCGAAATATAAACCGCATTTAGCCATGCAGTGGGTCGATGAGAAAGTCGTTAATGTGCCGGTTTTTAATCATTTAGTGCAAATGGGTTTGTTAAAAAATTGGTTTGTCTTATCGAATAACCCAGGCTATCTCGTTAAGCGCAGCCAAGTTGGCTTATTGAGATTAGCGTTAAATCAAGGGGTTGAGAAGGCGGAAAGTATCGCGATGAACGCATTTTTACACACGAGTCACGAGATTAAATCTCAAGAGCAAATACGTAAAGAGTCACGGCAAAACCCCGTGTCAATGGTCAATTTACGGTTTGCAATGGATGCCATGCGAGCAGACCAATTGCGCCGATTAGAGGAATTGTTAATAAACAAGCAAATTAACATTGATGTTAATGACATTGCTCAGATTGCGGGTGTTTTTCCTAAATCGACCCTATTAAAAATCATTGATGACTATGCAACTGTCGATGCAAGCCGACAAGCTTATGCATTCGATGCGGTAAAACTAGGTGATGAATCAGTTGTTCAACAAATATTGGATGATTACGTTCAGCACATTGGAGACGACTCAACGTTTCGTCAACAAGCCTATACACATTTTTCTCGTTGTCCTATTTGTGCACTAGCGCTCAACACGGATGGGCTGATAGTCAGTAATGCTCAAGCAAAGCGATTGCAGATAAAACCCATCACTTTTTCTTTTGCACGAAATGAAGAAGGCAAAGTGCTGATTACTGATTGGCTTGAAACAGAAGGATTGACAAATGAGAACTAACCATCACCGGAACGATAGCAGTGTTGTGATTGAGCGTGAAGATGGTGCTGGATCACATGATAATGCAACCTTATCGATAGCGAAGTTGTTAGGTGTTGGCATTCTTATGTTTTGGATGATCGGTGTCGTGATTGATGGTTTGTTGAAGAAGCCTGAAAGCAAAAAGCTTGTCTATCAGATGAAAACTCAACTTCAAGATCTAGCCTCTGAAAATATTTGCCCATCACTACCTGTTTGGCAACTGTCTAGCAAAATATGTTATGTCAAAGAAGAGCGTGATGAAATCAGGCAACAGGTATCGCAGATTCCGGATATAAAAACTGCCTTATCATTGCTGCAATGGCAAGGACAAAGTGAGCAGGAAGCCGTCATTTTTTCGGTCTTAGTGAGTGCTATCGTCAATGGTGGTTGGACTGATTATGGCGACAGCAAGGAGCCTTGGTCAATGACTCAAAAAGTGTTGTTGCCGCTCTGGAAAGATTACCCTCAAACAATAGCGCTTTCGCGTTGTTACTATTGCCGTTACCACGCGAGCAATCTATTTGAGTGGTATAACTCCCAACCAGAGTTGCATAATGAGCTATTAGTAGATATTGCAAGCACCACACCACATCAATTGAATAATTTACACAAACGCTTGGCAATTGAAGGGCAAGCGTTATTGCCATTAGTACAGTTACACTCTAGGTTAGCTTTTTTAGGCAATCGAGAATATTTTCATGCCAAAGTGTTACGTGAACAAAAAGATTTACGCCATACTTTGGCGTTGATCAGGAACACCAGTAGTGCGGCGCCATTTTGGGAGGTTGATTTAAACACGGTTCCCCAAGATCTAGTGAAATACTCATGGGAACAAGGTGTGAGAAATCTTGATGATCATCCCAAGTTTACTCGGCACTTGGTGGCGTCTGGACATAAACCCGCTTTACGCTGGTTGATTTGGATGCTTGATGATGTTGAATATTTCCCTAACTTGAGAAAGATGAAAAGCTTGCGAGGGCAGTACCAAGCTATTCTTGATCAATACACTGAAGGAGAGGCCAATGCAGCAAGTTATTCGGAGAACTGGGATAACATTTTTTGGGATGCCAATAAACAAAAATGGATATTTTAACGCCCACCCGAGACATCAATGAGTGAACCGGTTACGTAGCTTGCTGCATCGCTGAGTAACCACATGACCGACTCGGCAATTTCATCGGCTGAGCCTGTGCGTTGCATCGGAATAACATGTTTGAATTTGTTTGGACGATCACTGTCACCCGCATGCGCATGCATCTCAGTCTCGATGAGTCCTGGTCGGATAGCGTTGACACGCACCCCAAAGGCAGCAACTTCTTTGGCAAGGCCTTTTGTCATGGTGTCGATTGCACCTTTCGTCGCGGCATAGTCAATGAATTCATTGGGTGAGCCTAGGCTGGCAGCGATTGAAGAGATATTTACAATACTGCCACCACTCCCTCCATGCTTATGGCTCATCCGTTTAACCGCTTCACGCGCGCAATAAAAGCTGCCATACACGTTGATTTCAAAGACGGTTTTCAGGCGTTGCTCGTCAATGTTTTCGAAGGCATCGATGGGGGTGATGACGCCAGCGTTGTTCACTAATGCTGAGATGGGGCCTAACTGCTCGTCAAGCTCGTTAAATAATTGAATGGCTTGGTCTTCTTTGCTGATATCTGCTTGCAAGGCAATAGCGGTTGCTCCAGCCTTGTTTAACTCATCGACAATGGCATCTGCTTTTTCTTTGCTATGTCGGTAATTTACGCAAATCGCATATTCTTCATTTGCAGCCAGTTTTGCAATAGAAGCGCCAATGCCTGAACTGGCACCTGTGATCAAAAGAACCTTTTTCATCGTGAACCTTGTTATTAGCTTAATCTGTCAAGAAGGATGGTTGAACTTCATATGCAACGACTTTTAGTCCGTTGTTAGAGATTCATCGAGGCAAATAATAAAGGAGAATGACCTAAAAGATCAATTAACGTGTTTTTTTAGATGCCAGCATGAAAGTTAGGCTCAGCAACGCCATCGCCCATACAATAACGGCGCCACTGGGCAGGTCTACAATAGACGACACCGTTAACCCAATGGCATAAGATGCGATACCCAAACTGATTGGGAATAACAATGTTTTTGTAGTGGTGAATCTGACACTAGCCAGTGCCGGAATAATGAGTGTGGCAAAGACTAAATAAACGCCCACCAATTGCACAGATTGTGTGATGGCAAGAGCAAAAATGATATAAAACCACCGTGTTTGAAATAGTCTTCTGGCTTTGAGCGCAATCACTAAGGTGGCTATGCCAATCACTAGTGCGGGGATCAGTTGTGACCACTCCACCCAGAGAATTTGTCCCACTAATATGTTTTGCAGTTGTTCTCCACCATGGGGGTTGTTGGCAATCAATAAAAGACCTGCGGTGGTGGCTAAGACAAATAAAATGCCAATGCCTGCCTCTTGATGATCAGTCAAAAAACGTTCAGTGGTGCTAAGCAGTGCAGCGCCGAGCAAAGCGCCGAGTAACGCAAAGAGCTGTATTTCGACGCCATGCGCATCAAAACCGAGATAGTTTGCAACAATTAACCCTAAACCAGCAAATTGTGCGATCGCTAAGTCGATAAAAATGATCCCGCGTTTGAGCACCTCTTGCCCTAGAGGGACGTGACTGAGTAATACCGTCAGTCCGGCTGCAAACGCAGGAAGTAAGATGGAAAACTCCATCATATGGCTCCACTATTCATGGTTTTATAGTTTCATAGTTAAGCAGTGATCTGCTTTACTCAGGGTTCAGAGTGTCGTGCAGTGTGTTAATCACTAAATCATACCAAGACACAATCGCATTCGGTTTTTCCCAGTCGCTAATCGTGTAAGGCATTGCCACCACAGGAATCCCTGTTTTATTGCCAAGCCAGTTTGCGGCTTTTTTAGGTTGGTATGAACCATAGGCAATTGCTTGAGCGGGTTTCGCTTTTAAATCGGACACCAGCTTAGCCAGATGCTTGGTTGTTGGCGGCACGCCTGGTTTAGGTTCAAGTGTGGCGACTTGTTCTAGCTCCAACCATTCGTTCAAATACAACCAGTTATTATGATGTACAACCCATTGTTTGTTTCTTAGCGCTTGAATTTTTGTTCCAGATGTTTGAAGCAGCGCATTAATGTTCGCTTGTAATGACGCTTTATTTTTTTGGTAGTCTTCACTGTTTTCAGGGTCAATGGCTGAGAGCCTTTCAGCGACGACATCAGCGATGATTATCATTCTTTGTGGATCTAAGTGCACATGAGGGTTGCCTGCCCCATGAATGTCGCCCATTGAGCGAGATACATTCTCAACTTTTCCTAGCAATTCCACATGATCCGTGGTCATGAGATAGCCTGGCGATTGACTTTGAATCTTTGGATTGCCTGATTTTTGAAGCAAAACAGGTAGCCAGCCGACTTCTAACTCGGCACCCGAACAAATTAACAGGTCTGCACGCCGTGCCTTTGAAATTAGGCTTGGTCTTGCTTGGATGTGGTGTGGGTCTTGTAATGCGGTGGTCGCTGAATTAACAGAGACATGATCTTGGCCTATTTCTTTGGCAAGCGCTGCCCATTCAGGCTCGCAAGCTAAGACATTAATCGCCGCCACTGATATGTTGCTGCTAGCGACCAGAAGGGTCGCTAGCAAGAACTTCAGTGGACTTTTTTTGAACAGAAATTTCATGATGCAGTCCGTACTATCAATGTGATTTATTAGAAGTTATGGGCACCGTGCGCGCCAATACTTGTGGTGAATTGTAAAAACAATTGAGAATCTTTGTTTTCACTAGATTCATCACGGTTGTATTGCAAACGAATGCGGCTAAATTCACTTGGAACCCACTCAGTCATCACGCTATAGCGAGTTGGGTTGATACCTTCATTCAACAAACCAGCTTCTTCCAAAACCTCTGTATCGCTACCCGTGTTGTCACTGTCTAGGCGATCATAGCGAATGCCTGCACGCCAATGCGGTGCGAACTTATAGATGCCTTGCAAGTAAAAGCCAGATTGATCGCCATTAATCGAGGTTTGTTCAAGTGGATCGCTGCCTTCTAAGACAATTGAGCCATCTTCATCACGTTGAAAGTACTCACCTTGGATGATTAAGTGACGATTCTTAGGATTGCCATTCGGGCTCCATTTAAATACGGCATTGATACCGATTGTGTCGCTATCTCCAGAAAAAGAGGGTGTTTCTTCCGACTCTTCCTCGCCTTCTTCTTCGCCGTGGCCATGACCATGTCCACCGGCTTCGCGGTCAACAACATCCGCGTGGTGATAGCTTAAGCCAGCTTGCCAGCTGCTACTGCTATTAATGTCACCACCAATGTTCATAAATAATACTTGGGAATCAATGCCATCTGAGCGTTCTCCGCCAGCTGGGAAGCCAGATGCCGCAAGTCCTTCAACACCAAACTCAAGAAAAGTATCTGTGGGTGCTATCCAGCTTAAGCGTAGGCCGTCGTCAATATATTTTGCACCCCAAAGACCCTGATAGACTAAAGGAGCGTCGATGAAGTCCCATGCGTGGTTATGTTGGCTGTTGACACGACCAATGCTTGGAAAGAAACGACCCGCTCTGGCGGTGAAGCCATAACCCAAGCCTAACGATTCGATAAATGCCTCTTCAAGCTCAACTTCCGTTTCGCCATCATGTTCAGCAATAGCAACAGTTAGCTGACCACGGAGTTTGTCATCGATTTCTCCGCTGGCACCCAGCTCAATGTGACCTAAAGAAAACCCGGCTTCAGGAAGCTCGGCTTCGCCACCAAGGCTAAAACCTGGGATTTCATATTCCTCAGGGTCATTGTCATAACTGGCATATCGGCCGTCTAAAATAGCGCTGAATTGCGCGCTAGATTTGTCTGATGTTGAGCTTGCAGCGTGAGCATGAAGCGAAATAGCGCTAAAAAGCAGCGCCGCGGAATAGGCGATTTTGTAAGGGCGTTTCATCGGTTATCCTGTGTGTTAATTGATTGATTGAGTGAAGTGAACACTCAGCAAACCTCGCGTGATAGCCGCAGGACTTGCTGGCCTTTTATTAAAGGGACGATATGATATAACATATCATTTTAAGGGTAAAGCCATCATTTAGCTTAGAAGTGGAAAAATGGTGTTGCATTAAATACACGCTGATCCAAGAGGCTTTATGTTCCTTCAGCGAGTGGTTATATCACCAAGAATCATCAGCGTGACACAAAATTCGCCTATAAAGGCTTCATATCAAAGATAGGATTTTCAATCACTTTTCGGATGTATTGCTTGATAGATCAGATCTATAAGTTGGTGGACAGAGTTGTGACACATTTGTTTCATTGGCTTTGTATAACTCAATAGCAATTGCCATCAGTGGAAGAAAAACCTGTAGGGAGCGGATTGACGCAGAAGGATCAATGCTATCAAGAAGAAATCAATCACGCCCGAGTAATTTATCAACAACACTTAAGCTGTATGCTGCTAGATTCAAAAAGCATTAAAAATATAAAGCTCCAGCTTTCTTGGAGCTTTATAGGGTGCCTAGGCTTTTAGAGTGTGTGCTTATCTGAGGTATGATAAAGCGGCGTTCAATTCTCTTAAGTAAGCCTTGGCAAGGCTGGCTTCTCCGCCCTTATATTGGTTGGTATAAACCTTGGATACTGAAATAGGAATGAGTGCATTCTCGGTATTTGGTTGATTGGTTAAATTCAAAGTCACATTAGATGCTAACAAGTCAGGGCCAGTTGCTGCACCACCAAAAGGAATGAGCGCTCCAAGCGCGGCACGAGAAGCTTTATTGGTCACACGATAACGCGTGATGATAATATCAAGGCTATTCGGTGATCCTTCGTTGTAAAGGTCTGCTCCTTGAAGCATGGTAATGACTTTTGCTTGAAGGTTCATTTTCTCCAAACTTGCTACTTTCTCTTGGCCAAAATTGTGTTCATTAGTGAATGCAACGTTAACCGAGCCAAATTTTTCACCAGCATAAAGCTTGTTGCTTTCATCAAGTGTTTTCTTTAACTCCTCAATTTTTAAAAATTTGTGATGATTGCGGCTGAGCAGCTTGGTGGTAAATTTGCGCAATTTTTCATTGCCTGCATGTTTTGAAAGTTCTCGTGTCAGCTTGATAGATTCAAGAGTGGGAAAGTAAGCCATGGCTTTCATCCAGTAGGCATAAGTATCAACTTTTCGTTTGTTATCAAACGTTTCACGAAAATCAGAAGCGATCAAAAGTTGCATGCTTTCAAACAAGAAAGGGTTGTGTTGATTTCGGACAACCGCATATTCTGCAATATCTTTTT